>CAZHUY010000096.1:0-22095 GCA_964535465.1 uncultured Myxococcales bacterium
GGCTGATGGGGCGATGTAATTGACGTTGCCGAGTGAATGTAGTTGACGTTCAACAGCATGACCGTCTTCGCTGGGCAACACATCAGTCACCAGCATCAGGTCAGGGTCATAAACCACCAGCGAGCGACCAGGCAGAGCCGCGCTGCGGACTTTGCGCAGCGGCTTCAGCCTCTTGTCGCTGGGGGCAAGACAGTTGCCGTCGACGATACGCACCCGATATCCCGGGCAAATCGACGCCTGGCCGGACCTGAATTGCTCGACAACCGGCGCGAGGCGCTCGGCGCTCTGCTGAACCAGCGCCCGTCCTAGTGCGGGCTCGGTGCGGTTGAGCTTGTCGTACAGCGCAGTCAAGGAGACGTGCAGATCCTGACGGGCCCGTGCGGCCGCATGGATCGAAGGCCGCAACCCCAGGGCAACAAGGGCGACGATATCCACCACCGTCGAAAACAGGAGCTCTCGCTGGTACTGCCGACCGCGATGCTCCTCGAACAATTCCTCCACCCAACTGGGGTCCAGCGTCCGCTCCAACCCCAACTGAGCCATGACCGTAATGGGGCTATGTGCAACGAACCTTTCAAGAACCGCGTCTAAAATCATGGCGCCGATCAGGCGACGTGACCTGACCGGCGTCAAAATTCCCGCCAAACGCACGCACCTACATCAGCGTGCGTCCACAGCCCTCACCTTGAAAGGGCTGCCCTGGGAGGGTTCCCATACCCTCCCGCGAAGCTGCGCGTCCGGCGAAGCCGGACGCCTCCGCACGCGGACGTTGATGGGAACCCTGGGAGGGCAGCCCTTTCAAGGTGTTCGCCTTCGATGATCGAGAAGTCGTGCCGTAGAGACGTGGGCGCCGGCTATGCTTGGGGGGACCTTGTTCCTTTTCACGCGCTGCTTGGGCCCACGGACGGTCTTTCTCAGGGTTGCGGGATCAACGTTGGAGGCCAGGCGAAGAAGCAGCCGGCAAAACTCGCGTACTGGGAGTTCGCGCCAGGGCGCCCATTGCTGGGCCGGGACAGCGATCATCATGCCGGCGTGGATGGCTCTGACCTCGGTGGCGACGAAATACAGCGATAGCTCTGCTGGAGAGCGGGGTTCAATGCTGTGCTTGGCCTCTACCGCCGCCTGCAACATGCTGAGGACGTTATAAGCCAGGGTCGCCACGCAGAAGGAGAAGAGAGCGGCACGGGGATAGCCCAACGTGGAGATCTCACTGGCCAGCACTGATTCGAGCTTCTGAAACATGCTCTCGATGGTCCAACGGCGACGGTACAGGTCGGCTATTTCTGCCGCCGATAGCTGCTCCGGCAGATTGGTCATGATGCTGATGATCGTGTCGCCGTCCTCCGTCGGTTTGCGTAGGTGCAGCTCAATTCGTCTAAGACGAATTGAGCTGCCATCCGGGCCTGTGCAATGGACCCAGTGCTCGAACACGGGGCCCGATTCGGATTCTCCTCGTTTCCGTGGGGGATCGGAGAAAGTGAATCTGGCGTTGGCGCTGTGCTCGCGGACCAGGAATGCGCACCCCTGCTCGGTCCATGCCGCCAGAAAACGGAATGTGCAGAAGGCCCTGTCGCCAATCCACAGGTCTCCAGGACGTGCGGTGGGGATGAGTTCCGCCATCAGAGCTCGCTCACCGGCATGACCGTCTTCGCTGGGCAACACATCAGTCACCAGCATCAGGTCAGGGTCATAAACCACCAGCGAGCGACCAGGCAGAGCCGCGCTGCGGACTTTGCGCAGCGGCTTCAGCCTCTTGTCGCTGGGGGCAAGACAGTTGCCGTCGACGATACGCACCCGATATCCCGGGCAAATCGACGCCTGGCCGGACCTGAATTGCTCGACAACCGGCGCGAGGCGCTCGGCGCTCTGCTGAACCAGCGCCCGTCCTAGTGCGGGCTCGGTGCGGTTGAGCTTGTCGTACAGCGCAGTCAAGGAGACGTGCAGATCCTGACGGGCCCGTGCGGCCGCATGGATCGAAGGCCGCAACCCCAGGGCAACAAGGGCGACGATATCCACCACCGTCGAAAACAGGAGCTCTCGCTGGTACTGCCGACCGCGATGCTCCTCGAACAATTCCTCCACCCAACTGGGGTCCAGCGTCCGCTCCAACCCCAACTGAGCCATGACCGTAATGGGGCTATGTGCAACGAACCTTTCAAGAACCGCGTCTAAAATCATGGCGCCGATCAGGCGACGTGACCTGACCGGCGTCAAAATTCCCGCCAAACGCACGCACCTACATCAGCGTGCGTCCACAGCCCTCACCTTGAAAGGGCTGCCCTGGGAGGGTTCCCATACCCTCCCGCGAAGCTGCGCGTCCGGCGAAGCCGGACGGCTGCGCACGCCAACTCGGGTCAGCCCTCGCCCGGCACGCTCTCGCCCTGGGGAATGGCGGCGGCGAAGCGCGCGGCGAAGGAATCGGCGGGCACGGCGTCGGCCGGGTCCACCTGGAACTCGGGCACCTCGCAAGGCCGCAGGATGGCCAGGAACTCGTCGACCTCTCGGGTGCTCAGGCCCAGCTTGCCCAGGGCCTCGCCATCCAATCCCGCGCCCTGGCCCCTGATGTTGCCCTCGCCCACCTGGAGCAGCGCCCGCAGGGCCTGCAGCTCCATGCGCGACAGACGAGCGGCGCACAGGTCGTAGTCGATCCACGCCTCGTAAGAGAGAGGCGCCACCCGTCTGAGCATGCCGGCCATCACGCGGCCGTACTGCTGGATCTCCCACTGGGCATGCCGGTCGACCCTGAGCGAGAGGAAGTGCAGGAAGTTGTGCAGGTCGATCTTCCAGTACCACTGGGTGTAGGTCGACAGGGGCAGATCGATGCGCGCCAACTCGCGCGCCACCTCGTGACCGGTCAGCCACTCGTAGTTGGCCACGGCATCGGCGCGTCCGTCCTGCCAGCGTTGCTTGGCCTCGCGACGCACACCGTCCGCCAGCATCTGCCCCGCCCTGCCCTGTTTGTTCTGGGCGGTCTGGGTCTGCAGCTGTTCCTCCGGTGGCGTGTAGAAGAGCATGGGCATGAGGCTGTAGCGCCCCGACATCTCGTTGACGTTGGCGGTGCGGTGGCGAATCCACTGGCGGGCCACGAAGATGGGCATGCAGCAGTGGAACTTCAGCTCGACCATCTCGCTGGGCGTGGTGTGATGGTGCCGGCGCAGGTAGCGCAGCAGCCCGCGGGTTTGGCTGCGCGGGCGCGTGCCGTAACCGTAGCTCACCCGGGCCGCGCGCTCGATGTCCTCGTCCGAGCCCATGTAATCGACCAGGGCCACGAAGCCATGGTCCAACACGGGAAAGTAGAGCCCCAGGATCTCCTCGGCCCCGGGACTCACGCTTCTTCTGGTCTGGGCCACGTCAACCTCCAATCAAGCGCGCTAGCTGGCCACATCGTTGGCTTCCAGGAAGGCGCCCATGCGCCGGTACTTCTGGTAGCGAAGATCCTTGAGCAGGCTGCGGGGCAAGGGCAACAGGTCCGAAAGGTGGCGACGCAGGGCCGCAGCCAGATTGCCCGCCGTCAAATCGAAGTTGCGATGAGCCCCGCCCGGGGCCTCGGGCACCACCTCGTCGACGATGCCCAAGCGGGCCAAGTCGGGCGCGGTCATCTTCATGGCCGCAGCGGCCTCGGCCTTGCGCTCGTCGCTGCGGAAGAGAATCGAGGCGCATCCCTCGGGCGTGATGACCGAGTAAACGGAGTACTCGAGCATCAGGAGGCGGTCGGCCACCCCGATGGCCAACGCCCCGCCCGAGCCGCCTTCGCCGATGACCACGGAGATGATGGGCACGGGCAGCGAGGCCATGAATTCGAGGTTCTTGGCCACCGCCTCGGCCTGCCCCCGCTCCTCCGCGTCGATCCCCGGGAAGGCGCCCGGGGTGTCCAGCAGACAGATGATGGGCTTGCCGAAGCGAGCCGCCATATCCATCAAACGCATGGCCTTGCGATAGCCCTCGGGCTTGGCCATGCCCAGGTTGCGCGCCAGTTTCTCCTTGGTGGTGCGCCCCTTCTGCTGCCCCAGGCACACCACGGGCACGCCCGAGAAGAACCCGATGCCGCCGATCATGGCCGGATCGTCAGCGAATCGCCGGTCACCGTGAACCTCGCGGAAGTCGGTGAAGAGCCGCGGCACATAGTCCAGGGTGTAGGGGCGACCAGGGTGCCGCGCCAACTGCACGCTCTGCCACGGCGTCAGATTCGAAAATATCTGGTCCTGCAGGTCGCGCGCGTGTTTCTCGAGGGTCTCGATCTCGCGCCGGATATCGCCCGAGAGGCGCGTGCGCTGCTTGAGATCCTCGATCCTGCGCTGCAACTCCACCACCGGCCGTTCGAAATCGAGAACCGGGAGTTCCTTGGTCTTTTCCTTCTTGCTTGCCATGGACGAGCCATACTCTTTCGGAACGGGATGCGAGGCAAGTGTCTACCAGATTGGGGTGGACTTCTGCACCTAAAGACGCGCCGCCAGATCGCGCGTCAGGACCTCGATGGAAGGCGGCTGGGGGACTCTCAGGTCGGCCGGTTCGCGCCGGAACCAGGTCCTCTGCCGACGCGCATAGGCACATGTCGCCGTCTTGGTCTCCAGCACCGCCTGCTCCAGGCTCAGGCTGCCATCCAGGTGGGCCCCCAGCTGCTTGTAGCCGAGCGCGGCCAGGGCGCGCGTGGGGCCGTGGCCGGCCGCGCGCAGCGCCTCCACCTCGGGCAGGAAGCCGGCGGCCATCATCTGGTCCACACGCGCGTGGATGCGTGGCCGCAGCTCGGACATGGGGAAATCGAGGATGATCGCGAAGAGCGGCCAGGGCAGCGGCGGCTCCACCGCCCGCTTGCGCAACTCGCTGATGGGCACGCCGGTCTGTTCGAACACCTCGAGCGCGCGGCTGACGCGCACCAAGTCGCCCGGCAGGATGCGACTGGCGGCCTCCGCATCGATGGTCTGCAACCTCGCGTGCAGGGCGGGAACGCCGAGGGCCTCGGCTTCCGCCTTGTGACGAGCGCGAATACCCGCATCCGAGGGCGGGGCTTCGAACAGGCCGCCGCGCAAGGCACGGAAGTACAATCCCGTGCCGCCCACGATGATGGGCAAGCGGCCACGCGCGCGAATCTGTTCGATGACGAGGCGAGCCTGGCGTGCCCAGGTGGCCGCGTGAAAGGGCTCGCCCGGGTCCACCACATCCAGGAGATGGTGGGGACACAGGCGCTGCTCTTCACGCGTGGGCTTGCCGGTGCCGATGTCCATGCCGCGATAGACCTGCATGGAATCGCAGCACACGATCTCGCCCGCCAGGCGTTCGGCCAGGGCGACACCAAGTTGGCTCTTGCCCGAAGCGGTCGGGCCCAGGATGGCGACCACCATGTCAGGTTCGCCCCAGGCGCTGCTCGATCTCGGCGATGGGCATGCGCAGGAGCACCGGACGACCGTGCGGGCAGTGAGAGTGCAGATCCACGCCGTCGAGCTGCCTGAGCAGGTTCAGCGCCACCTCGCGCGAGACCGCCTCACCGGCGCGCAGCGCCCCGTGACACGCCATGGTGGCGAAGACCTGCTCGAAGCTCTCCTCGGCCCGGCGCACGGAATCGCCCTCCGCCACCCCG
Source organism: uncultured Myxococcales bacterium (assembly GCA_964535465.1). Taxonomy (GTDB): domain Bacteria; phylum Myxococcota_A; class Polyangia; order Fen-1088; family Fen-1088; genus Fen-1137. The sequence goes on from CAZHUY010000096.1 coordinate 5,576, forward strand.
AGCAGGACATCGCGCAGCAGGGGTTTGGGATCCACGTCTTTCAGCAGATCGGGGACGGCGCGCAGGAGCATGGTGTTGGGACCAAAGGCCTCCACCTCGAAACCCAAGCCCGCCAGGGCCTCCATCGCGCCGTTTTCGCGCGTGGCTGCGCTGGCCGCCTCGTCCAGTTCGATGGGGATGGGGAAGAGCAGGCGCTGGCGAGCCACGGCGAGCTGGCGGTGGGCGGTGCGCAGCCGCTCGAACACGATGCGCTCGTGGGCCGCGTGTTGGTCGACCAGGACCAACTCGGACGCGCCCTCGCACACCAGGTAGGTGCGGCGAAGCTGCCCGATGTACTCCAATTCGCCGAAGAATCCCCCTGCCTGCATGATGTCCCGCGAGGCTGCGTGGCCCGCCAAACCGCTCGCCTCGCCGGGGTCGTCGAATGCGGGCTCGTCGCGCAGCAGGCTAGGCAAGTCGATCTTGTTGGCCTGCGCGCGAGGAGCCCCCAGACTGAAACCGGTTTGCCCAAGCCCCGACGACGGGCGCGGCGCAAGACGCGGCTCCGGCATCTCGCCGTCACGCTCGGGCGGTAAGGTGTGAGCTCGGATGGGCGCCGCCGCCAACCAGGGCGCCTTGCTCACCGCGCGCGCCACCACGTGGCGCACGGCCGCGTAAACCTCCTGCGGTCGCGAGAAACGGACCTCCAGCTTCTGAGGATGGACGTTGATGTCCAGCTCTTGCCCGGGCACCTCGATGAACAGGGCGGCCAGCGGGTAACGCCCCTTCTCCAACAGCTCGCCGTAGCCCTGGGCCAGGGCGTGCAGCAGCGAGCGGTCGCGCACGAAGCGCCGGCCCACGAAAAGGAAGGTGGAGCGCCCCCCCGGCGCCGACGCCTCGGGGGAGGCCAAGAACCCGCGCACCTTCACCCCACCCTCTTCCCCCTCGGCTTCGTGCAGAACCTGAGCGCCTCGCCGGGCCAGGGCCGCGCGCACCCGCTCGGACATGTCCCGATGGGGCGGAAGATCCAGCGCCATGCGCCCGTTGGCGCGCAGGCGAAAATGGACCTCGGGGTGACCCAGGGACAGGCGCAGCAGGGCCTCGGAGACGTTGGCCGTCTCGGTGGCCTCGGACTTCAAGAACTTCAGGCGCGCCGGTGTGTTGTAGAAAAGATCGCGAACCTCGACCTGCGTGCCCTCGGCCATCCCCACCTCGCCCGCGTCGACCTCGTTCCCCGCCTCGACCTGCAGGTTGAAGCCGGCGCTGGCCCCGGCCAGCTTGGTCCGCAAGCTGAGGCGGGAGATGGCGGCGATCGAAGGCAGGGCCTCGCCGCGGAAGCCAAAGGTGCGCAGGCCCCACAGATCGTCGGGGGAGGTAATCTTCGAGGTGGCGTGTCGCCTGAGCGCCAACCCTGCCTCGGCAGGGCTCATGCCGCAGCCGTCGTCGACCACACGGATGAGACGGCTTCCTCCCGCTTCGACCTCCACGTCCACACGTCGGGCGCCCGCGTCGATGGCGTTCTCGCACAGCTCCTTGACCACCGAGGCGGGACGCTCGACCACCTCGCCGGCGGCGATCTGGTCGGCCAGGGTGGGAGGCAGGATGTGGATGCGCGGGGCGGGTGTTTCGGGCGACATGCTCTTGCGCGCGAGCGTATCAGGGAGCGCGCGTGAGTTCACCGAGGAAGTCAAGCGCCGACAGCGCGCTCACGGCCCTGCGCAGGCGCTCGGGTGATGATACAATTGCGGGCCGTGGCACGAGTCCTGGTTGTCGACGATGAACCCGAGATACGCATGGTGGTCCGGCGCGCCGTCGAGCGCCTGGGCCATCGTGTGAGCGAGGCCGCCGACGGACTGGAGGCCATTCGCGCGCTCGAGACCGGCGGGTTCGATCTGGTGGTGAGCGATCTGCGTATGCCGCGCGAGGACGGGTTCGCGGTGCTGCGCAAGGCCCAGGAGACCCCGGCGCGCACGCCGGTCATCATTCTGACCGCCAGCACGCTCATCTCGGAGTGCGTAGAGGCCATGCGCTTTGGCGCCTTCAACTTCCTGGTCAAGCCGTGCAACGCTGACGAGCTGAAGGACGTGGTGGAGGCGGCGCTGGCCCACGGCAGCCGCCCCAGCCCCAAGGCCGCCGCCACCCGCAGCAACGATCTGGCCGAGCCCCAGGCCATCCTGGTCGGAGACTCCGCGGCCCTCCGCGGCGTCATCGAGATCGTCAGTCAGGTGGCCCCCACCGACGCCACCGTCCTGCTGCTGGGCGAAAGCGGCACGGGCAAGGAGGTGGTGGCCCGCCTCATCCACGCCTTCTCACCTCGGCTGGGTAACCCCTTCGTGGCGCTCAACTGCGGCGCCATCCCCGAGGGCCTGGTGGAGAGCGAAATCTTCGGCCACGCCCGCGGGGCCTTCACCGGCGCCACCGAGGCGCGCTCCGGAAAATTCGTCGAGGCCGACGGAGGCACGCTCTTTCTGGACGAGATCAGCGAGCTGCCCCTCGGGCTGCAGGTCAAGCTGCTCCGTGTCCTGCAAGATCGCGTGGTCACGCCGGTAGGCGAATCCAAGACCCGCTCGGTCAACACACGTGTGGTCGCGGCTTCCAACCAGGATCTGGAAGGCCTGGTCAAGGAGGGCAAGTTCCGCGGCGATCTCTTCTTTCGCCTCAACGTGGTACCCATTCTCCTGCCCGCTCTACGCGAGCGCGCCGAGGACGTGCCGCAGCTTGCGCGGCACTTCCTGGCGTCGGCCAACCGACGCAGCAAGAAGAGCACCACCCTGTCCGAGCCCGCCCTGGTAGCTCTGCAGCTCTACAGTTGGCCGGGCAATGTGCGCGAGCTGGAGAACCTGATCGAACGCATGGTCATCCTCAACCGCACGGGCGTGATCGGCATCGAGGATCTCCCCCCCGCCGTGCGCAACCCCTCGACCGATCTCCTGGCCTCCGCCGCCCACGCCGGTGCTCCCTCCGAGGCCCCCGGTGAGGCCATCGATCTGGTCGCCACTCTGGCCCGCATGGAAGCCGCGCTCATCGACCGCGCCATGCGCACCTCGGGCGGCAACAAGACCCGCGCCGCCGAGCTCCTTGGCCTGAGCCGCACCACCCTGCTCGACAAGCTCAAACGCGCAGGCGGCGAACAGGGAAACTGAGCCGCGCGATTCGACCGTTGCGTTACGGGCCCTTGCGGGGCAGCGTGAACCAGAAGGTGCTGCCCTGGCCGACTTCGCTCTCCACGCCGATGCGCCCGGCGTGGGCCTCCACCGCCAGTCGGCAAAAGGTCAGGCCCATTCCGGTCGAGAATTTCTGCCCGCGCGAGGCGGCCTCGACCTGGCCGTACTTTTCGAAGACGCGCGCCCGGTACTCGCGCGGGATGCCGGGTCCGGTGTCTTCCACCGCCACCCGCACCATCTCGTCGGTGGCCTCGACCGTGACCGTGATCCTGCCGCCCGCCGGCGTGAACTTGAGGGCGTTGGCCAGCAGGTTCTGCACGATACGCGTGACCACGTCTCGGTCGACGACGGCCAGCACGGGCTCATCGGGCCAATTGCGCACCAGGCGCCGCGCCCCCACCAACGACTCCAACTCGTCCAGGCTGTCGCGCGCGATGCCCGCGACGTCGCAGGGGGCGAGCTGCAAGTGCATCTGCGAGCCCTCCATCTTGCTGACGTCCAGGACGGAGTTGACCAGGCGAATGATGGTGCGCGTGGCGTGCAGCGCGGTCTCCACGTCCGAGGCCAGCTCGCGCCGGTGTTGCTCCTCGGCGTCCCATTTGATGACCTCCAGACATGCGGAGATGGCGGCCAGCGGCGAGCGCAGGTCGTGCACCACCATGTGCACCAGGCTGTCGCGCAGGCCCTCCAGACGACGCAACGATTCCAGGCTCTCCTGCAGCTCGCGCCGCTTGCGCCGCAGCTCCACGTGGGTCGCCACCCGCGCCTCCACCTCGGCCATGTGAAACGGTTTGGTCACGTAATCGACGCCGCCCACCGAAAAGGCCTTCACCTTGTCCGCCGTCTCGTTGTTCCCGCTGATGAAGATCACAGGGATGTCGGCCAGCTTGGGATCGGCCTTGATCTGCTCGCACACCTCGAATCCGTTCATGTCCGGCATGTTGATATCGAGCAGAATGAGATCGGGGATGTCGGCCTTGGCGGAGCGCAAGGCCATGCGACCGTCCAGAACCGGCCGCACGCGGTGTCCGTGCTCCTTGAGCATGCCCACCAGCACCTGCAGGTTGGCGGGGGTGTCATCCACCACCAAAATGTTGACCCCACTGTCCGGGGGGGCCGGCGGCTGCTCAGGCATGCTCATGCCCGCCCTGCCCATCATCGATGAGCTGCTGGTAGTCGAAGCGTTCGACGGTTTGGCGCAGCAGGCATGCGGCTTCCGCGTCGATAGAGGCAAGCTCGTTGGCCAGGCTCATCAACCGATCATAATCGGCGTGTAGGGCCGCGGTATGTAGCTGCTGGCGCACGGCCGCGGGAAGGCGGGCCGACAGGGCACCCTTGGCCTGTCGGGTGGGAAGCGGCCCCGGCGTGCTCGAAGCCGCCACGGGAACCGAGATGTACTCCACGCCCAGGCGCACGCGCAGGCGTTCGAGCAGATCGAAATCGTGAAAAGGCTTGCTCATGAAGTCGTCGGCGCCGGCGCTGCGCGCTTGCTCCCGGTTCTCCGCGAAGGCGCTGGCCGACACCGCGAGGATGAAGGTCTTCGCCCCCTCGGGCTGCACCCGAATCTGCCGAATGGCCTCCGCGCCTCCTACCCTGGGCATGAGCATGTCCATCAGGATCGCGTGCGGTCGCCAGTCCGAGGACAGCGTCACCGCCTCGGCGCCATCCTTGGCTTCCTTGACCTGGTAGCCCACCGCCTCCAACATCTGCGACATCAGCTTGCGATTCTCCGGCTGATCATCCACCACCAGCACACGATGAGAGGCCCCCGTGGGCTTGATGCCGATCACCCGACTGGCGGGCGTGGGCAGGTTTGGAGACTGCGAATCGCTGGTGGCAAAAGCCACCACGATGCGAAAACAGCTCCCGCGTCCCATCTCGCTGGTCACCGTCACGTCCCCACCCAACAGTCGCGCAAATTGCCGGCTGATCGCCAAGCCCAACCCCGTTCCCCCGGCCCGCGTTCCGGCCGCAGCCTGTTCGAAGGGATCGAAGATGCGCTCGCGATCCGTGATCGGGATCCCTGGACCGCTGTCCTCCACGTCGATCAACAGCCGCGCGCCCGACCCGTCCTGCGTCTCCGTCCACACGCGCATAGTCACAAACCCATGCTCGGTGAACTTGATGGCATTTCCCAGCAGGTTGATGAGGATCTGCCGCAGCTTCCGCTCGTCGCTGACCAGGTACTCGGGCACATTGTCGTCCACCTTGACCTCGAAGCTCAGGTTCTTGGCTTCGGTGCGCAGGCGAAACATCCCCGTCAGGTCGGCCATCATGCCGCGCAGATCGAAGACCGCCAGGTTCACGGAAACGCGCCCGGCCTCGATCTTCGACATCTCGAGGACGTCATCGATCAGGGCCTGCAGGTGCTCACTGCTGCGCCCGATGGTCTCCAAGTACTGACGTTGCGCGGACGTGAGGTTCGTGTCCCTCAGCAGAAGCTGCGTGAACCCCAAGATGGCGTTCATCGGGGTGCGGATCTCGTGCGACATGCTGGCCAGGAAAGCACTCTTGGCCCGGTCCGCCCGCTGGATCCCGTCGATCAACTCGCGTTCGCGAGAGACGTCGCGAAACACGGTCACCACGCCCTGAAACTCGCCCTTGTCGTCGAAGAGAGGCGCCGCGCTGACACTCACCGTCAGGTGTCGACCATCGCGGTGCCTGGCCGCCACCTCGCGTGCGTTGAGCGGCAGCAGGGTGCGGCGGACCTCGACGAAGGGACACCAGTCGGTGAAACACAAGGGCTGCCCATCGGGCTGATAGTGCTTGCCGACCTCATGGCACAGGCGTCCCACCGCCTCCTCCGCGCCGAAACCGGTGATCCCCTCGGCCCCGCGGTTCCATGAGACGATGCGGTTCTGGCTGTCGACGGTGAACACGCCGTCGGTGATGCTGCGAACCACGTTCTCCGCGTAGTGCTTCTGCAGAGCAATTTCGCCGGCCAGCTTCTCTGCCCGACGTTGGATATCCCGGTGGATCAGGGCGTTCTCGATGCTGACCGCGACCGCGCCACACACCGCCTGCAGGAAGGCAATCTCATCCGCCGAGAAATCGCGGTGCTTGGTCGTGACCAGGGAGAGCACACCGATGACCTTGCCTCGCGATACCAATGGGAAGCCCACGTAACCCAAAGCCTCTTTCTCGGTCAAGCCCATGCCCTCGTGCTCCTCGCTGGACGCCACGTACTGCGAGGAAGCGCGCACATCCGAGATCACCAGGGGCTTGAGGTCGTTCAACACCTGTCCGGCGGCCCCTTGCCCGCGCGACAAGCGCAGGTGGGCCGCCAAAGGGCCTTCCGGGCCGACCACGGCAGCGGTTTCCAGGAGGCCGCTCTCGCGGTCGAGCAGCATGATGCTGGTCCGATCGACGTGCGACATCCTGCGCACGCTTTGCAAGACGCTGTCCAGGATCTCCCGAGGATCCAGGGTCGAGGTCGTCGCCGTGACGATCTCGTTGAGCGCCACCAGCTCTTGCTGGTGACGAGTCTGTTGCGTCTCGGCCAGCCGCCGTCGGGTGATGTCGTGCAGAACGCAGATGGCGCGGACCAACGCCCCCTTCTCGTCGCGCACGGCCGAGGCCACCAGGCTGACCCAGGCGATGGTCTCGTCCTTGCGAAGGAAGCGGGTTTCGATCTGGATCCAATCCCGCGCCCCCTCCCCCCCCTCGGTCAGCCCCACGTGGACACCTCGCATCCGTTCGCGGTCATCGGGGTGAACGAAATCGTCGAATCGGAGTGGGCCGACATCGTCCTCGGCATGACCCAGGATGTCCCGGAAGGCTTCGTTGGCGTGCAGGATCCGCCCCTCGGGCGAAACCAGAACGATGCCCACCGGTGCGCGGTCGAAGATGGCACGGAACTCCACTTCACTGCGCTGCAAGGCTTGTTGCGCCAGCCTCTGCGAGGTCACATCTCGTCGGGTCCCCCAGACGCACACCAGCCAGTCCTGTTCGATGATACCGACCAGGCTGCTGACCGTCCAAATGGCCTGCTCCGCGCTTGGACTCGACGAGGTCAGCAGGTCGGCCACCCTGAAACCGCCGCGCACAAAGCTACGAAACGCTGCCAACTGTTGTTCGCGCTCCCCGCGCATCAACTCGGCCAGGCGTCGTCCGAGAACGTCGGGAGCGCGGTTGTAGCCAAGCTGTCGAGCGAATTCGTCGTTGCACTCGCCCACGTAAGCCCGCTCGAAGAGCTGCTCGACCAGCACGTCCTCCGGCAGGTCCGGCGTCATTGGGGGCAGGAGGTCGAAGCGCCACACCCCTTCGCCGCTCATCTGCACGAAGCGCCGGTAGCGCTCCTCGCCCGCACGCCGCGCCGCCTCGACCCGCTCGCGTTCGTTGATGTCAACCGCGACAATGCACAGGCGTTCCCCCATGCGCGCCGCGAACAACTCGACGTGGCAAACCGTCCCGTCCTGCCGGGTGATGACGGCGTTCATGGGACGCATGCTGGTGTCGTTTTGCGCGGCCTCGGACAGACGAGCCATCCAGTCGGCTTGCACGCGTTCGCGATAATCGACCTGCGGATAGGCCAGCCGCCACCATTCATCGAGCGTCGCCGGCCCGTGCCCGCTATGGCCAAACAGATCGAAGTAGCGGGGGTTGGCGTAGACGAGCAGGCCTTTCTCGTCGAAGACCACGGCGGCAAAGGGCGAGATGTCCAGCAGGTTGCGCAGATCGCTCTCGCTCAGCTTGGGGGCTCCACCAACCTCCTGGTTCGAGGCGGCGTCGAGACGGGATCGCGCCACCTGCGCGAGGCGCGCGCCGTCCTTCATGTGGATCACGTCATGCCCACCACCCTGGGGCGCCTGGGTTCCCCCGGAGGTCACCAGGATGAAAGATGAGGACGCGAAATGGTTCAGCCAAGCCAGCACTCACTTTCGGTCAGTCGAAAGGGCTGCCCTCCTCTCTCGGAAGATCCGAGGCCCAGCTTAACGACTGCTGACTCGAATTCAGACCGAGCCGGCGCGTCGCGAGGACCGCAGCAGCGACGGCAACGGGAGCATCTGAATCAGCAGTGTCGACACCCGCGCTGACAGCTCACTTCCCGCACACTGCGGCAATTGAAAAATTGTGGTCATGGGCGTTAAGAAAGCCTCTCCTGCGAACGATATCCATCCCGTGAAGCCTCTGCTCGGTCCCACAGCCCCCCCCCGAGAGGAATGCACGGATGCCGTCATTCACACCGAGCCGCAGGAACGAATACGCTCGCTCTGCCGCTATCTCGTAAACCGGCAGGACAACGTCCTGGAGTTCCAGCGTCTGTTGGCCAGGTACCCGGACAACTGCGACGACCTCAGCGAACCCGAGGACGCCAAGGCGATTCGCGACAAGCTCGGCCAATGCGTGTGCAAGTGGACCGGGGAGCCTTTCCGGGGCTTCTCCGTCGCCCAGGTTCAGATGTGGCGCGCCATCGTGGTGGAGAAAAGGCTCAACCTGTCTCTCGCGCCGGGCCCCGACGCGAGAGACTAGGCAAAGCCCTTGCCGATCAGGTACAGCTCGGTGCTCTCGCCGCGTGAACTCTCGGGCTTGAACAAGCGAACCTCCGCGAAACGCTTGCTCATGCGCGTGCGCAGGGCGGCCACCTCCGGGCTCTGAAAGACCTTGGCCACGAAAGCCCCCAGCGGGGCGAGCAGCCGTTCGGCTCGTCCCAGGGCTTCCTCCACCAGCGCGATCGAGCGCGCCTGATCGGTGGCTCGGATCCCGGTGGTGTCCGGAGCCATGTCGGACATGACCACGTCGTAGGCGGGCAGGCCGTGCAGCAGCTCCTGATCCGTCAGAACGTGGATATCGCCAACCAGGACGTGGGCGCCCGCCACAGGCTTGGGGAGGGGGTAGCGGTCCACCCCCACCACCGTCCCGTGAGGACCAGCGATCCGGCAAGCGTACTGCAGCCACGAGCCAGGCCGACAGCCCAGATCGAGCACGCGCATGCCGGGGCGCAGGAGATGGTGTCGGCGGTCGATCTCCTCGAGTTTGTAGATCGACCGCGCGACGAACCCCTCGCTGCGGGCCTTGCGAAAGAAAGCGTCGTGGCGATGGTTGCGGTCGCGAAGCGAACCCAACTTGACCGCCCCACCAGATTACTTGGTGGTCTGACCCTTCTTGGAGGCCTTCATCGGGTTCTTGGACTCGACCTCTTTCTGGATGACCGGCACGATGTACTTCTTCACGTTCTTCATGCTTCCCTTGAGGAAGACCAGCCCCTGGGCCGGTCCGGGCACCGCGCCCTTGACCAACACCACGTTCTGCTCGGGAAGAACTTTGACCACCACCAGGTCGGAGGCCGTGCAGCGCACGTTACCCATGCGGCCAGACATGCGCTTGTTCTTGAACGTGCGACCGGGGGTCAGACGACAGCCGATGGAGCCACCGTGGCGGAAGAACTCGTGCGTACCGTGGGTGGCCGTATCGCCGGCCATCCTGTGCCGTTTCATGACACCCTGGTAGCCCTTGCCCTTGGACACGCCGACCACGTCCACCACATCGCCCGACTTGAAGACCTCCTCGGCCTTCACCACCTTGCCCACCTCGAACTTGGCGACGTCAGCCGGCTCCAGGCGAACCTCGCGCAGGATCGCGGGCGTCTTCTCCAGCTTCAGCTTCTCGAAGAACTTGGCCTGGGGACGGCGCAATTGACGAACGGAGCGCTCCTCGAAACCGAGTTGCAGAGCAGAGTATCCGTGCTTCTCCGGCGTGAGTTGTCCAGTGACAACACAAGGCCCGATTGCGAGCACGGTACATCCCAAGGACGATCCGTCCTCGTGAAAGAAACGGGTCATTCCCAACTTGCGGCCCATCAGGCCCATCTTCAGCGACATGATTTGCAAACCTCTTGAAAGGACGTGGCTTTATAGTCGGCACTGGGGTTCAGGTCAAGTTGACTCACTCTCCCGGTGATTTTCTCCCTGCGTTCCTGGTCCCGGCGTCAGCCTCTTCCTCAAGTAGTTTCTTGGGATCGAAGGTAACAGGGCCAAGAATAAGGTCAATTTCCCGATCGGCCTCGGAGGCGTCGGGATGGGCCTCTTGTGGCGCACTGCTGGGTCGAAACACGAGATTCAGCGCAGCAACCGTGGGAGCATCGCGAAACATGGGTCTTGGATACTCGATTTCGAAGGCCGCCTGACGAAGACAGCGCTCGATCTCCGGCCGGTTCAAGGTCGACGCGCCACCTATAATCGCGTCCTCCAGCTCGCCGCGCTGCAGGTGCAACTCGAGCCGAACCCGGCCGCTCAGGGTCAGATCCGCGCTGTTGCCCACCCGGCGCGACAGATAGCAGGCGCGCGCACGTGGCAAGAAGGCGAGCGCCAGAGCGTTACGCAGGACCATGGGGTCCATTTGTCCCCGAACCACGCCGTCATCCGACGGGGTGGCTTGCGCCTGCAACTCCTCTATGAAGACCGCCGCCTCCCGGGACTGCCCCGACCAGGCCTGCCCCTTGTGGCGAAGACGCAAGGCAGGCAGTCCTTCCTTGCCAGAGGTCGCGGCGGCCACGCTGGCGCGAACCGTGCTGCCCTGGTGTTCGGCTATGAGGTGGATACGCGCGCTGCGGGGGCCGCTCACCAGCCTGGAGAATCCCTGCCCGGGACCAACGTTGGCCGCCAGGAGCGCGGCCTCGTTTCCCGCCAGGCGAGGAGCGAAGAGATCCCCTCCCTGCGCCAGCGCCCTCGTCGAGGAACGCACCACCTCGCGCGCGTTCTCGGCGCTCAGTACCCGCACCACCCCCCCGAAGCGGCCGGCGAAGCGGTTCAAGCGCTCCACCGCTTCGCGCGCCACGGATTCGTCGGCGGCCGGGCGCACCACCAGGACCAGCAGGCGCAACTTGCCTCCTCCTCCCAGCGGAGCCAGAGCCGCGGCCAACCGCTCGGCGCTCTGCCCTTCGGGAATGGCGCCGTCGGTGATGATGGTGAGCAGGCGCGCCCCCTGGGTGACGTCACCCTTGATCCCCTCGGCGACGCGCTCCAGGGCCGAAACCAGGTCGGTGCCGTTCTCCAGACGATTGGGATCGGCCGCGGTTGCGAGCGCGTCCAGGGCCTCGCGGGTCGCGGCGCGCGGCAGGGGAAAGATGCGGGTCGAGGTCCGGGCAAAGAGGAAGGCGTTGAAGCGCTCGGCCGGGGGCAACGCTTCGAGCAGCGCGCGCGCCAAGTCGCGCTGGGTGGACATGCCGCCCGCCCCCACGCTGCGCGAGCGATCGATGAGCAGCCAGGCCTCCGCAGGCAGCTCGGTGTTCGCGGGAGACTGGGACCGGCACATGGCGATCGCCAGGCTGGAGGGCTCGCGGCCCAGGCCGGGGCCGCGGGCCGCGCTCAGGTTCCCGAAGGGGCCGGCGGCTCCGCGCAAGGCGAAGCTCACTTCCCAGGCCGCGCGCCGAGGAGCCGTGACGTGAACCGCGGGGGCGCCGCCGTTTCTTCCCAGACGAACCGGCACACCAGCCACCGTGGCCTCGGCCAGCTTGTTCCCGGCCGCCAATTTGAACTGAACCGTCACCTGCGCCGGCACGGGCTCCGCATCCATGCTGGCTGGAACGCGCAAGACCAGCCGGCCATCCACGCAGCCTAGGAGCGCGGTGTAGCGGTAGCGCAGGTTCACCTGGGCCGGTCCCGCCAAGGGCACCAGGTGAACGCGCGCGGCGGCCTCCTCCGAGGGCGCCGAGGCAGGCGACAACTGTCTTCCGGCCAGCGTCGCCGCGTGGCTGGCGCGCCCGTTGACCGCCGCCACGGGCGCGAGCCTGATGGGGTTGCCCGCCACCTGAGCGGCGAAGTCGACCAGGCCGGCTCCCTCCGGCAACTCCAGGTCCAGCACGCTCTCGCTCTTGCCGTTCCCGCCGAGCGAAAGGCTTCGTTCAACCTGAACCCGCGCGATGGGCCCCAACACCTCGATGGAGACGCGGTGGACCGGTTCGTCCACGCTCGCCGATTCGTGCCCCACCACCAACACGCCCGCCACGAGAGAAAGGAGCGACACCAACATGCGGCAAGTGTACCCATGCCTTCCGCCCACGGCCATGCCGGGGCGCCGCGCCCAAGGCCTTTGCGCGCGGGCCGTTCCCCTGCCACTATAGGCGCTTCATCCATGGCACAGACCAAGGCACCCATCATCGAAGTGTCGCCCTCGGATCCCGCCGAGGCCGTCCTGCAACAGACCGCTGCCGTGCTGGCCGAGGGCGGCGTCATCGCCTTCCCCACCGATACCCTGTACGGGCTGGGCTGCATGTTCGGCAGGCAAGAAGCGGTGGAACGGATCCAGCAGATGCGCGGGGTGAACCTGACGACCCGTCCCCTGACCTTCTTGCTGCCCGACATGGGCGAGCTTCCGCGCTACACCCGTATGAGCGAATCCGCCTACCGCATGGTCAACCGCATCTTTCCCGGCCCCTATTGCGCCGAGCTTCTGGCCCTGCCCACGGTGCCCTCGCCCTTCGTGCAGGGCGACCGTCGCACCATCGGGGTGCGCATTCCGCAGAGCGCCCTGTGCGAGAAGCTGATCTGGCGGTTGGGTAAGCCCATCTTGTCGGCCACGGCCAAGTCACGCGACGGCCACATCCTGACCACCGCCGCGGAGATCAAACAGGAGTACGGGTCGCAGATCGACCTGATCCTGGACGGCGGCACTCTCAACGGACCGCCCTCCACCGTGGTCAGCCTGGTGGACGATTGGGTGGCGGTCTTGCGCGAGGGCCTAGGCCCGGCGAATCGATTGACCAACTAGTCAGCCGATCGCGTGCGGAGTCGGCCGGCCTTCGGGACCGCGCGGGCCCCGCCTCCGCCTCCTCGGGCTTCGCCCTCGCCCTCGCCGGCCGCGCAGCTTCGTGGGAGGGTATGGCGAGGCAGGCGCGAAGCGCCTGGGGGAAGGAGGGGGAGGTGCAGGTCCGAAGTCCCCGAAGGGGAGAACCCAGGGTTCCCATCTATAGACTGCTGATTGGGTGGCGGTCTTGCGCGAGGGCCTAGGCCCGGCGAATCGATTGACCAATTGATTCACCGGCTGCGCGCGCGTTCTTGATGAAGGCGCGCAGCTTGCGCAGATCCTTGATCCCCGGGGACGATTCGACCCCCGAGGCCACGTCGACCCCGTCGGGTCGGACGGCGGCGATGGCCTCGGCCACGTTGCCGGGGTTCAGCCCGCCTGCCAGGAGGAATGGCCGTCGCGCACCCTGGGCCAGCAGGTGCCAGGGCGCGCGCTTGCCGCTCCCCCCGAACTCATCCGAATACGCATCGTAGAGGAAGAGGTCGGCCTGCCAGCCCTCGGCCTCCTTGAGCGAGGATTCGTCACGCACACGCACCGAGCGGATGAGCTGTTCCGGTCGAAGCGAGTTCCAGCCGTCGGTGTGCTCATCGCCGTGCAACTGGACGCGGTCCAGCTTGAGTTCCTCGATGGTCTCGCTGACGACCAGCGGGTGCGGATTGACGAACACGCCGACCTTCACGACACCCTCGGGGATAGCCGCCACGATCTCGCGCGCCTGGTTTTCGCTGACGAAACGCTTCGACCCCCTCCAGAAATTGAGACCGATCATGTTCGCGCCAGCCTCCGCCGCGCGCCGAGCATCCTGCGGGCGGGTGATGCCGCAAATCTTGATGAGGAAACTCATGGTTGGCGAAGGAGCCGGCGCAGCGCCAACCCCGGGTCGGGCTCGGCCATGAGGCTCTCGCCCACCAAGATGGCATCGATCCCCGCGACCCGCATCCTGGCCACGTCATCCGCCGTGCGGATGCCCGATTCGGCCACCACCACCCGGTCCGCGGGGATGCTGGGCCGCAGACGGGTGGCCAGGTCCATGTTCATCTGGAAGGTGCGCAGGTCGCGGTGGTTGACCCCGATGATCTCGGCGCCAACGGCTACCGCGGTCTCGACCTCTTCCCGGTCGTGGGTCTCCACCAGGGCGTGCAACCCCCAGCGCCGCGTCTCGGCCAGCAATCCGCACAGCTCGGCGCGAGACAAGGCAGCCACGATGAGGAGGATCGCGTCGGCCCCGGCCGCGCGCGCCTCGGCCACCTGGTAGACGTCCACCACGAAATCCTTGCGCAGGACCGGGACGGTCACCGCGGCGCGCACGGCGCGTAGATCGTCCAACGCCCCCCCAAAGAAGGGGCCATCGGTCAGCACGGAAATGGCGGCAGCCCCAGCCGATTCATAAGCCGAGGCGATGACCTGAGGTTCGGCGCCCTGTCGGATCCACCCCTTGGAGGGCGAGCGGCGCTTGAACTCCGAGATGCAGGCCACGGCGGACGGGCGGCGCAAGGACGCTCGGAAATCACGGGCCGGCGCCGCCTGGGCGGCCAGGCGTTCGACCTCGGGCAAGGGGGTACGGCCACGCGCCGCAGCCACCGTCTTGCGGGTCTGCTCGAGAATCTGATCGAGGATCATTCCTTCTTCTGCACCGGTGAGAGCGCCCGCAACCTGCCGACCACGGCGCGGGCCCGACCGCCATCGAGAGCGTCGGCGGCCATGTCAGCCCCGGCCTTGAGGTCCGGGACCTTGCCCACCACGTAGAGGCTGGCCGCCGCGGCCATGAGGGCGGCCGTGCGGATGGCGCCGCGTCCCCCGTCGAGGGTTTGCTGCAAAAGGCGGGCATTGTCCGCTGCCTCGCCCCCCACCAGCCCAGCGGGATCCTCCTCGGCCAGACCAAAGTCGGCGGGCCGAATCTCGTAGCAGCGAACCTGCCCTTGCTGAAGCTCGGCCACCTGGGTCACCCCGGCGGTCGAGATCTCGTCCAGCTTGCCCGCCCCGTGGACCACCAGGGCCCGGCACGAGCCCAACTGGCCATGCGCGCGCGCCATGGCCTCACACAACTCGGCCGCGAACACGCCGTTCATGTGGTAGCGGGCACCCGCCGGGTTGGTGAGCGGCCCCAGCATGTTGAACAGCGTGCGGAATCCCAACTCGCGTCGGGGACCGGCCACGTGCCGGGTGGCCACGTGATAGACCGGCGCGAACATGAAGCACATCCCCACCTCGTCCAGGCAGCGCGCGGCCATCTCGGGGGTGGGCGCCGGGTCGATGCCCATGGCCTCGATGACGTCGTGAGATCCGGAGCGCGAGGACAGGGCCCGGTTGCCGTGCTTGGCCACCTTGACCCCGCAGGCCGCCACGATGAAGGACGCCAGGGTCGAGATGTTGACCGTGCCCGAACGATCCCCGCCCGTGCCGCAGGTGTCGAGCAACACGTCCCCCTTGGCCTCCACCCGCACCATGCGTTGACGCATGGCGAGCGCCGCGCCCACCACCTCGTCCACCGTTTCGCCCTTCATGTGCAGAGCGGTCAGCAGCGAGCCGACCTGGGCCGGAGTGCTTTGGCCGTCCATCATGCTGCCCACCACCGCGGCCATTTGCGATGCGCTCAGGTGTTGCCGGCCCACCACATGGGATAGGGCCTCGCGGATGCCAAAGTTGGGAGCGGAGTCGGTCATGTGGGCCTCGTCAAGCGCAAGAAGTTTCTCAGGAGATCCTTGCCCACCTTGGTCAGGAAGGACTCGGGATGGAACTGCAGGCCTTCGACCGGCAGGGTCTTGTGGCGCAGCCCCATGATCTCTTCGTCCCAGGTCTTGGCCGTGATCTCCAGACAGTCAGGCAGGCTGGAACGCTCGACCACCAATGAGTGATAGCGGGTCGCCTCGAAGGGGTTGGGCAGGCCGGCGAAGATCCCCTTGTCGTCATGGAAGACGCGCGAGGTCTTGCCGTGCACGACCTCCTTGGCGCGGATGACCTTGCCGCCGAAGGCCTGACCTATCGATTGGTGTCCCAGGCACACGCCCAGGATGGGGATCTTGCCCGCCAGCCTGGTGATCACATCCAGCGAAATCCCGGCCTCGTTCGGGGTACATGGCCCAGGAGAAATCACAATATGTTCCGGCGCCATACGAGCCACATCGTCAACCGATACTTCATCATTGCGAACCACCCGCACCTGTTGCCCCAACTCGGCCAGATACTGGACCAGGTTGTAGGTGAACGAGTCGTAGTTGTCGATGACCAGCAACATGGCTAGCGGTCCCCCTGGGCACGCGACTGGCGGGCCAGCTCGATGGCGTTGATGACCGCCCTGGACTTGTTCACGCACTCCTCGTGTTCCAGGTGGGGTTGGCTGGCCGCCACGATGCCGGCCCCGGCCTGCACGTGCATGGTCTCGCCGCGGGTCACCAGGGTGCGGATGGCGATGGCCAGATCCATGTTCCCGGTATACGAGAGGTAGCCCACCGCACCGCCATAGACGCCGCGCCGCGCGGGCTCCAGCTCGTCGATGATCTGCATGGCGCGAATCTTGGGCGCCCCCGAGAGGGTTCCCGCCGGGAAGGCCGCGGCCACCACGTCGGCGGCGCCCAGCCCATCGGCCAGAGAGCCGCTGACGTTGGAGACCAGGTGCATGACGTGCGAGTAGCG
>CAZHUY010000097.1:0-21782 GCA_964535465.1 uncultured Myxococcales bacterium
TGCGTCCAAAGCGTCGGTCCGCGCGCAGGCGCAACTCGGGAAGCCATGCGGCGCGGCGCGCCCGGTTGACATAGGAACGGGCGCGATCGGGTTCCACCATGGCCAGGGACACGGCCCTGCTCCTGGTCGCCTCAAGACACGCGGCATCCGAATCGGGCGGTAGGGTCACGTTGATTGTTTGTGGCTCATGGGAGACGGGCACTTCACTATTATCGGCCACCAGACGAGAAGACCTTCGTGGAGTTGGGGCGTCGAGTGGAAAACTGGCCAGGGTCATGACGTCGATGTCGCGTTCGCCACGCGCCAGGAAAGCTCCGCCTGCAACCGTGAGATGGGGGAGCCATGCGGTCCACCAGGGAGCAGCGCGCGGACCTACGACAGCTCGTGGCGAACGCGATCTTGCATCGGGCAGTGGGTCGCCGCCGGTGGATGGGCCCGTAACGCGAAAGAGACCCTTGTCGGTTGCCACCCAATAGGCGCCCTCCAAGTCGAGGGCGGCGTCGAGCACGCGTGCGGTGAGAGGTATGGCAATGGAGTTCCAGGTGTGGCCTTGGTCCTCCGACACCAGCAGATCGGGAGCGCTGGCCAACCAAGGGCCGCTTGCGCCGCAGGCAAGCCGATGGGCGTCGAGAGGCAGAGCCAGCGGGAGGGGCGTACCCGCTGGTGCCACAAGGGCAAGGCCCGCTTGCGAGAGCAGCAAGAGGGCGTCGTCGCAGTAGCGAAGGGCACGCAGGGGTTGCGACAGGGCGACGATGCGTCGCGGACCGTCGATATCATCGCGGAGTTCAAGCTGGCTGGTGTTGGCCCACGCCATGGAGCGGCCCGATGGAGAGACAGCAAGATGACGAAGCGACTCTGCGTTCGCGAGCTGGCGTCGGCTTCCGCTCGCGGCCACCACCCAGAGCTGGTCGCCCGCGGAGATCAGCACCCGCGCACGCGCAAGCACGGTGAGAAGGGCGCCCGAAAGGGGGCGCTGGCTGACGTGGAGCACGTCACCATCGTCGGGCCAGAACCAAAGGCCGCGCCCATTGGCGATCCAGATGTCATGAGGACCGGCGGTGATCGTTGGAGCCCCGATGGGCAGTTCACTCGACTCCTCCCGTGCCTCGCGCTTCTGCCGACGTTGCATCAAGGTGCTCTCGTTGTTCAGCTCGTCCTCCACCCAACTGTTGTCTTGTTCACTTTCGTCGATTCCGAGAAAGTCGAGGACATCCTCTCGTGCGCGTGGCTCGTAGCGCGGAGCTGCGCGACGGGACTTTTTCTCCCGCTGGGCAATCTGACCCATGCGGGAACCATCGGTGAGCATGAGGAAGACGGTCTGGCCGCGAAGCGCGGCCACATGGTCCGCGGTGACCACGACCCGTTCGACCCGACCATCCAGGACCAATGACCATCCCGCCCAGGCCTGGGCGGGCAGGACGGTCAGGTGAAGGGCGAGCAACCACAGGATGGAGTGGGGGGTGACTTGCATGACCCGGGCAACAGCAATGGGCGTGCCGAGGGGAATCCTCTGGGTCTGCTCAGGGGGTGTGAGCGATCTGTCCGACCTTCACGCGAGTGGACGACGTGCTCGGACGCCGCGTCCGAAAACCGGAAAGTCGTCGTGGCTGGCGAAGGTCGCACCCGGGGGACCGAACGTGATAGGCGCAGCATGCGATCCCGGAGCCTGCTCCGCGGCTCGCGCCACGGTGATCGACGTCGGCACCAACCGTACCGCGAACGGCAAGCTGGTGGGCGACGTGGAATTCGCCTCGGCGGTCCAGCGTGCCGGTGCCATCACGCCCGTGCCGGGCGGGGTGGGGGCCATGACCATCGCCATGCTCCTGGGGTCAACACGCTGGAATCCGCCAAACGCCGCGCCAGCGGTTAGGTCTTACTTCATTCCCTTTTCCAGCTCCGCGACGGCTTTTTGTAGCTCGGCGATTACTTCCTTGTGGGTTGAGATCACCTTCTCGGTGGCGGCCTTCAGGTCAGCGTCCGCCTTCATCTTGGCCTCGTCATGGGGCGCGGCAGGCCAGTTGGCGGCATTCTTCATCTCACGCATCGCCTTGTCGTAGTCGGTCGCCACCTGCCGATAGGACTTGGCCAGCTCGCGCATGCCCTTGACCTCCGCCTGCGAGGCCTTGTCCTTGTTCGCCGTCATGAATTTGGCGTGGGCCTCGAACATGTCCGCGATCGATGTCGCGCCGGCGGCGAGCTTCTGCGGGATCGCAACCTTGCTGGCGACCATCTGGCCGCATGACATTTGGTTGTGCATGGCCGCGCTGCTGGGCTCGGCGGCGCGCGCGGGAGACATGGCCAGCATCGACAGAAGCGCGGTTGTGAACAGGGTCTTCATGGGATCCTCCTTGTTGGGACGGGTTAGACGAGCGAACCGGAGGGGGAGAGCTCCTCGAACACCCACTGTCGATGCGATGTCCTACGCTCGCATTACAGGCGAGCCGCACTTGTGCGGGAAGAACCGTCGTGCGCGCACGCTTTGCGGAGATGCCGCCCTGCCGTCAAGGATGACCCGTGAGTCCGCTCCACGACCACTCACGCACTTCGGGCAGATCCTCGCCATGCTCGTGTATCCAGGCCTTGTGATCGAGAAGCTTGTCGCGGATCTCCTGTTTCAAATGTCCTGCGCGTCCGGCAAGCTTGGGGACGCGATCGATGACGTCGGCCGCCAGGTGGTATCGGTCCAGATCGTTGAGCACGACCATGTCAAAGGGCGTGGTGGTCGTGCCCTCCTCCTTGTAACCCCGCACGTGAAGGTTGTCGTGGTTGGGGCGCCGGTAGGTCAGGCGGTGGATCAGCCAGGGGTAACCATGGAAGGCGAAGATGATGGGCTTGTCGGCCGTGAACATCTGTTCGAAGTCTCGGTCGGGCAGCCCGTGTGGATGCTCGCCCGGGGGCTGCAAGGTCATGAGGTCGACCACGTTGATCACCCGCATGGCGAGGTCGGGCACGCGGCAGTGCAGCCAATCCACGGCGGCCAGGGTCTCCAAGGTGGGCACGTCGCCGGCGCAGGCCAGCACCACATCGGGCTCGCCACGTCTGTCGGTGCAGGCCCACTCCCAGATGCCGATGCCTGCGGTGCAGTGACGAACCGCCTGGTCCATGCCCAGCCATTGCGGGCCGGACTGCTTGCCGATGATGATGACGTTCACGTAGTGCCGGCTGCGGAGGCAGTGGTCGGTGACCGAGAGCAGGGTGTTGGTGTCAGGGGGCAAGTAGACGCGGATGATCTCGGCCTTCTTGTTGACCACGTGGTCGATGAACCCCGGATCCTGGTGCGAAAACCCATTATGGTCTTGCCGCCACACGTGCGAGGTCAGCAGGTAATTGAGCGAGGCGATGGGCCGGCGCCAGGGAATGTGGCGCGTGACCTTTAGCCACTTGGCATGCTGGTTGAACATGGAGTCCACGATGTGGATGAAGGCCTCGTAGGACGAGAAGAAGCCGTGTCGACCGGTCAGCAGATAGCCCTCGAGCCAGCCCTGACAGAGGTGTTCAGACAAGATCTCCATCACCCGTCCGTCGGGCGCGACATGGTCATCGGTCGGCACGATGGTGGCCATTGAGGCGCGCTTGGTGACCTCGAAGATGGCGTCCCAGCGGTTGGAGGCGGCTTCGTCGGGGCTGAAGACGCGGAAGTTGCGCTGGTCGGCGTTCATGCGAAAGACGTCACGGATGAAGGTACCTTGCACGCGCGTCGGCTCTGCCTGAAGCGCGCCGGGCGCTGACAACGGCAGCCCGTACTGGTGAAAGTCGGGTAGCCGGAGGGGCTTGAGCAGGACGCCGCCGTTGGCGTGAGGGTTGGCGCCCATGCGCCGCGGTCCTTGCGGCGCCAGGGCGGCGATCTCGGGGAGCAGGCGACCGCTGTCGTCGAACAGCTCATGCGGCCGATAGCTGCGCAGCCAATCCTCCAGTTGCTTGAGTTGCTCGGGCCTCGAGCGTACGGCGGGCAGCGGAACTTGGTGAGAGCGGTAGGAACCCTCGACGGGTTTGCCATCAACCTCGTGTGGTCCGGTCCAACCCTTGGGCGTGGTCAAGACGATCATGGGCCATTGCGAACGGTCCACGCGCTGGCCGGCGCGCGCGGAGGTCTGGATGTCGCGGATCTCCCGGACCACCTGGTCCAGCACGGCTGCCAGATTGGTGTGAACCTTGTGAGGCTCCGAGCCGCCCACGAAATGGGGTGCCCAGCCGTAGCCGCGCAAGAGCTGGTCCAGCTCCTCGCGCGGCAGACGAGCCAGCAGGGTGGGGCCCGCGATCTTGTAGCCGTTCAAGTGCAAGACCGGCAACACGGCGCCGTCGCGTGCGGGGTTGAGGAACTTGTTGGAATGCCAACTCGTGGCCAGCGGACCGGTCTCTGCCTCGCCGTCTCCCACCACACAGCAGGCCAAGAGGGTCGGGTTGTCGAAGACCGCACCAAAGGCGTGGGCCAGCGAGTAGCCCAGCTCGCCGCCCTCGTTGATCGATCCGGGGGTCTCGGGGGCTGCATGGCTGGGGATGCCGCCCGGGAAGGAGAACTGGCGAAAGAGCCGGGCCATGCCGGCTTCGTCTTGCGAGACCTCGGGGTAAATTTCGCTGTAGGTGCCCTCCAGATAGGTGCTGGCCACCACCGCGGGACCGCCGTGCCCGGGGCCGGTGATGAAGATGGCATTCACATCATGCTCGACGATGATGCGGTTCATGTGGGCGTAGATCAGGTTCAGACCGGGGGTCGTGCCCCAATGGCCCAGCAGGCGCGGCTTGATGTGGTGAGCGCCGAGCGGCTCGCGCAGCAGGGGGTTCGACAGCAGGAAGATCTGACCCGCCGACAGGTAATTGGCGGCTCGCCACCACGCATCGATCCTGGTGAGCATTTCGGCAGAGGTCCCCATGTCGTTTCCCTCCCGGTTGCCGCTATTGGATTCCCCTGCTCGGCGGTTCGGTGCGGCGACAAAGGGCGGTACAATTGCGCGTATCGTGAGCGAGACAACCCCGAGCGACACCGCTGAGCACGAGCTGGCGCGCCAGCTCGCTACGTTGGTGCGCGCCCAGGTACAGCCCGACGAGGCTGGTGCCGAGGTGCAGGCGGTGGCCTGGTGGAACGGGCTGGCGCGTCTGGGGATGGATGTGCCCCTCATGGTGGTGCACGACCTGGGGTGTTTGCTGACCCGGCCGCGCGAGCGCGCGAAATTGGCGAGCGCGCCCGATGCGCCCGACGGCCCGCTGACCGCATACCGCCGCCTGCTGCAAGAGGTGGCGCGTACGGAATCGCTGGCGGCGCTGGAGCGCACGATCTTGCGCGACGAGATCGTGGTCGTCTTGCTGGCTCGGCTGTTGGTCGACGCCCATCGGCTGTGGCGTGGAACAGGCAGGGTGAATCGCGTGCGCGTGCTGTTGCCCCTGTCCTCGCCCGTGTTGGCGGGCAAGCGGGAGGACCTGGCGCAAAGATGGGATCCCGGATGGACGACGTCCTTCGTCGAATGCTTGCTGCAAGGGAAGGTCGGGCTGCTGGTGCGCCTGGAGCAGCTCAACCTGGCGCCCCTGCGCCTGCTGGGATACTTCGCGCCGGGCGGGAGGGTGCTGGATCTGGCGAGCCTGCACCAGCTCTTCTCGGTCGTGCGCGGAAAGAGCGCCATGGACTTCTGTCTGGATCTCTTGCCGTCATTGCTCGAAACCCCGCGGCAGAGCTCGGCGCAGGAGTTTGCGGTGGGTGGCTACACCTCGGTGGAGCGGCGCGGACCGTGGAGCGCCATTGTCGCCAGTGAGCTGGCGCACGACAGCGACGTGTTCATGGTCAAGGCCTTGTCCGACGAGCTGCTCTTCTACGGGCACGAACGCCCGCGCGACGAGCGCCGCCAGGTGCACGGCATTCTCATCGACGGCAGCGCCTCGATGCGAGGCGCGCGCGAGATCTTCGCTCGCGGCTTGGCCCTGGCCTTGGCCAAGAAGCTGTCGCTCATGGGCCGCTCGGTGTGGCTGCGCTTCTTCGACAGCCGCATGCACCGGCGTGTGCCCGCGGCCGCCCTGGGGGGCAGCGACTTGCCTTACCTCCTGTGCTTTCGTTCGGAGCATGGCCGTCACTACGCGCGCGCCTTCGGCGATCTGGCGCTCGAGCTGCTGGCCGCGCAAGGCGAGGAGCTCTCGCTCACCTTCATCACCCACGGGCAGTGCCAGATCCCGCGGACCACGGTGGCGCGTTTGGCGTCGATGGCTTCGCTGTTTGGTGTGTTCGTGCTGCCTGGGCAAGAGCTGGCTCTGGACTACCTGCCGCTCCTGCGCGGGCACTGGCCGGTGGACGCGGCGGCCTTGGCCCGCCCGGTCGATTCGCGGCGCACCGCCCTTGGACTGGTTCAGGCGATGACCGGGCAAGGAGAGTGGCGTTAACATGGCCGCGGCGTCCGTGCAGGACAAGGCGGAGCAGGCCTTGCGCGAAGGCCGTCCGGGCGAGGCGGTGGCGCTCTATCGCGGGTTGCTGGAGAACGTCGCCGTCCTGGGCGGCTCCTACGAGCGGTGGCTGGATCGCTTGCACGTGGCCTACCGGGGGGCCGGGCAGGCGACGGCAGCGGGCTACGTGCTGATGGGGTTACGGCGCTTCGATGAGGCGCAGGCCTGCTTCCATCGGGGCGAGCAGGGATTGGCCTGGGCCGTGTGTGCGGAGAACCTGGGACAACCTCGTGAGGCTGCGGAGGCCTTTCTCGCGGCCGATGCGCCCGCGCTGGCCGCCATGGCTCTCGAGCGAGGGGGAGATCTCGCGCAGGCGGTGGTCACCTGGCGGTCGATCCTCGACCATCCGCGTTTGCGAGGGCGTACGTACGAGACCGCCCTGATCCATTTCAACCTGGCTCGCGTGCTGCGCGCTTCGGGCGAAATCGCGCAAGCTCGACAAGCGGGAACAGCCTGCCAACGACTGCTCGAGGCCTGTGCCGACGAGTTCGAGACGCAGGGCCAGCGCGACCGCGCGCTGGATTGCTACGGCTCGCTCTTGCGTCTGGGAAGGGACACCGGCTCGTTCGAGAATGTGGCCGAGGGCACGCTCAATTCCATTCGCCTGTTGCAGGAGAGCGGGCAACGTCTGCTGATCCTTCAGTACTACGACGACTTCCTGGAGTCATCCGCCCAGGCCGGGGAATGGCACGCCGCCGCCGAGCTCGCCGGTGAGGTCGCCGATTTCAGCGCGAAGCTCGCCTTGCCCTTCGAGCGCCACTACCGGCAGCGGGCCGTATCCTTGTGGTACGAGGCCGCGCGCCAGAATCAGCAGGCTGGCGGGCCGGTCGAAGTCTCGCACAACGCGCTCCTGGCCGGCGTCGACGTGGCGGCGTCGCTGGGGGACCTCCACATGATCGGCCGGCTTTACGCCGGCATGTCCGAGTTGGATTTGCCCGCCGAGCAGAAGAATCGCTACAAGGCCCTGGCTCAGCGCCACGCCACGTCCATGGCCAGCGCCGTCGAGTCTCCGCCCTCTCAGCATTGGCGGCACGAGGATGCGTACCCCGAGGTTTGGCTGTCGGATGTCGTCGAGTGGGAGCTCGACGGGAACCCGCAACGGGTGCTGGTGCGCCTGCTGGTGGAACCGTCGGCTCTGATCACGGCGCGGCGGGCGGTCCTGCGGGCGCTGCTGCTCGCGCTCGACCCGGGCTCGGCCGACCCCGTGCAGGGCCGGGCCGAGTTGGCCCTGGCCCTTGGGCGGCCCATGATGTACGAGGTCCTGCGGCCGCTCGAAGAGCTGGCTGCGGATCCCACCCCCTTGGTGCGGGCCGCCGCGGTGGCCGCCGCCGGGCAGACCCCCCACCGTCGCAGCTTCGGCATCGTACGGCGCACCCTCGTCGACAGCGATGCCACGGTTCGTAAGGAGGCCCTGCAATCGGTGCGCGCCCTGTGCTTTCGCGACGCCTTGCCCGCGCTGGCTCGCCTGTACCGCGAGGCAACCGACCCCGAGGTCCGGCAGGCCGCGCTGGAATCCATCGGCAAGATCGACACGTTGGATGCTGGCTTGTTCCTGCTGGATCTGGCTCGCCAGGATGCGGGCCCCGTTGGCCAAGCCGCACTCGGCATGTTGAAGGGGCGGCCCAACCTGGCCGGCGCGCTGGCCCACGCCGCGGCCATGGAAAGCGGCGGCCTGCGCGACTCGTTGCAGGCCTTGCTCGCCGGCTGACACTTCGTGAGCGGCCGATGGCGCTGGGATGGGCCAAACTTGGAGGATGGGTTTTCGAATTCGCGATGCGCGGCAGGATGACCTGGAGGCAGTGGGGCGTTTGGCCGGGCAGTTGGTGCGCATGCACCACGCGTACGATGGGGCGCGCTGGATGCTGGGCGACGATGTCGAGACGGGCTACGCACGCTACTTCGCCACCCAACTCGAGCGTTCAGACACCATCGTCCTGGTGGCGGAGGACGAGGGCAACGGGGAGATCGTCGGGTACGCCTACGCCAGCTTGGAGGAGCGCAACTGGACCGAGCTGCGCGATGCCTGCGGCCGGCTGCACGATGCCTTTGTCGTCGAGCGTGCCCGCCGCCAAGGTCTGGCCCGCGCCATGCTGCTCGAATGCGTGCGGCGCTTGACCGCTCTGGGGACTCCGCTGGCCGTCACCACCGTCGCCTGGCAGAACGAGGTCTCCCAGGCGCTCTTGCGCTCGATGGGTTTCCGGCCGGTGGTGATGGAGTTCGCCAAGGAGCTGAAGGTGGACTCTGGGGGCGGGTGATGTTCGGCGTCGCGATGTGCGATACTCGCGCGCGGAAGGAAGTCACCCATGGCACGCAAACGACCCGCCACCCGACCCGGCACCCTCATGGTGCTCCAGCACACCTCGCAGATCCTCAAGCACAACCCGCTCGGCGATCCTCATGTGCGCAAGCTGGCGGTCTGGCTTCCGCCTGACTACTTCGACGACAATCAACGTCGCTACCCGGTTCTCTACGACCTGGTCGGCTTCACCGGGTCGGGGATGTCGCACGTGGGATGGAAGCCCTTCGGCGACAATGTCCCCGAGCGGGTGGCGCGGCTGATTCACGAGGGAAAGATGGGGTCGGTCATTCTGGTGTTCCCCGACTGCTTCACCGCCCTGGGCGGCAACCAGTACGTGAACTCCACCGCCCTCGGTCCCTACGCCGATTACCTGACCCGCGAGATCATCCCCTTCGTGGATCGCGAGTTTCGCACGCTGCCCGGTCGCGATCACCGCGGCTGCTTCGGCAAATCCTCGGGCGGCTACGGCGCCATCATCCACGGCATGAAGTACGCCCGCACCTGGGGCGCCATCGCCGACCACTCGGGCGACGCCTATTTCGAATTCGTCTACGGGAGCGACTGGCCCAACACGCTCAACGAGCTGGCCAAGCACCGGCTGCCCAAGCGCAGACCGGGTCGTTACGACGCGGGCCACGATGCCGGTCGGCGCGGTCTGGACCAGGGGCTCGACGATGGCCGCATTCGCCGCTTCCTGGCCCACGTGTGGAAGAAGGAGAAGCTGTCGAACGCCGAAGGCCACTGCATCATGAACCTGTGCATGGCCGCCACCTACGATCCCGATCCCGAGGCGCCGCTCGGCTTCCGCGTGCCGTACAACCTGGAATCGGGCGAACTTCTGCCCGAGCGCTGGGAGAAGTGGCGCCGCCACGACCCCATCAATTTGGTGGACAAGCACCGCGACAGTCTACGCTCCTTGCGCGGCATCTACATCGATTGCGGCTGGAACGACCAGTACCAGATCCACTTCGGCAACCGCATCCTGTCGCGCCGGCTGAGCGCGGCCGGCATCGCCCACACCTACGAGGAGTTCGACGACAACCACTCGGACGTCGACTACCGCATGGACGTGAGCCTGCCGTTCCTGTGGCGGGCGCTCAAGCCGTAGTCGTCTACTCGGCCGCCTTGAGCGCCACCGCGCGGAACACCTCGTAGGGGACCTCGATGGGCGTGCCGTGGCGGACGCCGGCGAAGAACACCGAGCTGGAGATGTCGGTCCACGAGGAGGGCGTGGTCAGGCCGTCGAGCGAGCGCGAACGTAGCGCGCCGTACAGACCGTCGGCGAACTTGTCGAAGAAGAGCAGCATCTGGCCGTCGATGAGCAGCGGGGAGGGGCCCTCGGCGGCGTAACTGCCGGTGAGCGCGGCCGAGGGATCGCCGGTCCATGCCGAGGTTCCGAACAACGCGCTCGATGACAGGCCGCGGATGTTCTTCTGCCCGTCGGCCTCGTCCTTGAGGAACATGAAGTAGGAAGCGCCCTGCTTGATGATGGTGGCGTCGATGAAGTTGCGTCCGGTTCGGCCGTACAGGACCTTGGGCTCGCTGAAGGTGACGAAGTCCTTGGTCAGCAAGTAGTAGATGCTGTGCGGATCGCTGGCCGATGGGTTGTTGTCGATGGGGGTCGACCAGAATACCATGAACTGCTGGCCGGCCTCGTCCCAGATGGTCTCGGGCGCCCACACGTGCTCGGCGTTGAGGGCCACGGTGACGTACTGGGCGCCGCTGAAGGTCGCCATGTCCTTTGAGGTGGCGTGGCCGAAGCCGCGATCCTGGACGCAGCCCGATTCGGCCCAGGGCACGCAGGTCGTGGTCCAGACCAAGTGGTAGGTTCCGGTGGGATCGCGCATGACGTGGGGATCGCGGAACGACTTGCCACCCACCGTGGGGGGCAGGAAGACCTTGCCGCCGCCGATGGCACCCCAGTAGAGGGCATCGTGGCTGTGGGCCAGGCGCAGGCCATCGCCGCGGCCTTGCGCGCCCTCCGCGAAGTAGGCGAACAGATAGTGGCGCGCCTCGGGCCGGCCCCGGTGGGTGAGGTCGAGCACCTCATCGGCCTTGAGCACGCGGTCGGCGACGCCCAGATCGTCGATTGCGCCCGTCATGAAGTCCACCGGGCCGTCCCAGCGGCCGCGCCCGATCACCAGCGGGCCGCTGGCCTTGAACCCGCCCGTGCAGGTGGCCTTGCCCATGAGCATGCCGTCCACGTACAGGCGTTGCTCGCCGCTCTGCGGGTTGCGCGTGCCCACCAGGTGGTACCACTCGCCCGCCCGTGGCTTCAGCGTGGACTGGGCGATGCAGGCCTTGGCCGAGGTGTTGTCGCTGGGAAAGGTCGTGAAGGCCAGATAGCCGTTGTCGCGCTTTTGCAGATAGAACGAGCTGATGGTCTGGCCGTCTTGGGAGACGAAGGTGTTGTAGCTGTCCAGCTTGTCCAGCTTGACCCACACCGAGACGGAGAAGCCCGTCGAGGCGTCGACGATGGGGGCCGAGGTGGTGGCGCTGGCCTGGCTGGTGGCGAGCGCCAGGTTCTTGCCCGAAGGGCCGTCGGCTTGCTTGCCTTTGTCGACGGTCAGCGGCAGGTCGCGCCCACTGGCCTCGGGAACCTGGTTGTCGGTCATGGACTCGAAGTCCCAGAAGGCCACGAACCCCGAAGGCGCGCCGCTTGTCCCGCCGCTGCTGGTGCTGCCCCCCGAGGCGCTTCCCGTGGTGAGGCCCCCGCGGCCGCCCCCGCCGCTGCCCGTGCCGCCCGTGCCGCTCCCACCCCGTCCGCCCGAGCCCGCGCCACCGGTGCTGGTCTTGCCGCCGCCCGCGCCCGCGACGGCGCTGGTCCCGGCCCGCGCGCTCGACGTCCCCGCCTGTCCGCCCGGTGCTCCGGCCTGGGCGCTAGCGGTGCCTGTCTGTCCGCCCGTTTTTCCGGCCTGCGCGCTCGAGGCCGGCTGTCCGCCCGACGCCCCGGCCCGCGCGCTGGATGTCCCTGCCTGTCCGCCTGACGCCTCGGTCCGTGGGCTCGACGTCCCCCCTTGTGACGTGTCCCCGGACGCGGAGCCGCCGCTCCCCCCACAGCCAAGCGGAATCAACAGAAGCGCGATCAGTACGACTTTGGATTTCACGGACTTCTCCTGTCGCGACCATAGCATTGCCGGCGAGGCCAGAGGCCGGGTCAGTAGACGATGCCCACGCTATCCACGGTCAGGGTGCCGCTCGTGACCTTGATCTGGACGGTGTGCTGCGCGCGGGGCAAGCCACGCAGCGCGAAGGTCTGGTAGAGCTGGGCCGAGGCCATGGTGCTGGCCGAGGCCTCGGTGACCGTCCCGTCCACCGTGACCTCCAGCTTGGCCGTGCCGCCGTTGGCCCCCAGGATGTCGAGCCCGGTCCCGGTGAAGGTGTATTTCAGCGTGGCGCCCGAGCCGCCCTTGGAGAGGGTGCGCTGCTCGTCGTACATGGCGTTCCCGGTCGAGCGCGACCAGCTGCCGCCGTACACCAGCTTGGGGGCCGGGGGCGAAGACAGATCATAGGTCTCCATGTCGTCGAGGTGCTCGGCGTAGTACGGCGGGGCGTCCTCGACCATCTCCACCTTCAAATTGTCGAAGCGGGTGAAGTAGGGGCCGCTCGCCAGGTCGACTCGCCCTGACAGACGCGGCTTGCTGTCGGTGTAGGTCGCGACCTTCGTGCCGTCGATGAAGGCGGTGACCTCTTTGTCCACCACCTGCAGGGCGAGGTTGTGCCATTCGCTGGCGCCCGCCTTGAATCCCGGGATGGCGCCGGCCCCGGTCGCCACGTTGCCGCTGGAGGTGGCCTTGCCGTCCACCAGCAGATCCCAGGTGCCGTCGAACTGGAATTTCAGGAAGTAGGGCGTGCCCGAGATGTCGTGCGACTTGTCGCCGCCCTGCTGGCGTGCCCCGATGGCCGCGTAGTTCTTGCCGCTCTGGGTGCTGTCGTTTTCGAACGACACGTCCACGCTGGCCTTGTAGTTGAGCCAGCGCCGATCGCCGATGGCGGTGATGGGGTTGCCGGCGTTCCACGCGCCGCCGATGCCCATGCTGGGGGAATCGAGCTGTTGGCGTAGATGGCCATTGGTGCCGCCGCTGGGCAAGACCACCTCGAAGGCGCCGTTGCGCTCGCAGGTGTAGCGCGGGATCGCGCCTTGCGGACCGCCGCGCGAGGTGATGAAGCTCTCGCTGCCCGTGATGGTGCCGCCCTCGCCGATGACCGGTACGGTCTTGCTGCCGTAATCGAAGTTGTCGGCGTACAGGATCTTATCGGTGGTGTTCTGGACCGCGCCGGTCTCGTCGGTGTCGAGCACGGTGCGGCTGCCTTCGACCGGCAAGGGCACGGCGTACTCGGGCTTGCTGACGTTGACCAGGGTGGAGACGGTGAGCGCCGAGTAGGGCTTGACCGTGAAGGTGTAGGCGCCGCTGGCGTCGGGGGCCAGGTTGCACTGGTACTTCATGGTGTTGCTGTTGAAGGCCTTGCCGCTGTCGGCGGCGCGCGTCTCCCACAGCTCGAGCGAGGGCTTGCCCGCCAAAGCCATGTTGGTGGTGGCAATCTTGTAGGTGCGCGCGCTGTTGCTGTCGTTGATGAAGATGGTGGAGAACTGGCTCTTGTCGGGCGCGGCCAGGGTCAGGTAGCTGTTGCCGTTGCCACCGCGCACCGGGTTGGTGCCGTTCACGCCGCAATAGCTGGCTTGCGGCACGGCCCGCCAGATGCCGGCCTTGTTGTCCTTGTCTTCCCAACCCAGCTTGGCGAACCAGGTCACGTGCTTCACGATGTTGAGGCCGGTGTCGTAGTGGATCCATCCCGACCAGGGATCGCGGGCGCTCACCAGCTCCTTGAAGGAATACTGCCCGCCCTCGTAGAACGAGCCGATGGCCGGTTGATAGATGAAGTGGGTGCGCCGCGAATTGACGAAGCCCTTGATGAAGGTGTTGCCCATCTCCAGGGCGCTGTTGTTGCCGCCGATGCCGGTGCCCGCGGTCGGGCGGAAGGCCGAGTTGCCGAAGGTGGCTTGCCCCTCGCTGTTCCACACCTCCTTGTCGTACTGTTCGGCCAGCTTCTTGAAGTTGCCCGAGCCATCGTCGTCGGTGTTGTAGTGGTAGGCGGCCACCGCCACGGCGTTGCGCAGGGCCGAGTCAGCCACCATGTCGTCGCCAAAACTGCCCAACCCGGCTTCGTCGGAGATGATGACCTTGATGCTGTTGAAGAGAGCCTTCTCGGTGGCGTCGTCGAAGCCGGTGCCGTCCGACTGAACCCGGCTGGCAAAGGACTTGGTCCAGTTGAAATCCGCGCCCGCCTCGTTCACCCCGGGGTTGACGTAGTCGATCATGAAGCCGTACTGGCGGTACGCGGTCAGGATGGTGTTCTTGTACCAGGTGTAGATCTTGTCGTTGTTGTTGGCCCAGGTGGGGGCGTTCCAACGCAGGATGGAGGTCTTGAGGGCGGGCTGGAGTTTCTTGGCGTCCGCCGCCAGCTGGAAGCCGGGATGGCGTTTGACGTTGGCGGCCTCGTTGGCGGTGCGCATGGTGGCCGGATCCGGGCCGGTGGAGTTGTTGCGGTCGTTGCCCATCTCGATCTTCACCTGGGTCATGATGGGGTTGCTGCCGCCGAACAGGACCTGCAGCAACTCCAGGTACTTGTCCGGGTGCTCGGCCTTGTAGTCCATCAGGACTTCGCTGGTGCCGTTGGCGCTGAGCACGCCGAACCCCTTGAAGGTGAGGCCATTGACGTTGCTGGCCTTGATGTCATTGCCGTTGATGGTGATGGCGTTGGCGGTACCGGTGGCGGCGGGGCAGGCCACCACGGTGGGGAGGGTGGCGGTGGTGCCACCCGTGCCGCCCGTCGCGCTGGAGCTGGTCTTGCCCGCGGCCGCACCGCCCGCGCTCGTGACCGTGCCCCCCGTGGTCTTGCCGCCTCTCGGCGTGGTGCCGCCCGTCGCGCTCGCGCCGCCCGCGATGGTGCCGCCGGGCGTCGAGGCCTTGCCGCCCGAAGCGGTGCCGCCCGAGCCACCTTGCGAGCCGCCGCGCGCGCTGCCGCCGGATGACGACGCAGCTCCGGAGGAAGTGGTCGCCCCCCCTTGCGGGGTCTGGCTGTTGCCACCCAGCGCGCCGGCCGAGGCGCCGCCTGCTGTGCTGGTGCTTCCTGCCGCGCTTCCCGTGGAAGACGATCCCCCATCGCAGGCGCCCGCCACGCCCACCAGGAGGAGAACCAGGAACTTGTCCGCTTGCTTCATCGTCGAGGCCATCATCTTATGAATAACTGGCATTACCTCCGCAGACGTTCAGTAAAATCTGTCTGTTTGTGTGATCTGGGGACCGGGCCCGCGCCCACGCGATTGAAGGTTGAACGTCGTCGGCCACATGGTTCGTGAAGATGGGAGATACGTCGTCATGAGACCGGGGACCTTGGTCTTGGCGTGCGTCGCATTCGCCGGATGCGCGAGCACGAATACCGCCCGCTCCATGGCGGGCGGCGCGGGCAAGGCCGGGGCTGGCGTTTCACTCGAACAGCTTCAGCGCGACTTCATCGACCTGCGCTTCGGCATGTTCATCCACTTCGGCATCCTGACCTACACGGGAAGCTGGGCCGAAGCCAACCTCGACATCACGCAGTTCAATCCGAGCGGCCTCGACTGCGACCAATGGGCTGCCGCCGCGGCGGGCGCCGGCATGAAATACGGCGTGCTCACCACGCGGCACCACGATGGCTTCGCGCTGTGGCCCAGCAAGGCCAGCAAGTTCAACGTGGGCCACATCCCGTGGAAGCAAGGGCAGGGCGACGTGGTTCGCTGCTACGTCGATGCCTTTCGCAAGAGGGGCCTGCGGCCCGGGCTCTACTACTCGATCTTCGACGCCACCCAGGGCGTGGTGGACGGTACGATCAGCGCGGCCAACCTGACCTACCTCGAGACCCAGCTCACCGAGCTTCTGACCCACTATGGGGAGATCCCCATCCTGGTCATCGACGGCTGGTCGTGGAAGATGGGCCACAAGAACGTCGCGTACCGAGAGATTTACGAGCTGGTGAAGTCGTTGCAGCCCAACTGCCTGCTGACCGATCACACGCACATGCCCGTCCCCTGGAACGTGGACATCGTGAACTTCGAAGAGCCCAAGGGCGCCTGGGCCCCCGCCGGCAACACCTACCCGGCCCAGCAGGGGGCCAAGGTCAACGCGGGCGGCGGCAACGACTGGTTCTGGGCGCCTGATATTGGTGGCCTGATGTCGGTGTCCGACGTCGTGACCCGGCACCTGGCGGATCTGGAACCCAAGTGGACCAACTTCCTGCTCAACATCCCGCCCAACCGAGCCGGCACCATCGACCCGGCCCTGGTGGCTCTGCTCGCACAGGTGGGCGCGGCCTGGAGCCCCAACGAGGCGCGTCCCCCCTTGCCCGCTCAGGGCCCGCAGAACGAGCACCCGTATCAGGTCGTCGCGGCCAGCGCGACCAGCGGCACGGCCGGCAACGCCATCGACGGCCTCAACGACAGCGCCATCCACACCATGTGGCAACCCACCGGGACCTTGCCCCAGTCCATCACGCTGGACCTGGGGAAGACGTTTACCGACGTCGGCTGGCTGGGCTGCACGCCCTACGCTTCGGGGGATGCCACGGCCAAGACGGGGAACGTGACCGGCTACACCGTCTCGGTTAGCACGAATGACAGCGCATTTGACAAGGTCACTTCCGGAACCTGGGCGGCGGATGGCCAATTCAAAGTGGCGACCTTCGACCCGGTGTCCGCGCGCTACGTGCGCTTCCAGGTCGACAGCGCCAACGGCAGCGCCGCGGTCACCGAGCTGACCCTGGGCGGGGTACGGGGGCAGTAGGAGAGAGCGGCAGGGTAGTGGCCTTCGCGAAAAGCGGTCGCGTGGCGCTGCGGTGGGATGTGTGCGCAGCGGGGCACGTCCATCTTAGGCCGGGCGCCGGCGCCTTGAATGAATCGAGGGATCTCCAAGCGC
This sequence comes from uncultured Myxococcales bacterium, assembly GCA_964535465.1. GTDB lineage: Bacteria > Myxococcota_A > Polyangia > Fen-1088 > Fen-1088 > Fen-1137. Next base: position 16,675 of record CAZHUY010000097.1, read on the forward strand.
CCGTCCAGGATGGACTCGATCGTCGCTTTGCATCGTCAGGCCGCAGACGGCCTGCCGAGCAGCTCCTTACGCCCCCGCCGCACACACATCCCCCCGCTGCCGCGCCCCGCTGCCTTCAGGATCAGGGAAGGGACGATGGTTTGACCGGTCCTCGGCCAATAACGGCCAGACCACCGCGCGGCCGAACGCCGCCACGGTGGAGTCCCACTTGGCATCGCTGATCTCCAAACGAATGCGCGCGCGGCTCAACGCCCGATCGGCTTCGCTGCGCTTCTTGGCCTGGGCATCGGCCTCGTCGCGCATGGCCAGCCATTTCGGGCTGAGGTGAGTGGTCTCCGGATCACCGGATACCGCTGCGTAGGTGGCGTCCACCATGTCCACGACAGCCTCAATAGACGTTCCCTCGGGAATTCTCGTCGCCATACTGCCTCCTTCAATTCCGTCCAAATCGCAGCCGTTTCACTAGAACAACAGGTGGCTGCGAGGCGCACGCTCATGCGGAAGTGGGGCGGAGTCAAGGGGAAGGTGCTGGTCGAACGGGACGCCGACACGGGCAGAGCCCCGGGGTTCACGGGGATCAGGGCAACCACCTCGGTGGGGGCCGCGCCAACGACCGTGGTACGCTCTTCGGGTCATGAGACGTTGCTTCGTTTGGCTGCGTCTCGGGTGATGCGGGAGCGTGTGAAAGGAACCCATGCCAGACCTTGCCGACCAGCTTGAACCGCTCAGCTTCTGTGGCCTGCATTGCGGAACCTGTTACCTGCGCAACGGCCATGTCGCCGAGCTGGCGACCGGGCTCCTGTCGGAGTTGAAGGCGATGAGGTTCGAGACCTGGGGACCGCGGCTGGGCGAGTTCAATCCCAAAGAGCTGGGCGCGTTTCGACATGCGCAACACGCGCTGGATGTGCTGGCGGCGTGGGACAACATGCGCTGCGAGAGAGCCTGCCGCGAAGGGGGCGGCTCGGCTGAGTGCAAGATCCGGAAGTGCTGCCAGACCAGCCGGCGCGCGGGCTGCTGGGAGTGCGCGCGGGCCGAGACCTGCGAGATCCTGGCGGAGCTCAATCCGGTCAACGGCCGCCTTCACCTCACCAACATCCGGTGCATCAAGAGCGTCGGTGTCGCGGCGTTCTTGGCGGAAGTCGCCGAACAGAAGGGGCTGACGTTCTACCTCGACCCGGAATGAGCGGGCGGGGCAGGGGCGGCGCGGGTAGGGGAGATGGTTGACTGCGTCGAGCCGGTTTGGGCGGCACAGCCGATGCTCGCCAGGAGGACGAGACCGGTGGTGCAGGGGATCCCGAAATCGGCAGTGCAAGCTCGGGCTGTCTCGTACAGATGCGGCGCATGGGTTCGCTGTATGGCAACCGCGGTCCGCTCTCTCTGCCGCCCGTCCGCCCGAGGATATCCCGGTTCGATCCCCTCCGACCAGCCCCAGGCGGCTTACCGCGACATTTTCGAAAAAGGTTTGGCAACTGTTTGCGCCAGAAACAAACACTCAATAGCGGTCTTTCCAGCTGGCGTCGTTCCGAGCCATCTGTCGTTCCGCAAAAATCCAGGAGGGTCCCGCGATGCATTCCATTCCCAAGATCGTTCTCAGCGTGACGGGGGGCCTATTCTTAGCTTTGACCATTGGCTGTGATGATTCCGAGGGGCTGGCGGAGGGTGGGGGCGATACCGCGGGCAACACCGGTTCCAGCGCCGGTAGTGTGGCTACGTCCAGTAGCGTCAGTGACACTGGCGGCTCGACCAAGGCCGGCGGGAGCAGCGGTTCCGCCAAGGGTGGCGAGTCTGGTTCCGCCAGCAGCTCGGCGAGCGGCGGCGCCAGCGAAGTCGGCAGTTCGAGCCAAGCCGGCGGGAAGGGCGGCGACGCCATCACCACCGGGGGAAGGACCTCCGGCAGGCCGGGCTCGACCGGCGGTCGAACAGGTGGCAGGGCGGGCGCGGGCGGGACATCCAGCGGAACGACCGGCGCGGCCGGCAGCGGCGGCTCGACGTCCAACACGACGCCCACCGGCACGGGCCCCAACCTTGGCAAGAAGTGGTTCGGCAACATCGACACGCGCAGCGCCATCCGCTCGGATTTCGCTTCGATGTGGGATCAGTTCAGCGCTGAGAACGCCGGCAAGTGGGGCTCGGTGCAGGGGAGCAACCAGAGCTCCTTCAACTGGAGCTCGCTGGACCGCATGTACAAGTACTGCGAGGACAACAAGATCATCTTCAAGGAACACTGTTTCATCTGGGGCGCGCAGCAGCCCAACTGGGTGAACAACAGCAACGCCGAGACAGCGGTCAAGGCCTGGATGAAGGCCTTCTGCGAGCGCTATCCCAACACCAAGATCATCGACGTGGTGAACGAGCCCCTGCACCCCAAGCCGGCCTACCGCGACGGTATCGGTGGCAGCGGGTCGAGCGGCTGGGACTGGATCGTCAACGCGCTCAAGTGGGCCAGGGAGGCGTGTCCCAACGCCATCCTGGTGGTGAACGACTACAACACCATCGAATACTCGGGCGAGAACAACAACATCATTTCCCTGGTGAATGCCGTCAAGAAGGCGGGCGGGCCCATCGATGCGGTCGGTGCCCAGTCGCACGATATCGCCAAGGTCTCGCAGGCCACCATGACGAACTTTGGTCAGAAGATCATCGACCAGACCGGTCTGCCCCTGCACATCACGGAGATGGACATCGGGATCGCCGACGACAAGCAGCAGGAGACGAGGATGAGGGAGTTCGTCACCTGGGCCTGGGAGAATCCCAAGATCCCGGGAATCACCTACTGGGGCTATATCGTCGGGGCCACGTGGAGGGCCAACACCGGACTCATGACCGACAGTGGAAGCAAGCGCCCGGCCTTGACCTGGCTGCTGAGCTACCTCGGCCGCTGAGTCTGAGGGTTTGAAGCAAGCCCCGTTCTGCCGGTGTGCCCGGCGGGCGGGGCTTGTGCATTTCCGCGGGTCTGAGAGGGTCGAGGCTCGTGTTCGACCAGGCCAGGTCCAAGACCAGGCCCAGGACGCCCTGACAAGGATCGAGCGGTCGTCCACGTTTCGCCCTTCCTGGGTCGGCGCGGCCCGGTTTCTTCCCCTTGCGTATCAGAGTGCGGCGTGGCTAGCTTGGCCCATTACTATGGAAATTGGGCCTCTTCGCGAACGTCTCGAAAAGTTGTTCAAGCGCCTGGAAATCCTCCGGGGGCATCTTTGACGTCGACGGCAAACGTTCGCGCATAGCCGAGATGGACGTGCAGGCGTCCAGTCCGGATTTTTGGAATGCCAACGAGCAGGCCCAGGCCGTTCTGCGTGAGCAGGCGCGGCTGAAGTCGGCCGTGGATGGCTACGACGCCCAGATGCGCGCGGGCGAGGACGTGCGTGTGCTTTTGGACCTGGCCGAGGAGGCCAAGGACGAGCCCACCGCGCTCGAGGCGGCCACCATGCTCAACGCCATGGACGAGGTGGTGGGCAAGATGGAGTTCGCGCGCATGCTGTCCGGTCCCTACGACCGCCAGGGCGCCATCGTCAGCATCAACGCAGGGGCCGGGGGGACGGAGTCGCAGGACTGGGCCGAGATGCTGCTGCGCATGTACACGCGCTGGGTGGCGCGCCGGGGCTTCAAGGCCGAGATCCTCGACCTGCAGCCGGGCGACGAGGCGGGCATCAAGAGCGTGACCATCGGGGTCGAGGGCGAGTGGGCCTACGGCTACCTGCGCGCCGAATCGGGGGTGCACCGGCTGGTGCGCATCTCGCCCTTCGACGCCAACGCTCGACGGCACACCTCGTTCGCCAGCGTGTTCGTGTATCCCGACATCGACGAGACCATCAAGGTGGACATCGACGAGAAGGATCTGCGCGTGGAGACCATGCGTTCGGGCGGCGCGGGCGGCCAGCACGTCAACAAGACGGAGTCCGCCATCCGCATCACCCACGTGCCCACCGGCATCGCCGTGCACTGCCAGCAAGAGCGCTCGCAGCACAAGAACCGTTCGACCGCCATGCGCATCCTGCGTTCCAAGCTGATCGAGGTCGAGCAGAAGAAGCAGGAAGAGAAGATGGGCGGCATTCATGCTCAGAAGAAGGCCATCGAGTGGGGCAGCCAGATCCGCTCGTATGTGCTGGCGCCCTATCGACTGGCCTCGGATCACCGCACCGGTCTCAAGGTGGGCAACGTGGACGCGGTGCTGGACGGCGACCTGGACCAGTTCATGGTCGCCACCCTGTTGCTGATGGCGGGCGATCCGTCGGCACGACCGGTGCCCAAGCCAGGCGAAGATGACCTGGATGTCGAGTAAGTTGAGGAAGCCATGGCTGATGAACGAGAATTGATTGCCGAACGCGAGCGCAAGGTCAGTGAGCTGCGCGCCGCCGGATACAACCCCTACGCCAACGGGTTCGCCCCCAACACGACCGCAGCCGCCCTGCACGACTGGTTCGCCCAGGGTGCGGACCCGAACGTGGCCCCCAAGGGCGCGGTGCAGGGCCGGCTGTCCCTCGCGGGGCGCATCGTGGCCCTGCGCAGCTTCGGCAAGGCGGCCTTCGCCAAGCTGCGCGACCGCTCGGGCGAGATCCAGGTCTGGGTCAAGCTGGACGTGGTGGGCGAGGCCACCTTCAATCTGTGGAAATGGGTCGAGCGCGGCGACTTCGTGGGAATCGAATCGCAGGTTGGCCAGTTGACCAAGACCAAAGCCGGCGAGAACACCATGATCGCGGAAAAGGTCCATATGCTGACCAAGGCCACGCGGCCCTTGCCCGAGAAGTGGCACGGGCTGACGGATCAAGAGATCCGCTACCGCCAGCGCTACGTCGACATGGTGGCCAACACCGAGGTGCTCGAGGTTTTCCGCAAGCGCACCAAGATCGTGCGTCACCTGCGCAGCTTCCTGGACCAGCGCGACTTCATCGAGGTGGAGACCCCGATGATGCACAGCCTGCTGGGCGGCGCCGCGGCCAAGCCGTTCGAGACCCACCACAACGCCTTGGACATCGATCTGTACATGCGCATCGCCCCCGAGCTGCACCTCAAGCGCTTGGTGGTGGGCGGCTTCGACCGCGTGTACGAGATCGGCCGCAACTTCCGCAACGAGGGGCTGTCGCGCAAGCACAACCCCGAGTTCACCATGCTGG
>CAZHUY010000098.1:0-12497 GCA_964535465.1 uncultured Myxococcales bacterium
TACGTCAAGGGCTTCCCCTGGCACCCGCACCGGGGCATCGGCACGGTCACCTTCCCGGCGGCGGGCCTGATCGAGCACGGGGACAGCCTGGGCAACAGAGGCGCGATCTCGGGCGGCGCCTGTCAATGGATGCGCGCCGGGAGCGGCATCATCCACCAGGAGATGCCCAAGGCCACGCCGCGCATGCTCGGGCTTCAACTCTGGATCAACCTTCCCTCCGCCCTCAAGATGAGCGCGCCCGCCTATCGCGACATCGGGACCGCCGATATCCCCGTCGAGCGCGGGGATGGCTTCCGCGCACGGGTCATAGCCGGCTCCTTCGGCGCGGCCAAAGCAGCGCAGGCCGGGGATCATGTCGACGCGACCATGCTGGACATCGCCCTGGACCCCGGGGCATCGATCGTTATTCCGGCCAAGGCTGGCTATACCGCCTTCGTCTACCTGCTGGCCGGAAACGCGGTGTTCGGCAGCGGGGCCTCGGAGACGACGCTCGCCTTCCATACCGCCGCCCTCCTCTCCGACGGAGAGTCCCTCACCGCGCGGGCGCTCCCGGATGGGGCGGCGCGCTTCGTCTTCTTCTCGGGCAAGCCCATCAAGGAACCGGTGGCCTGGGGCGGCCCGGTCGTGATGAACACCAGGGAAGAACTGGACACCGCCTTCAGGGAATTGGAGGAGGGCACCTTCATCAAGGGCGCCAAGGCCCCGACAGGCTAGAAGTTCCCGGCGACTCCGACCATGCCACCGCCCGGAATGGGGGCGGCGGAAAGCTTGACGTTACTGTGGCGTGGATCCTTGCGCCACAACTCGATGAGCTTGTCGGTGGGGCTGGTGGAGAGCTGCTCCTTCAGGGTCGTTCCCAGCACCATGCCGCCGATTCCGAGGATGAAGCCTCGCTCCAACAGGCGGTATTCGCGTGTCTGGTCTGCGCTGAGCTCGTTGCCGACCAAAACCGCCGCGACAAAAGCGGTGGCGATATACCCGGAGATCAAGGTCCACTTTCGACGTCGTTGATCCTCCGCCTGGATCTTCACGAGCTTCTCCTCCACCTCCGCGGCGATGCGCGCCTGATCCGCGCCGGGTTTGGCCATCTGGGCGAGAAAATTCTGATAGACGCGTTCGCGCTCGGGGACGTGCAACAGCTGAAACAGGCCCATTCCCAGATTCACGCTGGTCAGCAGGATGCCGCCCACCAGCTGTCCGATACGTTCGTCCCGTTTGAGGCCCGGCGTACCCACACCAAGGCCGAAGTACGTGCCGTAGATGCCAGCCATGGCGAAGTTGAGGCCGGCCATGGATCGTCGCTGCTGCCGTTCGGCGGAGCCGAGTTGCTCCAGCAGAAGGCCCATGCGTTCCGTGTCCTCGCGCGAGAGTCCGTACACGGGCTCGGGCGTGAGTCGGTGTTCTTCTCGATAGGCCAGCAGGGCCGCCGGGCCGAAGGGGCGCACGAACAGGCCGCGGAAGATCTCCCGGCCGCCGCGCGAGGCATTCTGCACCGGCTGGGGTGACAGACTGGCCAGCAGCACGGGCGCATCCTTCGATTCAGGTATGGGGTAGCGGGCTTCGACCGCGCCGAGAGGCGACAGGCGTTCGATATCCAGGTGTCCCGCCAAGATCGCGGGCAAGCGCAGGTCCAGGGACTGCCCCGCCTCCTTGTGGGCGTCCAGCCAGCGCAATCCGTCGCCATCGCGCGCCGCCAGCCGGAGCGCGCCGGCCTCCTCGATACGCACGGTCACGGCCTGCATGCGGGACAGATCGAAGAGCGTGCGCTCGTCATCGCCGTTGGGCCCGCGCGCGAACACCTTGGGACGATAGGCGGGGTTCTTGATCTCGGCGGCCGAGGTCTCGACGAAGGCTGCCAACTCTTCGTAGCTGACCCGGCCGTCGCGGTTGGCGTCGGCGGCGCCCATCAAACCCGAACGCACGGCATGGCTGAAGACGCCTGACTGCAACTCCGACCACTCGAAGACCTCGGACTCGGCGCTGGTGGACAGGAACACACCCACGTTAGGCAGGTGACGGGCCAAGCGCTCGGCGGCGTCGCGAGGCGTGGCGAAGCGCCGGCCGCCCGGCTTGCGCGGGTTGATGACGAAGAAGGAATTGCAGCTATCGAGGATGACGTGGCCCTCGTCGGCCCCCACGGTGCGCAGCAGGCCGTCCACGTCCTCGGCGGTGAACGCGCTGTCGGCCAGCTCCAGGAAGCCACGCCCGCCATCCACGTCGCCGTGGCCCGCGAACACGAAATAGAAACCCACGCGCCCGCCCGCCCGCTGCACCTCGCGCACCCGTCGCGCCAGGCGCTGGCCCGCGTCCAGCACATGGGCCCGCGTGGGCGCCGCCACCTTGCCGGCCAGCTTGGGAAAGAGCCGCACGCTATCGGCATCCAGCTCGGTGAGCAGCACGGTGTTGTCTTCCCCGGCCAGCGAGGCGAAGACCTCGTGGTACTTGGCGCCGTCATCGTCGGCGTACTGCAAAGGCGGGCGCTCCAGGGCGGGTCCGCGGTTGCTGGCCACCACCAGGACCAGGGTGGTGGTCTGCGCGGGTGCGGCCTGCACACCGCGGGCGCAAAGCATGACCAGCACCAGCCCCGACGCTCTCACCGCTCTCACGGTGACTCCTGGCTGGCCGGCAGAGGATCGATGGCTTGCAGCCATTCACTTGGAGCCGATTCCATGCGCGCCGGGCGCGACTTGCCGCCTCGGGTTTGCGGCGTATTCGGGGGTTTGGAGACCTTCGACGCCTGCGGCGGCGTGGGGGCCGCGCTGGGGGCGATCACCTGCACAGTCAGGCCGTCGATGCGCGCATCGACGAACCTGACACGCAGAGCGGAGGGGTTGCGCTCGGCCACCGGCAAGGCTTCGATGCGCGAGACCCGCAGCGGCTGCGACGTGATCAGGCTGATCAGCTCCAGCTCGCCCGCCGGCAAGCCCTCGAGCACCACCGAGTCGGGCAAGGCCTGGCGCGTCTGCAAGGGCAGCAGGCGCACCGACTCCGGATCCTGCTTGGCATCCTGGAAACCGGGATAGACCCAGTGAAGCTCGCCCTGGGCATCGCGGCCGAACACCATCAAATAGGCGGGAGCGCTGCTGACGTTGTGGTAGCTCGCCACCAGAGCCACGCGGGGCGTGACCTTGGCCCCCGCCTCCAGCTCGACCAGGGTGTCGCCCAGGATGAAGACATCGGCGCCCACCTTGTGGGTCCAGGGCACCTCGTCCCCGGGGCCACGGGCGTTGAACGTGCCCTGCTCTTTCGTGAGATGCGGGACCAGCACGATCCCCGCGGCCGCTGCCATCAACAGCGCGCCACCCGCGGCCGCCCACCACCTGTGTCTGCGCGGTGGGGCCGGCTGGGTGTTGGGCAGCTGCCGCATGATGGCCTCGAACGCCCCGGGCGCCACCGACACCGGCGCCGCCAGGTCGGCGATGAGCTGTCGCTGCAATTCCAGCTCGCGCGCGCACGTCGGACACTGGCCCGCGTGGGCGCGCAAGACACCTGCGCGGTTCTCGGTAGCCTCGCCGTCCAGCAGGTCCAACCACTCTGATTTGTCAGGACAGCCGTTGCTCATGGCTTGTCTCCTCCTGCGATGGCGTCGCGCAAGGCCAGCATGGCCAGGCGCACGCGCGAACGGGTGGTGGATTCGGAACAGCCCAGGATGCGCGCCACGTCCGGGTAGTCGAGCCCCTGCTCGAAGCGCAGCAGCACGGCCTCGCGCAGCTTGAGCGAGAGCCCCATCAGCGCGACCTGAACCTGGCGTTGACGTTCCTTCTCCAGCAGCAGATCCAGCTGGCTGGGCGCCCCCGGCGCATCGTCCTGCGCCACCTGCTCGCGCCGGTCACGACGGCCCTCGTCGCGCACGCGGTTCAGGCAGCGGGTGCGGGCCATGACGAACAGGAACACGGTGAACTTGCCCTGCGACCGGTAGCGATCGCGCCTCAGCCAGACCTCCAGAAAGATCTCCTGAGCCAGCTCCTGCGCCATCGGCATGTGCCCCACGAAGCGCAGACAGAACTTGGTGATGCGAGGCAAGTAGCGGTTCACCAGGATGGCGAAGGCCGGCTTGTTCCCCCCGGCGGCCAAAGCCATGAGCTGCTCGTCGTCGCCGCTCTCCAGCTCGGACAAGCCGGGCAGCGCGCGCAGGGGCACGAGGTTGGGGCGGCCGTCGTTCATGGTCTTGAAGAAAGAACACCACGGCCGACGGCCTGTTGACTAGAAAATGCAATCCGGACAAGCCGGCGGGTCTCGCGGAATCAGCTCACCGGCCCCAGCAGGCGGCCGCGCCGGACGTGGGTGCCCACGGGTTTGTGCAGGACGATCTGGCGGCCGGCTTGGCGGCCGTGCTCGTAGGCTTCGTTGCGCTGCAGGCCGATGCCTCCGCCGCGCGTGGTGCGGGGATAACGTTGGCGAAGGTAGTCGGCCAGGGCGGGATCGCCCACCCACACCAAGCCCTCGCGCCGGCTCTCGGCCGCGCCGGCCTTCAGCTTTTCGTCGAAACCCATCATCACCCCGGTCATGAAACGACGGCGCTCGCGGTTGCTCTCGATGCCGTGCTGGCGCTTGTGCTCTCCCCACAGGCGCCAGGCGGTCTCCCGCAAGAAGCCGTGCACGTAGGCCGCCACCTCCAGGTTGGCCGGGGTGCCACAGACTTCCAGCACGCGGCCGCGCCGCCCCTCGCTGGACACGTAGGCGGGAACCCAGATCACGTCGACGAAGAAGTGGCGCGACAAGATGCCGGCCAGCACGTGCTCGGCCGCCTCGATGCGTCCGCTGGGCTGGCCCAGGTGGCGAAAGGTGAAACCCTGGTGGGCACGCGCCACGCTCTGGTCGATGTTGTGCTTGAGCATGAGGCGCTGGGCCGCGTTCATGGCGGCCTCGGCCTCGTGCAGGTTGGGACTCTCGGCCAGGGCCAGCAGGCGCGCGATCCGGCGCAGCACCGGGTGCTCGTCCTGCCCCCCCGCGCGGGGCAAGCCGTGCGCCGAGGCGTCGATACCATGGCTGCGGCACAGGTTCTCAAAGGCCGGGCCGTGCGCCGCCTCGTCGCGAATGCCCATGACCTCGTCGATGAACTGATGGGCCATCTCGTGCTTGAGCACCTCGCGCAGCACGCCCCAGGGCTGCTCGAAGGCCAGCGAGCGCGCCAACGACAGCCTGCGGTTGCGCGAATCCCAGAACCCCAGCCGTCCGCCCCCCTCGTGCAGTTCCAGGACGGGGGGTCGCAAGCGCCCGCGGAAGTGGTTGCTGTTGATCTCGCGCCAGGTGAACCCGATCTCGCGCAGGAGCGCGGCTTCCAGTTGTTCCTTCATGGAGAAAGCTCGGCGAGCACCCGGCGCGCCAGCTGGTTCGAACGGCCCACCAGCTCGGGCACGCCGGCATTGTGATAGGCGTTGCCGTGGAAGTACAGGCCGGGAAAGCGGCGTTCGCCCGCTTCGATGGCGGCCACCCGTCGGCTATGGCCCAGGGTGTACTGGGGCAGGCCCTGCTGGTGGCGCACGACGTGGGCAAAGGCCGGCGCCGCGCCCAGGCCCAGCAGCGCCCGCAGGTCGGCGTGCGCGACGGCCACCAGCTCCTCGTCGGGCAGGTTCAACAACTCCGGATGGCGTGCGCCCCCCGTGCGCACCGAAAAGAGCGAGAAGCGTTCAGGGGCTCGGCCCGCCAGAATCGCCGAGGCGAAGATGGCGCCCAGGATCTTCAGCCGCTCGGAGGCCGGCACGAAGAAGCCGTAGGCCTGCGGGGGCGAGGGCAAGGCCATGGTGGAATACCCCAGGTGCACCAGGGCCACGGGTACGTAGGGGATCTCGGCCAATGCCGATGACAAATCCGGGGCGAGCAGACCGACCACTTGGGTGGCCTGGTGGGCGGGAATGGCCAAGACCAACGCGTCCGCGTCCAAGGTGCTGCCCTGCCCGCCCTCTTCCAGCGCCAGGCGAAACCCCGCAGCCGCGCGTTCGACAGAAACCAGCCGCACACCCAGGCGCAAGCGATCACCCAGGCTGCGCGCCAACGCCGTGGTCAATTCATCCAACCCGGACACGAACGACGACAGGCGGGGTGCATCGGCTCTCTGGGCTTTCCTGCGCTCGGCGCGCAGACCCAGCAGCAGGCTACGATGCTCGCGCTCCAGGGCGGCCATCAGGGGAAAGGCCGAGGGCAGGCTGACATGCCGGGCATCGCCGGCATAAAGCCCGGAGACCAGGGGCTGGAGCAAGCGCTCCCCTGCCTGTTCTCCCAGGCGCCGACGCGCGAACTCCGCCACCGATTCATCGGCCCCACTGGCCGACGGGCCACGCGAAAGGGTCAAGTCGGCCAGCAGGCGCAGCTTGCCCGGCCAGGACAGAAGTCGCGAGTGCAGCAGGGAGGCGGCATCCAGGGGCGTGTCGTGCAAGCGACCGTCGGCCACCACCAAACGGCGCTCGCCCGCCGCGCTCGCCGGCAGGACCCGCCCCTCGATCCGCAAGGCACGCGCCAGGGGCGAGATGCTGTTGCCGCGATCCAAATAGCTGGCCGGACCGCGTTCGCAGATGTAGCCGTCGCGTCGATCGGTCTCGATCTTGCCGCCCGCGCGCGCCGCGCTCTCCAGAACCAGCACCGCCGCGCCCTGGCGTTCCAGCTCGAACGCCAGCGACAAACCCGAGATGCCCGCCCCAGCGATCACGATGCGCTTCATGGCCGCTCTCGCACCTGGGCGTGCAGCAACCCGACCGGCCATTCGAAGACCAGCGGGCCCACCGGCAGCTCTGCCTTCAGTCCTTCGGGGCTCGTGCCAAAGATGGCCCGCAGGGCGCCTCGGCTTTGCAGAGTCGACAGCAAGGCGTGCACGTCGGGGAAGCGCTCCGAGATGATCACCTCTTGCAGACGCGCGATTTGAAGAGGCGCGGGCAGCAGGCGGGGCAGATCATGCAAGCGCAAACCTTGGCTGCCCAGACGACGAAAGGTGTGCCGTCGGGAGAGCAGCCGCCGCGCCAACCAACGGTTCCCGGTCGCGTGGCTGAAGCGGCGTAGGGGCGCGCACACCAACAGCCAGCCCCCGGGGCGTAGCACGCGCGCCACCTCGGCAGCGGCCGCGGGTGCGAACCAGTGCCAAGAGAAGCTCGAGACCACCACGTCGAACGTCGCCTGGGGGAAAGGCAAGGCCTCGGCCGCCGCGTGACAGAGCCGAACGCTCGCCAAGCCGGGCTTGCGAGAGGCGCGCGCCAACATAGCCGCTGATACGTCCACGCCATGCCACGACACACGCGGCAAGGCACCCACCAGCGCTTCGGTGGCGAATCCGCTGCCACAGCCCAAATCCAACCCACGGCCCTGCAGGGCCGGCGAGACACCTTCCAGCAAACGCCCCTGGAGGCCTGCGTAGAAGGCGCGGTTGTCGTCGCAATCGTAGCACCGCGCCTGCGCATCCTCGGACCAAAGTCCGACGAGGCTATGGCCTGGGGCCAGGCTGACGGCAGTGCTGGGACGCATGGAAAGAGGCGCAGCTTCTACCACGCCCGCACGGCCATTCGAGCGCGGGCGGGCTTTGTCCGCCTGCGCTCATCCCGGGGGTCTTAAGGGACCCTCTCTCTTCTCAATAAATCTCCACCTCGGCCAGGTGGAAGTAGTTGTCGGGGCGGTTCTTGAGACGCACATAACGCCCCTCGGCTTTCAACCCCTTGGCCTTCCATTTGTCGAAGGTCTCCTTGCGTTCCGCGATCTGGGTGTAGGACTGGCCATCCTTGCTGACCTCCACCTTCAAAGGCACGGCTCGGTCCTGGTACTCGGAGCGGTTGTACACGACGATCGTGTTGAACTTGCGCAAAGAACCCAGGTCGATGACCACCCACTGCTCCCCCTCGTGGTTGGTGTGGAAGCCCATGTTGTCGGTCTCGCCGTCCACCAGCTTGCTGGGGTCCTTTCCCTCCCAGGGGAACTGACTGCTGGTCGTCACGGTCTTGTTGAGAGCGATGTTGGGCGGCCCGTACTTGCGTGCCAGCAAATTCACGCCCAAGCCAATGCCGACGGCCAGCACCAGCGCCACCACGCCCACGCGCGTCCAACGCGAGACCAGGGCCAGGCCCAAGCGGTTGGCCTCGTCGTGCAGGGGAGCGGCCAGGGCATCCCCGAGCTGGTGTAGGCTGAGGGCCAGCTCCTCCCGCTCCTTCTCCGACAACCGCGACATGATCAAATCGCGGTCCCCGCCCACCATTCCATTCAGCAAGGACTGCTGTTGAGGCGACACCTTGGCCCAGGCCTCGGTGGTCCCGGGCAACTGGTGAGCGTTCTGCCAGTCGGCTTCGCCCAGGTTGGCCCCGGCGGGTTGACCGGCGCGTTCCAGGTGGGCGCGCACCAAATACCCGATGGTGGAGCATTCCAACAACAACGCAGCCCAGCCGCCGCGGCGATTCTCGCCGAGCTTGACGATCTCGTCGCCCAATTGCCGCGCCAGCGCGTACCACTCGAAACCAGGGTTGCCCGGACCGAAGGTCGTCTTGCGCGCTTCGGCCACGCGTGTGCTTGCCCAGAGGACGCGACTCAACCAGCCAGGCCGTTTGGGGGTCTGGGGGATGGGCTCGGCGGGCAAGGGGGGGGAGCTGCTGCGATCGTCGAGGTTCATGTCGGTCATTCTTATACCTCAGAGTCGGGCGTGTTTGCATCGCGCCCGGGCCAGGGCAGAGCCGATGCGGAGCTGAGAGTAGCCCGCTTACCCTCCGGCAGCGAGAGAGAATGGCCCGGCGCGGTTGACGCAGGTCACGCCATGGCCGCCCGCTAACTTCTTGACGCTCATCCCTGTTCTCGACATCTTGGGCGCATGGGTTTCCACCGTATCGGGTGCCTTGCCTTCATCTTGGCCTGTCTGCCCCATCTGGCCTGGGCGGCACCCCATCGGGTCGCGCTGCTGGAGGCTGCGGACAATCACGTCCCGCGCGCCGAGGCTGCCGGTCTCCGTACCGACATCGAGGAGGTGGTGCGCTCCTTGGGGGCGGAGGTCGTATCCTTCGCCGAGACCAAGGCCGCCGTGAACGGCGATTGCCTGGAGCCCGCGTGCATGAAGGCCATCCAGCACGCCACCGCGGCCACCCACGTTTTGCGAATCGAGATGAGCTTCCGGCGAGGTGCCTTCAACGTCCAGATGCAGCTTTGGGACGCGTCCACCGGCCAAGCCCTGAGCTCGGACGGGAAGGCCTGCGACGTGTGTACCATGCCCGACATGCACATCGCGGTACGCGAACGGGTGGGCGTCCTGGGTGCGCGGGTCTTCCAGGCCGAGACGCAAGCGCCGGCGACGGCACCAACGCCCGCGCCTCAGGCGCAAGAGCCCGTACCCGCGCTGGCGGTGGAATCGCCCACGCCGCCTCTGCCCCCCACCAAGTCCGTGGGCCAGCGCCTCGCCCAGGTGACGGGCCTGACCTTGGTCATCGCGGGTGTCGCCGCGGCCGCCTACGGGGGCTACCTCCTGCACCTGAATGGCCAACGCGTCTGTCGCGACGGGGAGTCATCCTGCACGCATCACCACGTGACGGGCGGGCGCGGGGCGGGCTGGCTGATCGGCGGAATGGGCGGGCTGTTCGCGGGCAGCATCCTCTTTTACACGTTCACCTGGTGAGGCCGCTCATGAAGACCCGCATCCTGGCCCTATCATCGATGGTTCTCATGTTTGCCTGCGACAAGGTCGAACGCGACTGGAACAGGTGCAGCGACGTTCACCATGAGTGTCGACCTGGCTTTTCTTGTCGAGACAACCTCTGCGTGCCCCACGATGCGGGCGCCGACGCTCCGCCGACTCTCGATGGGCCTATGGCGTCGGTGGACGCGATGCCGGATCGGCCCTACCCGTCCGAGATAGCTCACGATGCCGCGGGCGCCCTGGACAGAGCCGCGGATACCCGTGAGAGTGAGCCCGAGGTGCCCGGGCTGCCCATCGACGCTCCCGCGGACTGGGCCTTCGATTCCGCGGTGGGGGACGGCGCACGGACCTGCAGCGATGATCAGGACTGCCCCAACCAACTGCCCTTGTGCTTGAACGGCCAGTGCGTGCAGTGCAAGCGCCACGACGACTGTACCGGCGTGGACGATGGCGGCCTTGACGACAAAGACGGGGGAGACGATGGCGGCGTCGCAGGAGGATGGTTCTGCAATGCCCGCCACCAATGCGTGGGTTGTCTGGCCCACGCCGACTGCCACGATCCTGAAAGACCGGTGTGCGGAAGCAATCAGAGTTGCGTCGCGTGTGGCGATTCATCCGCGCGGGTGAACGCCTGCGCGGACCGAGATCCAGCTCTGCCCGCCTGCCATGTCGAAAGCGGGACCTGCGTGCAATGCACGCGTTCCTCAGAGTGCAGCGCCAGGGTAGGTGACGCTGGGCTAGGCGATGCCGAACGCGACGGCGGTGTTGCGGGCGGCGTGTGCTCGGCCAGGAATACCTGCGTGGAGTGCAACAACAGCGCCGATTGCACGGCCGACCCGGCGCGCTCGTTCTGCAACGAGGTGAGTGTCTGCGTGGGCTGCAGCGCCGCGGGGGCCGACGCCTGCACGGGGGCCAAGCCCTTGTGCGCGACCAACGGAGACAAGGCCGGCCAGTGCGTGGAGTGCACCAACAACGCCCACTGTTCGCGCGCCGACTCGCCCATCTGCGACACCAACCATTGTCGTCCCTGCAGGAAAGACAACGAGTGTTCGGCGAGTGCCGGCCTGTGCGCGCTCGATGGCTCGTGCCCCATGGCGAATACCATCGTCTATGTCCAGAGCTCGTCCAAGTGCACGTCTTCAGACCGGGGCCAGGGAACCCCCGACTCTCCCTACTGCGATCTGGAGCAAGCCGTCTTGAACATCGGGAGCGGCTCCGTGATTCGGGTCATCGGCACGGTCACGACGGCCACTGGGTTGATCATCAACACCAACCGAGCGCTGCTCATCGCCGGCGAATCCGCGGCCACGGCCATCGTCAATCCGGCCTCGGGAAACTCGGAGCCCGTCGTGTCCATCACGGGAGGCGAGGTGACCTTGCGTGACCTGACCATCTCGGGTGGCCGAGCCGCCGGCATCAGCGCGTCCGCGGGCAAGGTGCGGGTCAGTCGCTGTTACGTGCTCGACAACGCAGGCACCGGCATCGCAATCGGTAACGGCGTGGCCTTCGACATCACCAACTCGGTGGTCGCGCACAACGGCGGGACCACCGGTGCGGGGGTCTCACTCGGCTCGTACACCGGCACCAGCCCCGTGCGCTTTGCCTTCAACACCGTGGTCGACAACGGCCAGGGCGGCGTGGTGTGCGCGGCTGGCCATGTGGTCACCGGAATCCTCGCGCACAACAACGGCGTACGCGACTTCTCCGCCAGTTGCATCCCCGACGCCACCTCTTCGACCGCCCTCCCGGTCTTCGGCAGCAACTACCATCTCACCGCCAACTCCCCCTGCATCAACGCGGGCGGCTCGGCCTGCTCCTCTGATCACGACATCGACGGCGAGTCCCGACCCAAGGACGGCGCCTGCGACTGCGGCGCCGACGAGTTCTAGCCAGACCCAACACTGTCAGGCGCAAGGTGTGCCGCCGGGCGGCAGGTGTGCCTGCCTGATGCGTCACTCGCGCCAGCGCCCAACCGCGCCCTCGTCAAACCGCAAAGGATTCTCTCCGTCCCAAGGACGGAACACAGACCGACCTGCCCTTCGGTGAAGCCAGGTCGGCCGCGAAGCCTAGATGGCCCCGCTTTGGATGATTCGGCGCAATTCCGCCGCGGGTAGCTTGGACCCGCGTTTCTCCTCCTCGAAGATGATCTGAGCCAACGTCGCCGCTGTCAGGTCGCGTGCCGAGCTGTGGTCCACAACCTGGAAGTCTTCGCCAGATCGAACGAGCGCAGCCAGCGCTTGAAGCGTCACGTAGTGGCTCTCGTGTGTGTCGTACAGTTTCCGATTCGAATATCGCCGGATGATTCGCATGGCTACTCATAGCATTACACTTTTCGCGGAGTTCGCTACTTTCCCCTTTCACTTGGGGACGCAAAGCGATAACGCGCACGCGGTCCATGTTCCGCTTGTCATCCCGGTCTGCTTATCCAAGACTTGCCCAGCCATGGCGATCGAAAAGACGGGCACGAAGGCAAGACTGGAGATAGACGGCAAGGTTCACGAGATGGACGTGTTGGAGGGGACGGAACGGGAACGAGCCATCGATATCACCGGCCTGCGCGCAGCCACCGGTTGCATCACCCTGGATGACGGCTACGGTAACACGGGCTCGTGCCAGAGTGCCATCACCTTCATCGACGGCGAGAAGGGCATTCTGCGCTACCGAGGCATCCCCGTGGAGGAGCTGGCGGAGAAGTCGACGTTCATCGAGACCGCCTATCTGCTCATCTACGGCCATTTGCCCAAGAAGACGGAGCTGCAGCGCTTCTCGCGAATGCTCACGCAGAACGAGAACCTTCACGAAGACATGAAGTACCACTTCGAGGGCTTCCCCTCGAACGCGCACCCCATGGCCATCCTGTCGGCCATGATCAATGCGTCCAGCTGCTACTACCCGGGGCACATGC
>CAZHUY010000098.1:12507-13313 GCA_964535465.1 uncultured Myxococcales bacterium
CACATGCAGCGGCCCGCGACGCCCGAAGAGTTCGACATGCACGCGGCTCGGCTCATCTCCCAGGTGCGCACCATCGCCGCGTTCTCGTACCGCAAATCGCGCGGCATGCCCATCATCTATCCCAAGCCCAGCTACCGCTACACGCAGAACTTCTTGCACATGATGTTCTCGGACGTGTACGAGGACTACCAGTTGCGCCCCGAGATCGTACGCGCGCTCGAGACCATCTTCATCCTGCACGCCGATCACGAACAGAACTGCTCGACCTCGACGGTGCGCATGGTCGCGTCCGCTCAGGCCAACATGTTCGCCAGCGCGGCGGCCGGTGTGTGCGCCTTGTGGGGGCCACTGCACGGCGGGGCCAACCAGTCGGTCATCGAGATGCTGGCCAGCATCCACCGCGCCGGCGACGACGGCTCGCGCTTCATCGCCGCGGCCAAGGACAAGACGAGCGGCAAGCGTCTGATGGGCTTCGGCCACCGTGTGTACCGCAACTGGGATCCACGCGCAAAGGTGATCAAGGCGACCTGCGACTCCCTGCTCAAGGCGCTCGACCTCTCCGATCCGCTGCTCGAAATCGCCTACCGCTTGGAAGAGGCGGCCTTGTCGGATCCCTACTTCATCGAGCGCAAGCTGTACCCCAACGTGGACTTCTACAGCGGCATCATCATGCGTGCCCTCAACATCCCCACCGAGATGTTCACCGTCCTCTTCGACATAGGCCGCATGCCCGGTTGGATTGACAACTTCAAGGAGATCTACGACGACCGCAAGGGCCGCATCTACCGGACCCGTCAGGTGTACGC
>CAZHUY010000098.1:13323-19380 GCA_964535465.1 uncultured Myxococcales bacterium
CGCCGGCCCCGCGTTGAACCATTACGTCCCGATGGATGAACGCGGCTGATAGGGAGCCGTGTTCCCCGCGCGCGTCCTCGATCTCGGGCTTTGTGACTACCTGGCCGCCTGGCGCATCCAGCGCGAGTTGCTGGATGCACGCCAGGAGGATCGCATCGTCGACACGCTGGTGCTGGTCGAGCACCCACACGTGTTGACCCTGGGCCGTAACGGCCGGCGCGACAACCTGGTCGCCCCCGCCGACATGCCGGTGGTCGAGGTGGAACGCGGGGGCGACGTGACCTATCACGGCCCTGGCCAGTTGGTGGGCTATCCCATCCTGCGCCTGCGCGAGGACGAGCGCGACGTCCACCGTTACCTCCGGCACCTCGAACAGGCCATCGTGGCCACCCTGGCGGACTTCGCCATCACGGGCGAGCAGCGACCGGGGCTCACCGGAGTGTGGGCAGGTTCCCGCAAGCTCGCCTCCATCGGGGTGGCGGTGCGCCGCCGCTGGATCACCATGCACGGGTTCGCGCTCAACGTGTGCACCGACCTCGGGCGCTTCGCGGCCATCAACCCCTGTGGTCTGCCGGCATCGGTGATGGGTTCCATGACCAGCGTGCTCGCCAGGCCGGTGACCGTCGCCGAGGTGCGCGAGCCGCTGCTGCGTCACCTGAGCCAGACCTTGAATCGCGACTGGCACGCGTAGGGGCGTTCACGCCTTGGCACAGCCCCAGTTCGACTCCGCGCGAGGTTTCCGATACCTTAGTTGACCATGAACCAGCTTGCCTTCGCCAAGGGTCTTCGTTGCTTGGGTTGCGGCGTGGCTATGTTGGCAACCGCACTCACGCCGAACCTGGCGAAAGCCGAAACGTCGCCACTGCCGGAATTGCCCGCGCCGGCCCCGCTCCCGCCGGCTCCCCCCACAACCGCATCCACGCCCCCCGAGGCCAGCAGGCCGATCGAAGCCGAGCTGGGGCTGCGTTTGGACACGCGTGCGCACAACCCGAGAAAGCCCGACAAGCTCGACGACGTGGCGATGAACGGCCGGGTCGATGTCCAGCTCTGGGGCTCGATCAACAGCGCCCTCAAGTGGCAGGCCGGTTTGGTCGGCACGGTGGGCGTCGGCGATCAGGGCGGCAAAAGCGCGACCGACCGGGGCAAGCTTGAAGGCACGGCTGCCGTGTTGGAGCTCATCGGCCGACTGGAACTGCACGACGCCGTCAAGCTATGGGTCGGGCGCATGCTGGTACCCGCCGACCGCGCGGGCCTGTCCAGCGAATGGGCCACGGCGGCCTGGCTGTTCCCGGGACAGTTCTTTCCCGGTCAGCCGCCGGTTGGCGCGCGACAGGGAAAGTTCGGCCGCAGCGACGGCGCCACCCTGTGGGGTGAACTGTTCGAGGGTGTCTTGAAGTACTATGCCGGCATCTACGCTCTCGGCGATCCCAACCTGTCTCCACTCTATTCAGGACGCCTCAGCCTCAGCTTGCTCGATCCCGAGCCCGGCTATCGCACAACCAGCAGCTATTACGGACGCAAGAACGTCCTGACCGTGGGCGCGGGCCTGCAGCACCAAATCGACGGCTCGACCCATGTTTCGCGCACCAACACCTTGGTCGAGTATGTCGATGCCCGGGACGACTTCACCGAGTTCAACGTCGACGTGCTGTTCGAGAAGAACCTCGGCGTCGCCGGGGTGCTGGATGTGGAGGGCGCCTTCCATAGAATCTGGGGACAGTACGAACCCGCAACTTGGACCAGCTTCGTCCTGGTCAGCTACCTGCTGCCCATCGAGGTCGGCTGGGGCCGCTTCCAACCGCTCTTCCGCCTGCAACGAGCCGCGCGCAGGGGCCAGGATGGCCACGACACCCTGGCCGATGCCCAGCTCGGGTACATCATCGACGGTTTCCGCGCACGTGCGGTCCTGGGTTACCAGTACAGCAAGGTCGCCGACCAAAGAGGCAACGTCTTGCTGGTCGGCTTGCAGTTGCTGACGAGATAGCTGCATTTTCAGGGCCAAAGGCCAAGCTCCCCTACCCTCTCACTTGTCACGCCGAGTCCGACGGCGCGCCGATGGCGAGGGTTTGACATCCGTCGGAATCCAGTCTGCAAGGCAACGAGGCTCGCCCCGTCGTGCGAGCATCCCGTCGATCGGAGGCGAGTTACTTGCCACACGCGCTGCTCGCAGGTACACCGGTGGTATTCTGGATTGCGCTGCCAACTTGCGCGATGCTCTTTCCTGCGCTGTCGATGCACATTCAGAGAATCATCTTTTTCGTCCTAGCCCTCTTGGGGACGGGAGTGTGCTTCCTGCCCTGGGGACGTGCACCGATTCTCGGCCCGATGAACGGCATCGGCCTTCTGCAACTCGCGGCAGCCAGCCTCGGCCTGACGATTCTGATCATGAGCTTCGTCGGCCCCCGACGAAGCTCCCTCACAGGAACGCATAGCGCGCTCGCCGTCTTGGCGACCTTGGCCATCTTCATCTCAGGCGTCACGAGGATCGTCCTGGTCGGCTACTACTGGATTCCCAAGTTCGCCGAGGATGATCCACGCGCCCACGAGTACTACGAGGGCGCTTGCGAAGCCGGAAGAATGAAAGCCTGCGTTCTGCTCGGGACCTGCTACTGGACGGGTACCTGCGGACAGAGCAAGAACACCGCTCGCGCCGTCGAGCTGTACGAGAAAGCGTGCGCCGCGTCCGAGACGAGCGCCTGCGGCCAACTCGGGGTGTGCTACGAAATGGGTGGATGCGGGCTCATGCGGAGCGGGTCAAAGGCCATGGCCATGTACGAGAAGGCCTGCAACGGCGGCGAGATGGACATGTGCAACAACCTGGGCGTCTGCTACCACAAGGGCCAGTGCGGCGTGTACCGCAACATCGAGCAAGCTCGCATCCTCTATGGCAAGGCCTGCGATGGCGGCTACTCCGGCGCCTGCCACAACCTCAGTCTGCTCAAGAACTGACTGTCATTCGTCTCGGCGTCCGCCGCGAGGAATCCGAATCAGCCCGCGCGGAATTGGAAGTCGCGTTGGCGGACCACGATCCCCGCCTCCAGATCCACGAGAAACGCGGTGCCTTCGCCCACCATGCCGTTGAAGGCGCGCAGATACCAGACGTCCAAGCCCCAACCCTTGTGCCCACTTTCGCTGGGCGGCGACCATTCCGCTGCCTCCAGATCGCCAAGCCCGGGTGGACGCGCGCGCGTCTGGCTGGCGATCTCGCGGAAGTGCTGCGAGGCCCGCACGATCTGCTCGGCCTTGCGCCCGAGGGCCGGATCGATCTCGCGCCGCCACTCGCTCACCAGATGAAAACCCTTCAACTCGCCCGACATCGTTCGCTCGGACTCGTAGACCTCGTCGGCGGGTAGCCCAGAGAAATCCGAGACGTCGAACTCCGGGAAGATCGTCTCGCCGCTGATTTGCGCCTGGCGCTCGGAGAATGAGTCCTCGGCGGTGTGCCTGCCCCCGCTGCCGTAGTAGGCGTAAAGGCGCATGATCACGTTCTGCGAAGGCAGGCGGTGGTCCCAGTCCGCAATCCAGAGCACCGATTTGTAGGTCTTGCCCCGAAACGGCAGAAACACCGGTAGCGAAGACGCCAGCTTGGCTCGGTCTTCGTCGCTGCCGAGCAAACCCTGCAGTTCAACCCGCGGGTGCCTTCGCAGGTCGCGCTTCAACTCTTCCCGCAAATCTAGAGGAGCCATGCCGACCCGTAAGGATAGCCGGGAACGGCGTTTTCCGCACCACCGCTATCAAGAAAAGGACCCTGGGAGGGTCCTTTGCATCTCCTATAATTCGCCCTTGACCCGTCGGATGTCGGCCCCGAGCCCGCGCAGCTTCTTCTCGAGCCGATCGTAGCCACGGTCCAGGTGGTAGACGCGTAGGACTTCGGTCGTCCCCTCGGCCACCAGGCCGGCCAGCACCAGGCAAGCCGAGGCCCTCAGATCGGTGGCCATGACCTTGGCGCCCTTGAGCTTGCACGGACCGCGCACCACCGCATTGTGTCCCTGCACCACGATATCCGCGCCCATGCGTTGCAGCTCGGGCACGTGCATGAAGCGGTTCTCGAAGATGTTCTCGCTGAGCAGCGACTGACCCTTGGCGCGGGTCATGAGAGCCATGAACTGCGCCTGCATGTCGGTCGGGAAACCGGGATAGGGACGCGTCGCGATGTCCGCCGGCCGAATCTCACCCTTGCCCACCACCCGCAGGTCGCCATTCTCGATGGTCACGTCGACCCCGGCGGCGCGCAGCTTGTCGGTCACCGCGTCCAGGTGGTCGGGCAGGCATTCCTTGATGAGCACGTTGCCGCGCGTGATGGCGGCCGCCACCATCAGGGTTCCGGCCTCGACGCGATCGGGGATGATGGCATGGTCGACGGGATGGAGCTCGTCCACGCCCTCGATGGTGATGAGTGAGGTCCCCGCCCCGCGGATACGCGCGCCCATCTTGTTGAGGACGCAGGCCAACTCCTCCACCTCGGGCTCGCACGCGGCGTTCTCCAGAGTGGTGCACCCCTTGGCCAAGGCCGCCGCCATCATCAGATTCTCGGTGCCGGTGACCGTGATCATGTCGAACACGATGGTGGCCCCGCGCAGCCGCTTGGCCTTGGCGCTGACCAGACCGTGCTCGAGCTCGATCTTCGCACCCAGGGCCGCCAGACCCTTCAGATGTTGATCGATGGGGCGCGCCCCGATGGCGCAACCTCCGGGCAAGGAGACGCGAGCTTCGCCGTAGCGCCCGACCAACGGCCCCAGGACCACGGCCGAAGCACGCATGGTCTTGACCAACTCGTAGGGCGCCTCGAAGTTGTTGACCCCGCTGGTATCGACGGTGGTCCGGCCATTGCCCTCGACGTCCGCGCCCAGTTGGCGCAGGAGCTTCTTCATGGTCAGCACGTCGCCCAGGCGTGGGACGTTCCGGTAAGTGGAACGGCCACCGGCCAAGAGCGAAGAGGCCAAAATGGGCAGGGCCGCGTTCTTGGCGCCCGAGACGCGAACCTCGCCGCGCAGGCGCTCACCACCGCGTATGACGATCTTGTCCATCAGGAGATCCGGATATTAACCACAGAGGACACAGAGAGCACGGAGACGGAGGAAGGAATGGATGGGTGAAAGAAAGATCCGGATCCGGATCCGAAACCATTCCCAGCTCGATCCGGACTCCGTGTGCTCTGTGTCCTCCGTGGTGAAATCCGAAACCGCTAGGCCGACGCCGCTTCAGCTGCGCCTTCAGCGCCCTTCTTGTGCTCGGCGCAGCGGCCCGCGGCGACCGCCTTCTTGCGGCAGCCTTCCTTGCTGCAAATCTTGTAGCGGAACTTGCTGCCCACCTTGCCACGACGCCAGCCGAGGAAGTGCTTGCGGCAGTAGCCCTTGGCGCGAACTGGCTGCTTGCACTTTTCGACGCAGCACTTTTCTCCCGTGGTCTCGGCAGCCGCGGTCTTGGCAGCGGCGGTCTTCTTGGCGGCGGTCTTCTTGGCGGTGGCTTTCTCTTCGGGCATGAATCTTCCTTTTCTGTGGGTCGGTTTGGCTTCGAGGATGCGGGTCCCCAGGGCCAGAGTCAAGCGGGCAGCTTGGTTCGGATGCGCTCCAGGGCCTCTTGCACGTTCTCGCGGAAGCCGAAGGCGGACAGGCGGAAATAGCCCTCGCCACAGCTCCCGAAGCCGGAGCCGGGCGTGCCCACCACGTTGGCCTCTCCCAGCAGGCGGTCGAAGTACTGCCACGAGGTCATGCCCTTGGGAACTTGCATCCATATGTAGGGAGCGTTGACCCCGCCAAAGACCCGATAGCCAGCGGCGGCCAGGCCCTCGCGGATGAGACGGGCGTTCTCCATGGTGTAGTCGGTGTTGGCCTGGACCGCGGCGGCGCCCTCGGGCGTGAACACGGCGGCGGCCGCCTTCTGAATGGGGTAGCTGACCCCGTTGAACTTGGTGGTGTGGCGTCGGGTCCACAGGGTGTGCAGCGCCACCTTCTCGCCCGCCTCGTTGCGCGCGCAGAGCTGTCTGGGAATGACCGTGAACGCGCAGCGCGTGCCGGTGAATCCCGCCGTCTTGGAGAAGCTGCGGAACTCGATGGC
>CAZHUY010000098.1:19390-21437 GCA_964535465.1 uncultured Myxococcales bacterium
CACCTCGCGGCTGCCCGGGATCTCGAAGATGCTGCGGGGCAGCCCGGGCTCGCGCACGAAGGCCTCGTAGGCGGCGTCAAAGAGGATGATGGCCTCGTGCTGCCGGGCGTAGGCGACCCAGCGGGCCAGGGATTCGCGCGACATGACCGCGCCCGTGGGGTTGTTGGGCGAGCACAAGTAAATGAGGTCCACGCGCGTCTCGGGCAGGGGGGGATCG
This sequence comes from uncultured Myxococcales bacterium, assembly GCA_964535465.1. Taxonomy (GTDB): domain Bacteria; phylum Myxococcota_A; class Polyangia; order Fen-1088; family Fen-1088; genus Fen-1137. Next base: position 19,608 of record CAZHUY010000098.1, read on the forward strand.
AAGCCGTTCTCGGCCGTGGTGGGCAGGTATAGCAAGCGCCCGTAGCGCCCCTGCGCATCAGCCGGCCCGGTGCGTCCCGCCATGACGTTGGTATCCACGTAGACGGGATAGACGGGGTCGGTCACCGCCACCAGGCTGTCCAAGGCGAAGATCTCCTGGATGTTGGCCACATCGCACTTGGACCCATCGGACACGAAGACCTCGTCGGCGGCCACCTCGGCCCCTTGGCTGCGGTAGTGGTCGGCGATGGCCTGTACCAAGAAGTCGTAGCCCTGCTCGGGGCCGTAGCCGCGGAAGGTCTCCTTGCGCCCCATCTCGTCGGCGCCCGCCTTGATGGCGTCCACGATGGGGGCGGGCAGGGGCAGCACCACGTCGCCGATGCCCAGGCGAATGATGCGGGCCGAGGGATGGGCGGCGGCGTAGGCACGCACGCGCTTGCCGATTTCCGGGAACAAGTAACCAGCCTGCAGCTTCTGGTAATGGGAGTTGATCTTGGTCATCGTCGAGGCTTTCTTTCAGTCGGTAATGCGTTCACACTAGCCCCCTACCCCCCCGAGGCGCAATGGCACGCACACACATCCTGCGAACATTTGTTGGCATTTTCGCCCTCTCCTGCTTGGCGAGCCCGCTTGCCGCCAGTCCCACCGCCCCCTCGTCCGACACGCGCTTGATCCTGCTCAATGCGCTCAAAGCCGAGCTGGCTCGCTCGAAAGAGAAACTGCGCCTGCCCGGCGAGGAGGGCCCGTACTTCATCCGCTACCTGGTGCGCGACTATGACGACTACGACCTGACCGCGCGCTTCGGGGCGCTGCTGGAGGACAGCTATCAGCACGTGCGCCAGGCCAACGTAGAGGTTCGGGTGGGCAGCCACAAGTTCGACAACACCGCCGACGATTCCACCGAAAAGCTCTTCGACCTGGACGACTTCGATCGCTACGAGCCCCCCGCGGTCACCTCCGTGGACGACGACGTCGATGCCCTGCGTGCCACGCTGTGGCTGCAGACCGATGCGCGCTACAAGCAGGCCCTGGCCCTGCTGCACAAGAAGCGCGGGGCGCGGGTCACCAAGATGGTCGAGGACGAATCGGTGGCCAGCTTCTCGCACGAGAAACCCCGGCGCGCTGTCGACAAAGCGCTGACCGTGCGGCTCGATCGAGCCGCCTGGGCCGACCGCCTGCGCCGCATCTCGGCCCTGTTCAAGGCCTACCCCGAGATCTTCGATTCGCAGGTGAAGCTGAACGTGGATCACCAGATCCGCACCATCGTGACCAGCGAGGGCACCGAGCTCATCAACGAAAGGCTCATCTTCGGCCTGCACTTGACGGCCAACGCACGCGCGGCCGACGGACTGCTCATCAACCACTTCAAGAGCTTCTATGGCGCCTCCGAGACCGAGATGCCCGACGACGCCACCCTGGTACGCACCGCCAAGCAACTGGCCGAGGAGGTGAAAAGCCTGCGCGTCGCCCCCATGCTGGATCCCTTCAACGGTCCCGCCATCTTGCTGCCTGAGGCGGCCGGCGTGTTCTTTCACGAGGCTCTTGGCCACCGCCTGGAGGGCGAGCGCCAGAACGACAACAAGGAAGGCGCGACCTTCAAGGGACAGATCGGCAAGCCCATCCTGCCTCCCTTCATCACCATCTTGGACGACCCGTCGACCAGCAAGCTGGACGGCGTCTCCCTCAACGGCCACTACGGCTTCGACGACGAGGGGGTGGCGTCGTCCCCCGTGACCCTGGTGGATCGGGGCGTTCTGCGCAACTACCTGAAGAGCCGCACCCCGGTCAAGGGCTCGCCCTCTTCCAACGGTCATGGTCGCGCGGAGGGCAC
>CAZHUY010000099.1:0-21185 GCA_964535465.1 uncultured Myxococcales bacterium
CAACTGGGCGTCGAGGGCGGTGCGCACCTCCGTGTCCAGACCGATGAGGGTGACCTCGTAGGTGAAGTCCTGCGGCGGTCCGAAGACTTGGACCTGGGTGGTGGTGGTGCCGGCGGACTTGATGGCCTGGGCCAGGGTGGTCGGCTCGAGCGCTCGATCGAAGCGCAGGTAGATCTTGTCACCGCCTTCCGAGGACTCGAACTTCTTCAAGATAGCGTCGCCCACGCGCGCCAGGGAGACCTCGGCCTTCTTGGCCTGCTCGTCCGACATGACCGAGACCGCACCCAAGCGAATCATGTAGGAAGTGGCCAGTCCACCGCCCATCCCGCTGCCGTATTGGACCACGTCGGCGTAGCCGAACTTGGCCATGGCCTGTCGAACCGCGCCGGCCTCGACGGGTTTCGAGAACTCGACCACCAGCTCGGTGCCGCCGCGGAAATCCACGCCCCAGTTCAGCATGCTCCCGCGATCCTTGAGGAGGAACGCGTTGATGGGGAGCATGAGGAGGGAGAGGCCCACCATGATGAGCGAAATGCGAATCCAACGCTTGCGGGTTCCGATGAAATCGTAATCGGTGTCAGGCCTGATGACCTGGAAGAACTTTTGAATAGGCGCCATCGGTGATCTCCTGCCGGTCTAGATGGAAAGGGTGGCGGGCGCGGACCCACGGCGGCCCACGATGAGCTCGAACATCCAGCGCGAGATCCACACCGAGGTGACGAGGTTGGTGACGATACCGACCAGCAAGGTCACGGCGAAACCGCGAATGGGGCCCGAACCGTACGAGTAGAGGACGGTGCCGGCGGCGAAGGTGGTGACGTGGGAGTCGAAGACCGCCCAGAAGGCCCGCTGGAATCCGGCATCGACGGCGGAGCGAGGTGATTTGCCGTGCCGCAACTCCTCGCGTATGCGCTCGTAGATGATGATGTTGGCGTCGACCGCCATGCCGATGGTCAGCACCAAGCCGGCTATGCCGGGCAGGGTGAGCGAAGCTTCGAAGGCAGCCAAGATGGCCACCAGGAACAGCATGTTGAGGCCCATGGCGATGTTCGCGATGATGCCGGACGTGCGGTAGTAGATGAGCATGAAGAGAACGACGGCGATGGCGCCGATCAGCATCGAGGTCATGGCTTTGTCGATGGCGTCCTGACCCATGGTGGCACCCACCTGGGTCTCGAAGGACTTCTTGAGCGGGGCGGGCAGGGCGCCGGAGCGCAACACCGCCACCAGATCCTTCACCTCTTGCTGCAGCTTCATGGGATCGCCGTAGCCGCCCATGGTGATGCGGCCGCGGTCGCTGATCTTGGACTCGATGACCGGGGCGCTGGTGATCTTCTCGTCGAGCACGATGGCCATCTTGCGGCCCACATTCTCGCCGGTCAGCTTGCCCATCATGTCCGCGCCCTGGCGGTTCATGGTGAAGGACACCTCGGGGCGGCCCATCTCGTCCCAGCTCGCCTCGGCGTCGGCCAGGTACTCGCCGGTCACGCCCGCGCGCTTCTTGAGCAGGTAGGTGCGGAAGAACTTCTCGGGCGCCGCCTCGCCGCTGTCACGCGGGCTGATCTCCTCGATGGCCAGCTCGCGATCCGCGGGGACCGCCAATTCGCCGGTCAGGCCCGCGATGAACTTCTCGAGCCCGGCGCGATCCTTGCTGCGCAGGTAGACATCCTCGTGCTGCTGGCCCGAGTTCTTCTCCGACCAGCTCTCGGGCTCGGCCGTGATGGGGCCCTCTTTGGGGATGCTGGTGGCCAGCTTCTTCATGTAGTCCGAGCCGTCGTCGACGATCTTGAACTCGAGCTGGGCGGTTCGGCCGATGATGTTCTTGATGCGCTCGAAGTCCGCCTGCTTGAGGCCGGGGAGCTCGACCACGATGTCGGTGGCCTTCTTGATGATGGTGGGCTCGGCCACGCCGAACTTGTCCACGCGGCCGCGGATGGTCTCGATGGCCTGGCGCAAGGCCAGCTCTTCCACCTCGGCCACGCGATCGGCGTCGTAGCGCAGGCGCACGGAGCCGGCGGCCGTGTCGCGGGAGACCTCGTCGAGATCGTTGCGGTACGGTTTGAGCAGCTCGCTGTTGACCTTGGCCACGTCGGCCGGGTTCTTGAAGCTGATCAGGATGTCGTCGCGGCCTTCGCGGCCCACGGTGACGTCCGGAGTCTGCTTTTTGACCAGGTCTTCGAGGTCATTGGACAAGCGGTCGACCTTGCTGGACACCGCCTTGTCGATGTTCACCGCGTAGACCAGGTGCAGACCACCCTGAAGGTCGAGGCCAAGCTGGATGCGCTTGCTGAAGTGAGTCTTGAAGAACTCTGGGCGCTTCTCCTCCGGCACCACGGTGGGCACCAGGTAGAGACACGCAAGAATAATGGCACCTCCGAAAAGGAGGGTCTTCCACCACCACGATCGTTCCATGAAATGATCCTTACTGCGCTAGGAGGTCTTGGTGTCCGACTTGGGTGCCTCGCCGCCGGCCCGATACCTTCCCGTGATTGCACTGCGCAGGACGCGGAGGCGGACGCCCTCTTGGACCTGCATCGTGATCTCGTCGCCCTTGATGCCCGTCACGCGCCCGAGCAGGCCGCCGCTGGTGGCGACTTCATCGCCTTTCTGCAGTTCGGAGAGCATCTTCTGATGTTCCTTCGCCTTTTTGGACTGCGGGCGAATGACCAGAAGGTACATGACCCCGAAAATGAGGAGCATCGGGATGAGCATGCTGCCCAGCGCCCCTCCAGGTGATGCTTGACCAGCGGGAGCTTGTTGCGCCAACGAGATAAAGTATTGAGTCACGAGGGCAAACGCTTAGCAGAGGGGTGATCCGGGGTCAAGCGTGGTGGCATCCGGGATGTGAGTTCAGGCTGTATGACGCGTGACGACTGCGCCGCCCCTTGCGCGCTACTTGACGTCAGGTGTCGTTTTGGCGGGTGTCTCCCGGCCCAGAACGTTCTCGCTCTTGTACTTGGCGGGCAGGTAGGAATCCACGTAGCCCAGTGTCCACGCGGCGGCCAAGCCCAGCAGCAGCAACAAGACGAGGTACAGGCCATAGGGGGGACGCCGTGGGGCAAAGGGATCGCGCAATTGACGTTGGGAGCCGGACGGCAGCGCCGCGACTTTGGTCAAGGCCGTGCCGAAGGGGATGTTGATCTTGGCCAGGGCGTTCACCGACCAGCCGTTGGCGTCGAGGATGGGCCCCACGTTGCGTTGCCGCAGCTTCAGCCAGGCGATCAGCATGGACGGGCCCGAGATGGCCAGCAGCAGGGCCAGCAGGCCGAGCGGCATCCACATGCCGAGTCCGGTGAAGGTGGCAAAGACGCTGGAGAGGAAAGTGGCGAGGCCCGCGACGGCCACGCCGATGGCCGCGACGGTGCCCACGTCCATCTTCTTGGCTTCGGGTTTCTTGGCCGGCTCCACGGCCTTGTCCGCGTTGGCGGTCTGGGTCGCGGTCGCTTCGACCTTCTTCTTGGCTTCGTCATCGGCGGCCGCCGCGCGCTTGGCCACCTGTTCCTCGATCATGCGCACGAAGCGCTTGTAGGGCGACCAGAAGGCCTGGCGAACGCTGATGGGGTTCTCGATGATCTTGGTGATGGTGGCGTCCCAGTCGTGGCCTTCGCTGTCGTAGAACACGCCGTTGCGTCCCACCATCAAGTTGTCGGTGTTCCCGTCGGTGACCGCGGCGACGATGCTGCGTTTTTCACCGCCCTTGGTGCAATCGCAATACACCAGGAAGGCGCGCGCCAGCCCCGCCACGCTGGCGTGCTTGGCCGCGTCCTCGACAGGCAGACACAGGCTGCAACTCCGGCCGTCCAGGTACAGCGTGCCGGCCTGGAAGACGGCGCGCCTTTGCCCGTAGAACTCGGAGAAGTTCACGAAGTTGCGCAGCAAGCGAACCAGATCGCGACGGAAGAGCAGCAGCTTTTCGACCTGGGCGAGCTGATCGCACTGGTCCTCGACCGCGGTGTCCTTCTGCACGAGGTCCTTCAGATTCTGCAAGAGCGTGCTGCCGTGGAGCTCGCGCAGCCGTGCCTCGCCCAGCGGTGCCAGGGCAGGCGCGGGACAGGCCGCCAACCACGCCGCGTAGGGGGCCATCTTCTGCTTGATGGTGGTCCAGTGAGTCGCCGACAGCGCCTCGGGGCTTCCATTCAAAATGGGCTTGATGGCGGGCGAAGACAGGACGGCCAGTTTGCTCGACCAGGCGGGATTCAGCCCGATGGTCAGGGGCAGCGGTCGATTGGGCGCGATGGTGGCCAAGGGGAGCTGCGCGATCTCGTCCGTCTCCGCCGTCAGGGCCTTGCCGGCCAGGGCTTGCAGGGTGTTCTCGGCCGGGCCCAAGGCCACGCTGGCGCGCGCATCGAAGGCGGCCAGGCTGCAGCGGGCGAAGTAGTCGTCGATCTTGGGCTGGACCGCAGTCAGGGCCGCCGCGGTCTCGGCGGTGGCGGAGCCCAACGGGCGAATGGCGGGATCCTTCTCCGCCTGATCGTACCAGCCGACCATGGTCGCCGCGGATTCGAAGAACTTCTCGACGGTGGCCAGATCCACGCCCGGCTGGCCGCTGGCGTCGGGCTTGCTGCCCAGGCTGGCGATGATGTCGTCGATGGCCTTGCGGGCGGCTTCGTCCTCCGCGCTTGCCGCGGGCAGGATGCCGTCGCCGTTGAAGCGGCTCTTGGCCAGGAGCTCGGCCGCGCCCGCCACGTCGGTCAGGGACAAGCTGTCGGCCTGGGGGCGTCCGAGTTTCTCCAGGAGCCGCCGACAGGCCGCGTGAAGATCGCGGCCCGCCGGGGTCTCTTGGTTGATTTTGGCCAGCGGCAGGGAATCCTCGGGTCGGAAGAGATCGTCGAGGTTGCGCAGAACCTGTTTGGACCAGTCCAGCGCGGCCAGGATCTCGGGCGGTCGGATATGGCCGTCCTTGTCCGTGTCGACGAAATCCAGCGTGCGGCGGTCGAACACCAGGCCCTTGGTGGGGCAGGAGAGGGCCAACCACAGCTTCTGGTCGAGCTCGCCGAGATGGGCCAGGTCATCAGCGTCGGCGATGACGACCTGATCAACCTCGCCGGCACGAAAGAACTTCCAACGATGAGATCCGCGCTTGTCCGCCATGACGATCCTCGGTTTAGAAGAAGGTGTAGATGAGGGTGGCTTCCGTGAGCGTGTCCACCTTGTCGGCGAAGGCCCATTCCACGTAGCCCGCGGGATAGACGGTTCCGGCCGGAGAGCCCGCGGGAACCGGGCGCGGCGCGGGGTTCTGATCGTACTTGCAGGTGAAGCTGAGGCCGAGGCTCAGCTTCTTCCACAGGCTGGTGGTGATCCCCACCTTGGCGTTCACGCGGGTATCCTTGAGGGCCGCGACACCTTGCTCGCCGTTGCGGGCGTCGATGGCCTTGGTTTCCTTGTTGAGGTTGAGCAGGGTCTCCACGTTGGCCGTCAACCCGGTGGTCTCGGTCAGCGACAGGACATATCCCAGCATGAGGCGCGCCGAATGAATGGTGACGGGGTCGACGGTCTTGCCCGTCTGCTGGACGTAACGTTCGTACGAGAAGTCGTAACCGAGCTCGGCGACCACCAGGTGCATCTCGTCCTTCCACAACTGTCGGCTGTAACCGACCTGGCCGCCGCCGAAGAGCGACTTGCCCGCGACCTTGTCGCCTGCCCATTGGGTCGAGGCGTACGCCGTGTTGTTGTCCGACAGGAAGCGATCGTAGCGACCCTTGGCCGCCCAGTTGTTGGTGCTGACCACGGCCTGGCGATCGAGCGAATCGATGATGAACGTACCGGGGGCGGCCTGATCCTCACGCGTATGCGCGATCAGATTCTTGGCCCGGCCATACGCGATGCCGCCCTCGAGCGACAGCTTGTTGTTGCCTTCCTTGCGTGAGCCGTTGACGCCGAAGCTCACGTTGGTGGCCTGCGAGTTGCCTGACGTCATGATGAACCCGCCCTTGCTCTGCACCTTCCACTCGGCCGGAGGCGCTGGCGGTGGTGGGATGGGCGCGCTCACGGCTGCTGCCGGCGCGGGGGCCGTTTCGGCGGGGGGCGGGACCGGCGGGGGCGCGGCCGGGGGGGCTGCTTCTTCCGCCAGGGCGCGGCCGCCCGCGAGACTCAGGGCGAGCGCGAACAACACGGCGGGGCGATTCGAAGGGCACAAGGGCAAGCGATGGGTGGGTGCGATCATGCGGAACCTCCGGGGCGCAAATAGACCCTGTTTTCGGCCGATCGTCACGCGAAATCTGCGCGTTTGCGCCGGGGCGGGCTATCAGATCTCGTCATCGGCGAAGGCCAACACTTGGCGGATGCTGGGCGCGCCCGTGACCAGCATGACCAGGCGGTCGAAACCCATGGCCACGCCACAGGTGGGCGGCATGTGGGCCAGGGCCGCCAGCAGCTTCTCGTCGATGGGATAGACGGCCTTGCCCATCTGTCGGCGCTGCTCGGCTTCGGCCACGAAGCGGGCGCGTTGCTCGACCGGATCGCACAGCTCGCCGAAAGCGTTGGCCAACTCCAGGCCGGCGGCGTACAGCTCGAAGCGCTCGGCGGTCAGGGGATCGTGGGGTTTGGGGCGCGCCAGGGCCGCCAAGGGCAGGGGCCAGTCGGAGACGAAGGTGGGTCGCTGGGTCCCGAGATGGGGCTCGACCTTGTCGAGGAAGATCTGAAAGAAGATGTCATCCCATCCGCTCGCGCTGCCGACTTTGCATCCCGCCGACTCGGACAGCGCGCGCATCTCTTGCAGGCTCTCGTCGCCGCGCAGACCGACGCCGGCGTAGCGTGCCAGCGCCTGGCGAACCGTGAGGCGCTCAAACGGCGCCTGCACCGGCAGCTGCGCGCCCGGCATCCCGCGCCCCTGGGGCACCGACACCGTCGGCCAGGTCCCGGCCGCGCGCGCCGCCACCTCGATGATGGCCTCGCAGTCGGCGGCGATGTGCTCCAGCTCGACGCCTGCGCGGTACCACTCGATCATGGTGAACTCGGGCTCGTGATGAACGCCGCGTTCGCCGCCGCGCCAGCAGCGACAGAACTGCACGATGCGCGGCAGGCCCGCGGCCACCAGGCGCTTCATGTGGTACTCGGGCGAGGTGATGAGGTAACGCCCCTCGGACGCGGGGATGGCGTCCAGGTGCACTTCCTGTCCCGGCGACGGTACGCGCGCCGGGGTTTCGACCTCCAGAAACCCCTGGGCCTCGAACCACGCGCCCACCGCCTTGCGGATCTCCGCGCGAGTCTTCAGCGCCGAGAGCCGGTCACCGGCTGCGCTGGGCACGGCGTGGCTTGGCCCTTGCGACTTGGCCTCACCCATGGAATCGCTCGCGCGGCCCGGAGTCCGCTTTCAAGACGCCGTGCTTAAGCCCGGCCGACGCGTTCCAGGTACTCGCCCGAGCGCGTGTCGATCTTGATGGTGTCGCCGACGTTGATGAACAACGGCACGGCGATGGTGGCGCCCGTCGAGATCTTGGCCGGCTTGGTCACGCCCGTGGCGGTGTCGCCGCGGAAGCCCGGCTCGGTCTCGAGGATCTTCTGTTCGATGAAGTTGGGCAGGGTCACGCCGACCGCGCGCTCGTTGAAGAAGAGCACGTCGACGACGATCTGCTCCGGCATGAAATTGGCGTCGTCTCCGATGGTCTCGTGCGGGATGTGCACCTGATCGTAGGTCGTCGTGTCCATGAACACGTACGAGTCGCCCTCTTTGTACAGGTACTGCATCTGTTTGGTCTCGACGTTAGCCGATTCCATCTTCTCGCCGGAACGGACGTTGCGCTCGATGACCGCGCCGGAAAGAAGGTTCTTGAACTTGGTGCGCGTGAAGGCCGCGCCCTTGCCCGGTTTGATGAACTGGAACTCGACCACGGTGTACGGCGCGCCGTCCATCATGACCTTGAGCCCCTTGCGGATGTCGGAAGTATCGTATGAAGCCATGGGAACGGCGGATTTAGCTTGGCTGCCTGTTCCCGTCAACAGCAGACCGCCTGCCCACGCTAGATTTCGGGGAGCGGGCAGGCGGTGCAGCGATCACGCAGGGAGCGCAAGGCATTGCGGTTGGGCTGGCCTGGCTTGTCCTGGGCCTGCAGGGCCTGCAGGTACAGAAGCGCCGCGCGGCAGGCATCGCCATGACCGGACATGGCTTTCTCCAGCCGCTTGGCCGCCGCCTTGTGGTCGTTTTCGCGGGCCGCCATGACGCCGAGCACGAAGGCGGCGACCGGATTGCCGCGGTCGGCTCGACGTTCAAGCGGGGGGCGATCCGATTTGGAGAGCCCCTCCATGTTGGCCAGGTGCATGTAGGTGCGCAGATCGAGATCCAGCTCGGGCAGTCCCGCGGCGACATTTTTCACCACGCCGGCCAGGGCGGGCCCGCCGCCTTTCAGGTACTCGGCACGCAAGAGCAGGAGCGCGCGCTCGGACAGGGGTGGATGGTCGCTGGGGGGTGGGGGACCTTCGAGTTGCCCGCGTCCCAGACGCACCGCCAGCGTGGCCCAGGCCAAGGGCGCGGCCGCGTTGTCGGCCTGCTTGCGCGCGCGTTCCACGAGCTCGTCGGCGGCGTCGACCTCGCCCAGGGACGCCAGAATCACGGCCGCACCCGACAGCAGGCGGGCATCGTCGGCGCCTTGAGTGGCGGCCTTGGCCTTGCGGATGGCGGAGGCGCGCTCACCGTCCAGTCGGGCGTCCTGGGCGGCCGCCAAGACACAAGCAGCGCGCAAGCCCCGGGCTGCCCGGATGTCGCCGCGGCACGCGATGTCCACGTGCCGTTTCCACGCGCCTTCGCCCAGGGCGCGCTCGACTTCGGCCGCGGCCAGCTGCACGCGCGTGGCCGAGCGATTCTTGCCCAGGAATTCCTTCAGCACGCGGCGGGCCGAGCTCGGATCGCCCATGTCCACCTTGAGCAGGCCCCAGTCGGCGATCGCCGGTGCGAATTCCGGCGCGGCGGCCATGGCTCGCGCCAGTTCCTGATCGGCGCTCGCCATATCGCCGGAAAGGGAATGCAGGCGCGCCGACAAGAGCAGCAGGAGCGGTGGCGGTTGGCTGCCCGCCTTGCTCAGACCGACCTGCGCGTGCTGCTCGGCCGTCCTGCGATCACCGGCATCCAGACTGAGCATGCCACGCACCGTCTCGACGAGAGCCTGATGTTGCGGCTCATTGGGATCCGTGGCCGGCACCTTGCCCAGGCTCTCCTCGGCGTTCTTGGCGGACGCCACCCCGTAGTCCAGCGACAGCACGGCGTCGACGAGCGCCAGGCGCAAGAGTCCACCGGGATCGGGCTTGGGGACAGCCAGGGCGGCCCGCGCCTTTTCTCGAGTGCGCATCATGCGACCGAGCGAGCCCGAGGCCAGGGCGTTATCGAGCTCCTCGCGTGCCGCGAAGCTTGGCTTCTGCGGCTGCCGGTCTTGCCAGTAGTGGTAGCCGTAGTAGCCCCCTCCGCCCACCAGACCCAGGAAAACCAGGAGCGCCAGGACCTTGCCCTTCTTGGACTTCTTGCGCGGTGGGGCGTTGGGGGCCATGGCCGCGACACTGACCGGCTGGCTCGGCTCGGACTTGACCGGCGGCAGCGGTACGTTGGCGATGGAAATCTGGAGGTCAGCAGGCTGAGGCGCCGCGGGTTGCGGCAGCGCGGTCGTCGCCCCGGAAGCCGGCGTCGGAGCCCCGCCGCTATGGGGCATGGTGGCGGGCGGTCCGGGAGCCACCATGGGCATGTCGGATTCGCCCGCGAGAAGCGGTTTCGCCGCGGCCCCGGGGGCCTGGGGCATGGTGGCGGGCGGACCCGGGGGGGCCACGAGGGGCATGTTCGCCTCGCCCGTGGGCTGCGGCTTGCCATTGCCGGTCGGAGCACGAACAGGCAGGGGTGGCGGCACGGCTGGCGGCTTGGCCTCGGGTTTCGCCGGGGTCACGTGCCGGTTTTGGGGCGGCGGCTCGCTCAGATCCTTGGCGTAGTCGCCCATGATGCGGGCCCGCGCCTCGTCGCCCTTGCGGCGCAGCAGCTCCGACAGGCCGCGCATAGCCTCCGCGTTGTCAGGGTGGGCCTGACAGATCTTGACCAGGACCCGCTGGGCCGTACCCAGGTGCCCCTGCTCGAGGAGCGTGCGTCCAAGCAGGATCTCCTGGCTGATATCGGGTGCTTCGGGCGCCAAGACGGGCCCCATCCTAGCAGCCCGGCCTCGATCTCTCCACGTCGCCTTTCGGGCACCCTCGAATCGCCCTGCCACGGACCTTTTCCGGACGGTCCAGGGTGTCGCGTTCGAAATCCATCCGCGGACCACGGGCGCCCGTGCTACTTCTTGTGGCGGTTTCCCCATGGCACCTGACGTTCCGCCCTTGTCCCCGCCCCCGTCGCCGTCGTCGACCACCGTCGGTGGGCCGCGTCGTCCGTTGGTCAGCGTGATCGTTCCTTGTTTCAACGAGAAGGCGACCATCATCCCCCTCTTGCGCAGCGTGATGGCGGCTCGCTTCGACAAGGAGATCGTCGTGGTGGACGACGGCTCGACCGACGGCACCCGTGAGATCCTGGCCGCGCAAGCCTCGACCCTGGCCGGCGTTCGTGTCTTCCATCAGGAACGCAATCAGGGCAAGGGCGCGGCCCTGCGCCGAGGTTTCGCCGAAGCGACAGGCGACATCGTGATCGTGCAGGACGCGGATCTGGAATACGACCCCAACGAGATCCCCCAGGTCATCGCCCCCATCGTGGACGGTCACGCCGACGTGGTGTTCGGCTCGCGCTTCCTCGGTGGGCCGCATCGCGTGCTCTACTATTGGCACTCCGTGGGGAACCACTTCCTGACCACCATCACCAACATGGTGACGGATCTGAACCTCACCGACATGGAGACCTGCTACAAGGCCTTTCGCCGCGAGTGCCTTCAGGCCATCAAGCTGGAAGAAGACCGCTTCGGGATCGAGCCCGAGATCACGGTGAAGATCGCGCGTATGCCCGGCATTCGCATCTACGAAGTGCCCATCTCGTACCGCGGGCGGCGCTACGACCAGGGCAAGAAGATTGGCCCCCGGGACGGCTTCCGCGCGCTCTACTGCCTGCTGAAGTACGCGCTGCTGCGCTAAAGGGTTTCTGCGGCCAGGGCGCGTGACCCGTGTCACTACGGCCGGCCGCGCGGTGGGATGGTCCGATTGGCCATGGCCTCGGAAAGGGGCTACGATCAATCTCTGATTCGAGGCCGAACGTGAACCCATCTTGGCAAACGGCGTCTCTCGGTGTCCTCGGCCTATTGATCGGCCTTGCCTGTTCCTCTGGGGGGCGAGATGGGGCAGCCTCCGTCGCTCGACGCGTCCCCCACCAGCCAGGCCGATGCCCAGGCCGTGGGGCCGATCACTCCCGAGGATGCCCGGGCCGCGGTCCCCATTGACCCGCAAGACGCGCAAGCAGCACAAGACACGTATGCCAGCAGCCCGCCTGATGCTCGCCTTGCGGCGGGATACGTGGATCCGAAACTGACCAACAGCCAGGTGGTTCCCACCCCGGTCCGCGAGGGGGCGCAGTATTCCGGCGCGGTCGCCCTGCGCACCACCATGCCCGCGGTGTCGATCACGGAAGAGGCTTGGCTCGAGATCTCGGCCCCCATCCTGCCCAAGACCCCGGCGCTTTATCCCGGTGAAGGTGCCAACTATCCGACCACGCCCCAGGGCCAGGCCCAATTGGCCCACGACTCGGCCTTGACCTTCGAAACCTTGCTGGTCGAGTGCCAAGCGAAGAACCCTGGCATCGTGCTGTGGAAGGCAGGCGATGCGCCGCTGTCCAGCGAACAGGTGAATGGCAACTATCGACTCTTGGAGGACTGCGCCTACCAATACCTGGCCAAGCCGTACTGGATCCCCCAACTGGTCAAGGACGTGGACATCTGTCGGCAAGAGCTGGGCGCCGGCTGGCACACGCCTACGGAGGACGACGTTCTGGCCTTGTCAGCCCAAGATCTGCAGCGGATGCAAGAGGTGCTCGCCGGCGTGCAAGGCTCCGGGCCGAGCCAGGGCGGCAGCTTCTTGTTTTCGCAGCAGGTCTGGGTTCTGCGCAACGATGGCAGCGTTTCCGGGGCCAACCTGGATCCCAATGCGAGTCCACGATTCATTCCCCTGAGCTCATGGAATGGCATGCCCTTCGATCCTCTTGGCCACTACGAGGGCAGCCTGGCCCTGCGCTGTCTGCGCGTGATCCGGGGTAACTGACCCGTCGGGTGAAGAAGGACGCCGTGGTGGTGGCCGTTTCGCGGCCGCGCCGACGGAACGGCCGCCGCGATCGGGCGTCCCGGTGCGAAGGCGTTTGGCAGTACAATCCCTGCCATGGAGCGCCTTGCGATCGTGGCCTTGCTTCCCGTCTTCTGTTGCTGGCAGCTTGCGTGTAGCAGCAAGGGTATCTCGCACAGGGTGGATGGTGCCCCTGATGGGACGGGCGGGGGCGCCGATGTCCACTCTGCCGATCGCGCTCTCGATCTCGCGCGCGCCGACCAGTCCCTGTCGCCACCGGATGGCGGTCGCGTCCTTGCGGACGCAGATTCCCGGGATGGGACCCCCGGCCCGTCCGACACGGGGCCTGACCGTCCGGCTGAGTCCGATGGCGGGACCCTCCCGCCTCGCGACGCGAGCATCGATCAGGCACCTCTCCCCGGGCCGACCCTGTATGCCATGACAGCACAGATTTCTGGTGTTGGAGGAAGCTCCGGTACCAGCTTTCCGGGAGGTTCGACTCTGCCGTCCGGCGATTCCTTCTCCCTGTTGATAGATTGGCAGGCGGGCACGGCCACCACGGGCGCCAACGGTTCCACCGCTCAGATGAAACTCAAACGGAGGGACGACGGCTCCTGGGAGGGGCAGGGCTCCTTGTTCCTCTATCGTTCGTTGACCGACTCCATTTCGTTCTCTTACGGCAATCTCAAGATTCGCCCGACGGGCAATACGTGCACGGCTACCGCCGATGGCATCTACAGCGGTCGTTCGGACGACGTGTATTTCACCAAGAGCTTCACGGCTACGCTCCAGGGCGTTCCCGACCGAGCCGGGCCGATTCTCCAATGGCTTCCCGGCGCGAGCGTGCATCCCTTGCGCTTCAGCGGGGTGACCGTGGACGAGCTCATGCCGGCCGGAACCACCGCTGTGCTGCGTGCTAGCCCCGACGTCCTGGTGGAGATCCCGCCGCGCAGGGGGGGCGACAACAGCGTCGGGGTTTCGGGGTTCTTGCTCGGGCGGAAGGCCTTGGCTTTTGGCAAAACCTATTCACTGGAAATCCGACCGGTGGCCGTGGACCTGGCGGGGAACCCAGCGGACGAGCTGCCGGCGCTGATCACCACCCTGGATCCCGGCCTTTTCGCCCAGGATGGTTTCGAGGGGCCGGTCAAGGTCCTCATGACGGGCTCCCAACCCATCATCGCGGATAGCACATCCCTGCCGGTCCCCACCGGCAAGAAGGCCTTGGCGATTCCCCCGGCCTCCGGCACCTGTTCCGCCGGAGCCACTTTCCGTTTGGCTGCCACCTCGGCCGCCAAAGCGGTGAAGTTCAGCAGCCTGACCTATCATCTCAAGAACGACGACTTGGCGGGCGGTTTTGCCTTCACCACGGCCGTCCCCCACGGGGAATTGCTTCAGAACAATTCGGGCGCGGCCAAGTCCACCGTGTTGCCCAAACCATGGACCGGCGATCTGCCCGGCAGCACAACCTACACCTTCGGCGATCTGAAAGAGGTCACGCTGCCGGTTCCCTCCGGGGTCAGCGACGAGATCATCTTCGACATCCAAATGATCGCCTGCGGAACGGGGGCTTCGCCCTTCCACGGCTTGATTATCGACGATCTGCGGGTGGAGTGAGCGCTTGAACCCGGCACGATGGCGCAAAGGAATCGGGTTGGTGTTGGGCGTGGCTGTCTGTGTGGGCCTGGGTTGGTGGTCCACGGCGCCCGCGCGACGGGATCGGGCGGTGGCGCGGGATTTCGTCCGGGGGTTGCGCGAAGCGCAGGGGTGTTCCAGCGCCTACGCCAACCCGGACCGCTTGCCCTGGCGGGCGTGGGCCAACGAGCGGCCGACCGCGGTGGTGGAGCTGTTCCGGCAGCTGCGCCGCGAGCTCAGGGGCGATTCCGAGCTGAGGATCTGCGTCGAGGATTTGAACTTGCTCATGGGCCTCGCGTTCGGGGTCGACCACCACGGCAGCCGCTCGCGTGCCCTGCTGGCGGAGTTCGTGGTGCCGGCGCTGGAAGAGTGGCGCGAGCTGCCCGAGTTCGTGGGCTGGATGCTCAGATCCCCGCGCCTGCGGGTCGACCCGACCATGGTGCCCAGGCTCTTCGATCTCGAGCTGCGGCGCTACGAAGATGGACGCTCCATCGTGATCTTCCACGAGCGTTCCAAGCCCACCGAGTTCCCGAACCTGGAGCGTTGGGCGCGCGCGCTGGTGGCGCACGGGGCGGCCAACCAGGCGCGGCGCTTTGTCCCGCGTTTGCTCACGCTGTTCAGGAAGTACGGCACACCGGCTGCCGGGACGCTGAACAGCCTGGCCCCCTTGCTGACTCCGGCCGAGGCCTCTGCCACTCTCGCGACCGCGCTGCCCAAGCACCAGGGCTTTGGCCTGTACGGCCACTGGGCCTTGGGAGGATTGGTCCAGAGGCTGACCTCGCCGCAGGCGGAGGCCTTGGTGCCTGTGGCCTTGGCCGCCATCGAGCGCCAGAGCCGGGCGGACCTGCACGGCCTCGACACCGTTTCACGACTCCCGGAGTGGGGGGATGTGCTGGCTGGCTTGCTCGACAAACTCGAGCCGGCCCCGCGCCGGCAGGTGGGGCAGGCCGCCTTGCGCTTGCTGGCCCAGGAAGAGGATGGCGCACGGTTGAGCATGCTCACCCTCTCTCTCCTGCGCGTGTTGGGCACTGTCGAACGCGAGCAGGTCGCGCCTGTTCTGCGCCCCTGGCTGGAACGGCTGCCTTCCCTCGTCGCCCAGAGTGAGCTCGCGCAGAGCGCTTTCATAGCGGTCACGACGCGTTCGATGGCGTGGATGGACAGGGTGGATCCTGCGGATCGCTCGCGCGCGGCCCGTGGCCTGCGCGACGTTTTGCTGGCCGACGACGAGGACGTGGGCCGCCCCGCGATCGGGTGGTACGTCACCGAGGCGTTTGCCGCCTGGGCGCCCGGCCTGGCCTCCGAAGATGCCTTCGACATCGCGGTTTCATTCGCGCAAGCCATGACCCGCTCTCGCTCGACCAGGAAGGTTGGCAGGTTGTCGGTGGCCATCGAGAAGTTCGCTCCGGTCCTGTCCCGCACCCAGACCCTCGCCATCGCGCAGATTCTCGCTCCTCGTTGGCAGGAACTGAAGTCTTCGGCTGGGCCGCTCAAGACCTACGATGATCCTCGGTTGTGCGCGCGCCTGGCCGTGTCTCTGACCGCGCTCGCGCAAGGGTGGGACGAAGGAGACCGACGCGCCTTCGTCGCCCAATGGGGGCCCGAGGTCGTGGGGGTGGGCGCGCGCCCGCCTGCCAGTGAGCAGGAGATTCGGAGCCAGCAGGAGGCCCAGCACGATCAGGAGAGCGTTCGTGAGATCGTCAAGGGCGTGTTGCCATCCGACCCTTCGGCCTATGTGCAAGCCCTGTTCCCGTTGTGGTTGCAGTCATGGAATCCCGTGCGTCGCTCGCTCCTGATCCGTGACATGGCTCGCGCGGCCACCCGTGACCCCAAGTCCCTGATTCTGCCCGCCTACCCGCGGCCCATCCCGGCGGCGCAGTTCTTCGTCGACCTCCTCAAGGACCATCTCGTCGACCCTGACGACTGGCAGTTTCTGGTCCAGGCCCTGAACGCGTCCGTCCAGCGCCCGCCCGAAGGCAGCCTGTGGGACTTCCAGGCGTGGACCCAGCAGGATCCCGCGGGACGCGCCCTGGCCATCGACTGGGTCCGCCGGCCGCCGTGGCGATAGGCGAATCGTTCAGCCGCGATAGCGTTCCAGCGACCTTCCCGTGAGCTGGCCCCATTTACCCTCGGACAGCGCATTCTAATTTGCTCGACTTGACCCTGGGCTGGCTGGGGGGTGGCCGAGCAGATCGGTCAGCTCGAAGACGAACGCGCTCGCCTGAGCCCGCCTTCCAAGCCTTCGGCCGAGATCACCGCTGCTCGCCTCGCTTGGATCCGCGTCGTGAACGCCCTTCAGGCCAACGCCGAGTTGGCCGGCATCGACGCCGCGACCGACCACCTGCTCTTCGCCCCCCTGCGCGCCGCCGAGAAGATCGCCGAAGCCCGCGGCAAGCGGGTTCCCGCCAGCCCCCGCGGCCACGACGTCCGCTCCGGTCGCGCCAGCGATCTGAGCCCGCCTCGCGCAGAACGGCGGAAGCGGGGCCTGACAGCCGGCCTCGGCAGCAAAGTCGGCGCATCAAGACTCGCGCCAACCCTGCCGGGGCCGGGCTTCTCGTCATTGAACCGCGCCAGGGCAGGTCCTGAACCCGGCTTTCGCGGTTTCGGAGCGCGCCAGGGTCGGTGGTGGACCCGGTTTTCGCGGTTTCGGAGCGCGCCAGGGTCGGTGGTGGCCCCGGCTTTCGCGCTTTCGACTGTGCCGAGGTGGGTCTGAAGAGGTGCTTGCCGCGGTTTGGCAGGCCTCGGGGTGGGGTCGAGACCCTGTTCGGCCGGAATGACTTGGCCCGCAGAACTCCGCTGGCCGCGCCTGGGCCATCGACTGGGTCCGCCGGCCGCCGTGGCGACAGGCGAATGGTTCAGCCGCGACAAGGTGCCAGCGACCTTCCCGTGAGCGACCTTCCCGTGAGCTGGCCCCATCTACCCTCGGACAGCGCATTCTCGGCTCTGTTTCCTCTTGTATGGCATTGACACCCTTAGTTAATGTGTCGGCATGCTAAGCGTCGTTCGTGTCGCGGTCCTGTCCGGGTTGGCCGCTCTTTCTGGCTGTGCCACTGCGAATACAGCGCGATTCGAGGAGACTGCTTTCGTTGGCCAGGATCGGGTGTACTCGATCGCCTATCTGGATGCCTCCTCTCGGCGTCTCCTGCCGAAGCAGTGGACGGTGGCGAACTTTGACCAAGATCCGAATGGACGCCCCACCGTGATGAGGACGGCTGGTATTTTCGAATCCAAGGTTGACTGGGTTTGGGGAAACGGTCGCGTTTCTCGCGTCAAGTTCATCACGCACGAATTGAAGCTCGTCCACGCTGCTTCCGATGCCACGATTTGGCTGCGGGTCCTGCCCGTGCCAGCGAGTGTGAGTGGACGATCGATGCGCTACTTGGCCGAAACCTGGGCCAACAGTCTCAATGGAACGCTCTTCGAGTACACCTTCGACTCCTCGGCTGAGGCCAAGCGGCTGGCAACCAAGCTTCTCCAAAGTCAAGCGACCACTGTTGCTGGCCATCCAGCCCATGAGGTCATCTTCGATCTTGCCAACCTCGACCAACTTCAACTCGATCCCAACGCTCCACGCGTGCGCGTGCGTGCGCTGTTCATCGTCGCACCTCTTCAGAAAGAACTAAGGACCCTCATTCCCGGTGACGCTGGCGGAGGCAAGACCCCTGCGGTGTTGTTCGTAGGAGCCTCTACAAACGCGAAGGACTTCGATTCCCAGAATTCTGTGCTCGACGACTTCGCCAAGCGAATCACCATCCGCAAGTGAGCTTGCCCCCGGGCCGAGCGATCTCGATGGTGTGGTAGGAGGGAGCCGTGATGACCGGTGTTTGCTGTCGAGAACGTTGGCTGAGTCTGTTGCTCGTGGCAGGGGGCCTGTCTTTGGTTGCTGCCTGTGGACGTAGCGGGCTTCAGGGGCGTGGTGTGGCCAATGGAGCGGCAGGAGGTGGCGGTGATGTTGGCCGAGAGGCTGGCGACGCAAGCGCGGAGCGCGGCGCCGATGTTCCAGACGCGCGCAGGGTAGACAGGCCGGGCCCTCTCGATGCTTCTGCGGAAGCCGATCGCCGGCCGGATGCCGGGACCGATCGAACGGTGGATGCCAGCCGTGATCGCGGCGTCGATCGAACGGTGGATGCTAGCCGTGATCGCGGCGTCGATCGAGGAGTTGATCGTGCTCCTGAGACGGCGCCCACTCCCGACGCGCGACGCGCGGATGGGCCGCGCGCCGACAGACCGCCCATCACCTCGTCGGTGGATGCGGCTGGCCAGCTGATCCTCATGGCGGGGCAGCTCGGCGGCCTTGGTGCTCGCGACGGGGTGGGGCCCGAGGCTCGCTTCGATTTCCCTGACGGCGTGACCAGCGATGGGAAGGGCAACCTCTTCGTCGTTGAGATCAACAACCACCTCATCCGCAAGGTGGAGATCGCCACCCGCAAGGTCACGACCCTGGCCGGCTCGCCGGACGAATCGGGCGACCGGGATGGTATCGGCGCCGAGGCCCGCTTCGACGGGCCCGAGGGCATCGCCTACGATGGCGCGGGGAACCTCCTGGTCGCTGACACGAAGAACCACACGATTCGCAGAGTGGTGATCGCCACCGGCGCCGTGACCACGCTGGCCGGCCAGGCTGGCCAGAGTGGCGATGCCGATGGCACCGGTGCCAGCGCGCGATTCTCCGGGCCGCGGGGCTTGGCCTGGGACGGGGCCGGCCAGCTCTTCATTTCCGATCAATACAACCAGAGTCTGCGCAAGTTGGTCATCGCCACGGGCGAGGTCAGCACGGTGACGGGTGTCTCCGGATCCATGGGGGTGGCTTCTGACCAAGCAGGGAACCTCTTCGTCGCCGACAGCTTGGTCATTCGCAAGCTGGTGGTCGCCACCGGCGTGGTCACGACCGTGGCCGGAAATCCCGACGCGACCGGCGGCGCGGATGGTACCGGCACCAAGGCCTCGTTCAGCGCAATCCTGGCCCTGGCCCATGACGGCGCCGGTGGCCTCATCGTGGCCGACAAGAACAACGCGGACGAGCCCAGTATCCGCCGGGTGGTGATAGCCACGGGCGAGGTCAGCACCCTCTTGACCCACGCCGACGCCGTGAAGACCTGTCCATGGACCATCACCTCCACCGGGTACATCATGGTCCACCCCTGGCTTGGCCTGGCCAGCGATGGTGCCGGGAAGATCTACGCCACCGTTCGCTACAACGGAACCCTGTGTGAGATTGATCCAACCAGCAAGACGGTCACCACCTTCGCTGGCGCCGCGCCCGCTTCGGGCAGCACCGATGGGGTCGGGACCCAGGCTCGACTCGACTGGCCCACGAGTCTTTCCAGCGACGGGGAGGGAAACCTGTTCGCCGTGGATCGCTGCGGGATCCGCCAGATAGGCGTCGGCAGCTGGCAGGTCACCACCGTGGTGGAGCGGTCGTGTGGCCGCTACTCCAGCGGCGGTTTCGACACGGATGCCGTCAGCGACGGCCAGGGCAACGTCTTCTTCGCGGGCCCGGGGACCATCGAGAGACTGGCGGTCGACACGGCTGTCTCGACCCGCGTGGCCGGTTCGCAGAGCAAGTACGGCGCGGTGGACGGAACCGGCCCGGACGCATCGTTCGGGGCCGCGCCCAGCAGCCTGGCCTATGACGGAAAGGGCGTCCTCTTCGTCGCGCAAACCAACACTTCGAGTATCCGCAGAGTCGAGGTGGAGAGCGGCGCTGTCACCACGCTCGTGCTCTCGACGAAAGCCATCCCGTTGCGTAGCCCGGCGGGCTTGCTGTACGACCCGGCCGGCGCCCTGTTCGTCTCCGACGCCGACCAGTGCGCCGTCTACAAGGTGGCGGCCGGCACGGGCGAGATGACCTTGCTGGCGGGCTCGCCAGGCCAGTGCGGTTTCGCGGACGGCACGGGTGCGGGCGCGCGTTTCCGTGCGCTGGCCAAGATGACCAGTGACGACGCGGGGAACCTCTACGTCGCCGATCCCGACAACCACGCGGTTCGCAGGATCGCCCTGGCCACTGGGACCGTCACCACCGTCGTGGGTGCGCCCGAGCTTTTCGACATCGTCATTCCGGGTGCGTTGCCGGCCCACCTCAACCGGCCGAGGGGTCTCGCGTATCTGGCGGGGGCCGGTCTGTTCATCGCGGACGAGCGCGAGAACGCGATCCTGCTGGCGGGATTGTGAGGATCGCAAGCGTTGCTGGCACCAGGGTTGCAGTTATGGTTCTCATTCTTCAACGACGATCCCAAAGCAGGATGATCACAATGCGAATTTCTGACATACGCGTCCGTGCCACCATGGTTTTCTGTTGCCTGGGCGCGTTGGCCCTCGGCTGTTCAGAGAGCTCGAAGACCTCCCTCGATGCAGCCATGGATGCCTCTCTCTCCCTTGATACCGCCCAGGACCTGGCCACGCATCAGGGGCCTGACGGCTCGGCCGATGCCATCGCGGCTGAGGTTTCCCTCGACGTGGCCGCGCCCGATGCGGCCCATCAGGCAGATGGGGTGCCAGGACGAGAGACCGGCGGTGATGGCAGCGATGATTCCGCTGTCCCCACCACCATGGCCAGCATCATCTTTCGTTTCAAGAACACGGCAGCGAGCACCCTGTACCTTCACCAGGCCTGCTCGATCTTCGTCAGGGTGACCTCGCTTGCAGATGGCAAGACCTACGGGAATGGCTACGCCTGCGCGTGTGATTGTTCCAGCCCCACCTGCAACGGCGGAATGGCGTGCGGGGCGTGCCCGCCTGACTCTGGCGTGCCCATCGAGGTCGGCTCGACGAAGGACATCTATTGGGTTGCGCGCTTTTCCACCGAGCAGCTCAAGACCGGCCCCCACGGTCCATTCCAGTGCCAGATCCACAGCCCGATTCCCACCGGCCCGTACAAGGTCGAAATCCTGGTCTACCAAAGCGCCTCGGACGCGACCAGCGAGACCAACTCCCGCAAGGTAGAGAAGACCTTCGCCCTGGGCACCGCCGACGCCACGATTGAGGTCTCGCTTCAGTAAGCGGGCGCCCAAAGGGCCGTGAGTGCAGGGGCGAGCTGAGCTCGTTGCCCGACTACGCCCCTTGGTACATTCGCATCGCCGCCGATCGCGTGAACCCCAACAGGTTCTACGCGTACCTGACCCTGGACGGAGACCCTTCGCCTGCCGAAGATACCCGCGCCAAAGGCCACCCTGGGCCGTATGCGAGCGTACGCATCTCAACTGGCGGCAGACGTCAGAGGCGCGGGCGCCGCTTCATCGTGCCCGGTCCGATCTCGCTCGCCGATCTGCTGCCGCCACATGGCGTAGTAGAGCCCGCGCGCCCCGAGCAGCTCCTCGTGCGTGCCGGACTCAACGATGCGGCCCCGTTCGAGGACGTGCGCGGCCATCTGCGCCGCGCGGCCTTGGGCGCGACGC
>CAZHUY010000100.1:0-21004 GCA_964535465.1 uncultured Myxococcales bacterium
CGCTTTGAGCGGCTCACGCCGGAAAGCCCCCGGCTCTGCCGGGGGATGCGTTACTACAAGGTTGTGATGCCGGCCAGGGTCGCGTCGGACATGGGGGTGGGCCGGCCGAGGGTCATGGCACCCAGGATGGAGCGGGCGGTGAATTCCGCGACCTCCAGGCGATCGAGGACGGTGAAGGGAGAATCTCCGGTGGCGACGAAACAGGCGTTCGCGATGAGCGCCACACGCGCCTTGCGGGAGAGGGCCTCGACGAGCTGGCCTGGTTCGAAACGCGCGCTGAACGGCAGGCGCGGCACTTGCCCCAGCAGCATGGTGGGCTCGGTCATCATGCGCGTGTCGAGGACCAGGTCGGTGGCGGCGAAGGCCATCAGGCACGGCGGCAGCGCGATGGCGATGGCCTGCAGGTGGGCGTGTGCCTGATACAGGGCTCGGTGGTGTGGCGAGGTGGCGTCCGGGATCTTGCCCGTCTCGCAGCGCTCGCCTTCGACGTACACCAGCTCCGCCGCCGTGACGGTGCCGTGGTCGGCGCCGTCGGGCTCGATCAGGAAACCCGCGTCCCACCGGGTGGAGAACGCCCCGCCTTGGGCGCACAGCAGCCCTCTGTCATAGGCGCGATGGATGACGTCGACCAGGCGGGCGCGCGCCTCGGCCTGCGACTGAGGGTCCAGGGCCATTTCGTCCCATTGACCCGCCAGGCGTCTGCGCGCGTCCTGCATCTGTTCGTCGCCGAGCGCACGCCGGGGACCTAGGCGCGTGGCCGCGAGTTGGATCTTGGCCAGGTGCTCGAGGACGTCCAGGCGGCAGAAGGCCTGGTGCAGATCGTTCCCGCAGGTGACCGCCCCGTGCCTCGCCATCAGAGCGGCGTCGCAGCCCGTGGCGAAGGTGGCGCGCAGGATTTCACCCAGGGCGGGCGAACCGGGGTGGGCGTAGGGCGCAACCTCGACCCGGTTCACCCAGCGGCACAGATCGGGGAACTGATCGAGGGGCACCCCTTGGCCCAGGATGCTGAACCCGGCCAGCGACGTGCAATGGGCATGGGCGCAGGCGCGGGCGTCGGGGCGAGCCTGCAGCACGGCCCGATGGAAGAACCACTCGGAGGTCGGCTTGATCGGCCCCGACCATGTTCCGTCGGGCGCGATGCGCACCATCATGTCGGGGCGCAGCCGTCCCTTGTCGAGCAGGCTGGGCGTGACCCACAAGTCATCGCCGTCCACCACAGACAGATTTCCACCCGAGGGCGTGGTCAGGCCCTTGTCATAGATGCGGGTCATGAACGCCGCGAGTTGTGTGGAGGCAGCGTGGGGGGAGGCCATGGGTCACTTCCAGCCGTAGCGATAGCCGGCGTCCAACACGAGGCCGCCGGTGTCGCCCAGGATCACGTCGCCGCTGGAGAACTCTCCCGGCCGCAGGCTCAGATAGCGCAGACCCATCACCGCCTGCGAGCGGAACCACAAGAAGGACACCTCGGCGGAGGCCTCCCAGGCAAAAGCCATGCTGTAGCCGGAGAGCGTGCGGTCGAAGACCCCGATGCGGCTCTGCACGATGGCGGTGCCCAAGCCCACGCCGCCGGAGAGTCCGATGCGCTGCAGACGATGACGGTAGCGGGCCAAGGCCAGCACCGGGATCTGGGCCAGCGTGACGTCGCCAGCCCCTATGTCGTGGCCCGCGGAGAAACGGTTGTGCAGGTAGCCGGCGGCCAGGCCCACCGCCAGTCCATTCGGGCCAGGACGGAACGAGAAGAGTCCCTCGACCAGCACAGTCGCGCCGGGCTGCTGTTGGGTGTTCCACATCAGCCCCAGGCGCGGCGTGACCGTGAAGCGCGTGGGCAGGAAGGGATCGGGCGGTCGCTTGCGCTGGAACAGCGACAGGGGAACGTGATCCACGGCATAGGCGTTCTCCAGCGCGGCCTCGACCTCGATGGTGTCGCCGACCATGGAGGCGGGTGGGCGGACCGTCAGGATGGCCCGGCCGTCCATGGTGGACCGCGCGGCCACCGGCTTGCCGTCCACCAGCGTGGAGGCATCGCCGGGATCGGTGGGGTTGCCAAAGACGTCCTTGGTGCTGAGAACCAGGCGCAGACTGCGCAGCGGGCCTGGCTCGGGCGGCAGAGGCTCGCGTTCGAGGATGAGCTGCGAGGTAGGCGCAGGCACCAGGATCAGGTCGACCTCTTCGTTGATCTCCGGCTGGTTGCGCAGCGACGCCTCCAGGTGGAGCGTGGGATCGACCAGCACCGCCGGGGCTCGCACCAGGAAGCGCGCCTCGCCCAGGTTCCGTCCGCCGAGAGGCTGCGGCCGGGGCCCCGAAGACGTCAGTGTGACGGCCGACGGGGGCAGCGGTTGACCGTTGGCATCGGCCGCCATGACCACCACCTCGCCCGCGCTACCCGCCGCCAACTTTTCCGGCGCCAGGATCAACATCCGTCGACTGGGCGGGATCTTGAGATCGATCAACTGCTGGCTCGATTTGCCGTGCCGGTTGACCGAACGAGCCAGCGCGAAATCGATTCCCGGAGGAACCACCACGGGTACGTGAATGCTGCCGTCCCGGCGCGCGATGACCGGGCCGAATTCCTTGTCACCGACCTGGACCGTGACCTTGGCCCCAGGGTCGGTGCGAAAAGCGGGGCTGGCGGCGGCACGCAGGCGGACGGTCAAGGTTCCGTGCAAGACCAAGGCGTCGTGTGAGAGATCCGCGATGATGAGCGCGACCTGGGGGAAACGCGTGGGAGGAAGGACGAAGCGAGCCGAGAAGCTGGTCGGGCCCTCGCGAACCACGTCCTCGATGCGCCCAGCGCTGCACACGATGCGGGGCATGGGCAATGGCCAGGGGAAATCGCCGGTGGCCACGATGCGCAGGTCGGTTTCGGCGTCGATACCCAACACTGGCGAGGTCGAGGCCAGCGAGAGCACGACCGAAGGCGGGGCCGGCCGCGTCGGCCGCGCGACGGACGGCGCGGATGTCTGCGGGACGATGGCGGGCACGGGCGTCGGCAAACCATCAGGGCTAGCGAGGGTTCCGGCGTCGGGTTGTGGGGCGTGACCTTCGGAACTCAGGTCGAAGGCGGCATCACGGGCCGGAGCATCGGCATGGGTGTCGGCATGGGTGTCGGCATCGGCGTCGGCGGAAACCCCCGCGTCCATGGCCAGGGCTGGCCGCGTGGACAGCAGCAGGGAGAGCAACGCGAGGGCTCGGGCGACGTTCCTCATCACTTGTTCCAGAGTTCGTCGTCCGCGGCTTCCAGGTGCGGACTGCCCGGCGTGCGGCGCACAGCCTTGCTGACGCTCTTCTCTCGCCCCGTGATGTCGCGGGCATCGACGCGAATGGGGCCTTTGCCATCGGTCGGGACCGGAGCCTGGAAGGTCCCATCGGGACCGACCGGCACCTCTTGTTGATTGACCCAAATTCGCGACGAGGGGCTGGCGCGGCCCTTGACCTTGGCGGCCCCGTCCGAAGGTTCTTCTTCGGGCCAGATGACGGAGAGCAGGAGCTGCTCGGGGATGGGCTCGGGGGTGCCGGGGGCCGCGCCCGGAGCCGCCGAGCTCTCCATCCCCTTGCCGACCAGCACATGCTTGCCTTGTGCTTCGAAGCGAGCCGTACCTTCCTTGGTGGCGACGCTCACTTGGCCAGTGGGGGCCACGGCCACCGTGAAGCTGGCCGCGCCCACGTTCTCCGTGCGCGTGTCCATGGCCCTGATCTCCAGTTGTTCGTCTCCCTTGCCCACGTTGGCGGACACGCGTTCACCGCGCAGCAGTCCCAGGCTGGCCTTGCGGTTCTCCAGCTTGTCCAGGCGCAGGTCCATGTTGTCGCGCAGCTCGATCTCCACGCTGCCTCTGCGCAAGAGGGCGCGTGAGCCGTCGTGGGTGCGCACCACGTCCTTGGACGACAGCAGGTGCCCGGCGCGCGCCACGTACCACTGGCCGTTCTGAAAGGCCTCCACGCTGCCGGCCAAGGCGCTGACGCGGAATTGCGTGGGCTCGGCCAAGGGGGTACGCGGGGCCACCGAAGGCAGACCCGCCGGCAGCTCGGAACGTTGGCGTTCGAAGAAGATGCGCGACAGCGCCGTGGCGCCGCCCAGGATCAACGCCACCAGGGCCAGTGCCCCGATCTGCAGACGTGACGAGCGGCCCTTGCCCTTGGGACTCATGCGAGCAGGCTGGCTCCTTCAGCGATGGGGAACGTCAACCAGAAGGTGGTGCCCTGACCGATCTGACTCTCCACCCGGATGCTGCCACCGTGGTCCTCGATGATCTTGTGCACCATGGACAGGCCGATGCCGGTATCGGTGCGCTGGGCCTTGGTGGTGAAGAAGGGGTCGAAGATGCGCGGGAGCTGCTCGGGTTTGATGCCGTGGCCGGTGTCGGTCACGCGCAGACGCAGCAGCATGTCCTCGGGCCGCGTGGTCTCGAGGATCAGGGTGCCGCCCTTGTCCATGGCGGCGCGGGCGTTTTGGATGAGCTGAATCAGCGCCGCCTGGATTTGTAGGGCGCTGCCGCGGATGAGCGGGCTGGGTCGTGGCACGCGCGTGACCACGGTGATGCCCGCGTCGGCCAGGACCTTGGGCCCGCACAACTCGATCGCATCATGCACGACCTGGGAAATATCGATGGGCTGCAGGTGCTCGCCCGATTCTTTCTGCGAGAAGCGCAACAGGTTGGCCACGATGCCCTGGATGCGCACCGCCTGCTCCTCGATGTCCTTGACCAGCGGGCGCGTGGGATGGTTCTCGGGCAGATCGGCCAGGAGAATCTGGGCCAGCCCCAGGACCCCGGTGAGGGGGTTGTTGATCTCGTGGGCCACGCCCGCGCCCAGCGAGCCGATGGCGGCCAGAGAGCGCGAGCGTAGCAGCAGGTCCTGGGCGTCGCGCAGCTCCTTGGTCTTCTCCTCCACGCGCTTCTCTAGCGTGACGTTCCAGCCGCGAATCTCATCGGTCTGCAACAGGATTTCCGTGCGGGCCGCGGCCAGCGAGCTGGCCATGGAATTGAAAGCCTTGGCCAACTCTCCCAGCTCGTCGTCCGATGCCACCTCGATGTCGGCGTCCAACTTGCCCTTGGCGATCTGTCGTGCCCCCTGCACCAGCGTGCCCACCCGCAAGGCCAGCGAGCGCGCCAGCGCGGCCCCGACCACCGCGGCCACGAACGCCGCCACCCCGACCCAGTAGATGGTGGTCCAGGTCAGGCGGCGCGCAGGCGCCAGCGCCGACTGCACCCAACGCTCGACCACCACGCCCAGCCCGAACACCGGGATGGGCACGTAGGCCCCGATGACCGGGTGATCATGACTCTCGTACTCGGTCACGAAATATGCTTCGGGCAGCATCCCCCCCTTGCCATGGGGGAGCAGCTTGGTCTCCAGCATGGTCATGCCGGGACGGCCGGACACCAGCGTGCGGCTTTCCCGATCCAGCAACAGAATGTCCCTGTCCTTCGCCGACAGCGGCGCCAGGTGATCGGCAATTCGGCGCAGCGATACCGCCGCCGCGATGACCCGGGCATCCTCGTCGATGCGCCCCTGATAGCGGACCGCCAGCACCACGTGGGGTGTGCGGGCCTGGCCCGCCTGCAGGATCGAACCCACCGCGCTGCCATCGCGCAAGGCCGCCTCGACGGGAACATGGCGCGACAGCCGGGCCACGTCCTCCTCCGAGACGATCTCGTGCGTCCCAAAGGAATCGTTGCGTGGTTGCACCGACTGGAAGGCTGCTGGCACCAGAAACTGACCCTCGGCCCCCAGCATGGCCACCACCGAGAAGTCGTCGCTCTGGTGATAGACGAGCTGTAGGAATTTGCGGAACGCCTCGTCGGTGGGCAGGTCGCCTCTCACCCGGGTCAGGTCGAGAATGCGCGTCTCCAGCGACATGGTGGTTTGCAGGCTGGAGAGATTGCTGCTGACGTATTCGGAGATCTGCCGGGCCAGGAGAACCTCGTGGCCCTCGATCTCGTGGCGCAGGGCCGCCTGGCTGACCCTGATGGACGAGTAGCCGGCGATGGCCAAGGGAACCGCGGCCATGCCGATGGAGAGCAGAGCGAATTTGGGAAGCAGCCTCATGGCTCGTTATCCGATGGTGAGTCCACGTATCTGAAATCGGCGAAGACTTCGCCCAGGCGAGAGACCACCCTGACCCTGACCGAGCCCGGGGTGTGGGCCGGGGTGTGGCCGCTGATGACGGTTCCCTTCTCGGCCACCAGGCCGCCGTTGGGGTGAAGCAATGTGTCTCCGAAGTAGGCGCGGCTATCGGGCAGGAATCCCGTCCCCGAAATGACCACGTCGGTGCCGCCCAGGGTGGGGCCCGCGCTGGGCGTGACCGCGCTGATGGAGGGCCGTTCATCCAGCAATATGGCGCAATCCATGAAGGCCGGGTTGCCTGCGCTATCGTGGGCCTTGACCGAGAAGTTGACCGTTTCTCTTGGGGAGAAATTCTCGTCGATTGCCACGTCGAACCTGCACGTGACGACGGAGGCGCCCGGCTCGACGGGGCAGAAGCCCGTGAGACTCTCTCCGGACGATCGAGGCAGCTCCCACTTGACGGAGGTGAGATAGCCAGGTTCCTTCTCGCTGATCTTGAAGGACGCGCGAATCGTGGCGCCCGGACAGTAGCGCTCACCCGCAACCGGGCTGTGGACCTCGATCTCCGGGGCGTCGGTGTCCGGGCCCAATTCGTCGAAGGCACCCGACAGAACGGTTTTGCGGCCCCGGGGATCCGTGATCTCCACGTCGCATTTGACGGGTGGGGCGCCCACCAGTCTTTCGGCGTCCTGGCGGGCCAGCGTGGCGGAGATTTGGTGGGGGCCCAGCCACCCGAACTGCGTCAGGGGCGCCCACATGGAGTCCCTGCCGATGCGGCCAGAAAAACCGTCCATGACCGCGACCCGCTGGTCGGTGCTGGGGTCGATGCGGAAGGACGGTAGGAAGTCGGAGCCCTGCAGCACCAGGCGCACATCGTGGTTGGAATAGGCGCGGTTGGGCTGAACGGCGAGCAGCTCGGGAGATGGCTCGTTGCCGCCGCAGCCGATCAAGGCCGCGGCGAGAAAGGCCAAACATGCGCGGGGTCCGAACGTCACGCCGGTATCTTACTACTTGATGCGTGCTTTTGACGGCTTCGAGAGGCGAATCTGCCGACCCTGGTTCGGGTTGACGAGGGACGGCCAGCCTGGGAAGGTTGCGGCCATGGCGATTCGACAGGATTTGCGGCAGATGCTCAGTCACCGCGCGACCTTCCGCTACGACACCGGGACCAGGGTGACCGGCACCGTCTCCGCTTGCTCGCCCAAGGAGGGGCCGGTGGAATACGTGACGTTGGCCAAGGTCGAGGTGGTGAACGCGGCGGGACAGGTGCTGGCCCGTTTCGCCGAGCTGCCGCTCATCTCCGCCCTCTTGACCGACGTGTCCGTCACCGAGGGGCCGCTCTGAACACTGCCCGTCGCCTGCACGCCATCGTGCACGGCCGGGTCCAGGGCGTGGGTTTCCGCGCCACCACCTTCGACGAAGCCCGGCGTTTGGGCCTGGCCGGCTGGGCTCGCAACCGCGTGGACGGCACCGTCGAGGTGCTGGCCGAAGGGCCCGAGCCCCAGCTGAGGCTGTTCCTCGACTACCTGCACCGCGGCCCGCGCGGCGCCCACGTCAACACCGTGGTCGAGGACTGGTCGGGAGGGCAGGGCGCGCCGCTGCCCTTCCAGATCAAGCGGACGGAATAGCGGGCGGGACACTTCTGGGGCCTGTTGACGCTCTAGGGTTGCCCACGGGGTCGTGCTTCCCCGCTCGTTTCGTTACATGGTCACGCTTCCATGAGCACAGAGCGTGACACCATCAACGCAGGCGTTCTCTTCGTAGGGGCCGGCCCGGCCGGTCTGTCCGGTGCCCTGCACCTGAGCAACTTGATCGCCAAGCACAACGCGGCGGTGGCCACCGGCTCGAAGCAGGGTCGCCTCATCAATGAAGAGACCCTGGGCGTGGACATGGTGGTGGCGGTGGTGGAAAAGGCTGGCAACGTGGGTGACCATTCCATCTCGGGCGCGGTCATGGACACCAGGGCGCTGGCCGAGCTCATCCCCGACTACAGGGAAAAGGGCGCGCCCATCGAGGGCGAGGTGAAGAGCGAGGGCGTGTACTTCCTGACCGAGAAGCGCGCCTTCAAGTCTCCCGTGGTGCCGCCCCCGATGAACAACCACGGCAACGTCATCGTGTCCCTGGGCAAGCTGGTCAAGTGGATGGGCGAGCAGCTTGCGGCGGCGGGCGTCGACGTGTTGACCACCTTCCCGGCGCAGGAGGTCCTGCTGGATGGCGACAGGGTGACCGGCGTGCAAGTGGGCGACAAGGGCGTCAACCCCGACGGCACCCCCAAGGGCGTTTTCGAGCCCGGGCCCCACCTGATGGCCAAGGCCACCGTGTTCTGCGAGGGTTCGCGCGGCTCGTGCGCCAAGAAGCTGATCAAGCGGCTCAATCTTCAGGGCCAGAACCCACAGGTTTACGCCACCGGCGTCAAGGAGGTCTGGGAGTTCGACCGGTCACCCCTGCCCGAGGGGCACGTCATCCACACCATGGGCTACCCCATGGACAGCCACACCTTCGGTGGCGGCTTCATCTACGCCATGACCGGCAACCAGGTTGCCCTGGGCGTGGTGACTGGGCTCGACTACGACGATCCCAACCTCGATCCGCACAGACAGTTTTGCAGGTTCAAGCAGCACCCCTTGCTGGCCAAGCTGCTCGAGGGCGGCCGTCTGATCTCCTACGGCGCCAAGACGCTGCCCGAGGGCGGGTACTACTCGGTGCCCAGGCTGGCCGTGGACGGCGCGCTCATGTGCGGCGATTCGGCGGGCTTCATCGCCTTGCCCAAGCTGAAGGGCATCCACTACGCCATCAAGTCGGGGATGTTGGCCGCGCAGACGCTGTTCGAGGCGCTGGTGGCCGACGACTTCTCGGCCGCTCGCCTCGCCAGGTACGAGAGCGCGGTGAGAGACTCGTACATCATCAAGGATCTCTACCCCGCGCGGAACTTCCGTGGCCTGATGAAGCAAGGCCTGTACATGGGCGTCGTGCAGGCGGGCCTGATGACCGTCACGCGCGGCCTTTTTCCGCTCGACCGCATCCTCATGGACGAGGACCACACGCACATGAAGAAGCTGGCCGAGATGCCCTATCACGGCGCGCCTGGTCGGGCCTTCCGATACGACAACCAGGGCACCACGGCGGACAAGCTGACCGACGTCTACCACTCGGGCTCGCGTCACGAAGAGCGCCAGCCCTGCCACCTCAAGATCACCGCCGACTGCGCCCGTTGCGCCGAGGAGTACGGCAATCCCTGTGAGAAGTTCTGCCCCGCCGGCGTCTTCGTGGTCGAGCGCGACGAGGCCACGGGCAAGTTCAAGCGCCTGCGCGTGGACTTCAGCAACTGTGTGCACTGCAAGACCTGCGACATCAAGGATCCCTACGCGGCCATCGAGTGGGTTTGCCCCGAGGGGGGCGGCGGGCCGCGCTACAAGAACCTCTAGACGAGCTTGCCAGGGGCTGCCACCGACGCCCAGACCGTTGTATATAGGGGCATGCCGATGAACAAGGAATTGATCGCCATCCTGGCCTGCCCCAAGTGCAAGGGCAGCCTCGAGCTGCGGCCCGACGAGAGTGCTTTCGTGTGCCGAACCTGCCGCCTGGTGTACGCGGTCGTCGATGAGATCCCCAATTTCATCGTCGAGGAAGCCCAGCCCCTCGAAGGTTGATGATGTTTCGCGATCCCGCCCTGGAAACCCTGAGTCGTCCCGAACTGGAGCGGCTGCAGCTCACGCGTCTGCAAGCCCTGGTGACCCGCCTGGCCGAACGTGTGCCGTTCTACCGCGAGGCCATGGCCAAGGCCGGGGTCGCCCCCGACAGCATCAAGGCGCTGGCCGACGTGAGCCGTCTGCCCTTCACCACCAACGCCGACCTGCGTGCGACCTATCCCACCGGCCTGCTGGCCGTGCCCATGGAACAGGCCCTGCGCCTGCACACCTCCAGCGGCACCACCGGCAAACCCAAGGCGCTCTTCTTCTCGCGGCAGGACGTCGACAACGGCGCCGAGCTGTGCGCGCGCAGCTTCGTGGCGTCGGGGATGACCTCGCGCGACGTCTTCCAGAACATGATGACCTATGGGCTCTTCACCGGCGCCCTGGTCACTCATTACGGGGCCGAGAAGATCGGCGCCATGGTCATCCCGGCCGGGCCGGGCAATTGCGAAAAGCAGTTGCAGCTCATGCAGGACTTCGGCACCACCTCGGTGCACATGACGCCTTCCTTCGCCCTCTACTTCTCCGACTTCCTCGAGGCCAAGGGTCCGGCCACCCGCGCCTCGCTGAAGCTGTGTCGCGCCTTCGTGGGCGCCGAGCCCTACACCTTGCAGACCCGGGACAAGATCGAACAGGGCCTGAATCTGCAAGTCTACAACTCGTACGGCCTCTCCGAGATGAACGGCCCGGGCGTGGCCTTCGAGTGCCAGGCGCGCACCGGCATGCACCTGTGGGAAGACCACTACTTGGCCGAGATCATCGACCCCGTCACCGGCCAGCCCGTCCCTGACGGCAAACCGGGCGAGCTGGTGCTGACCACCTTGTGCCGCGAGGCCATGCCGCTTCTGCGCTACCGCACGCGCGACATCACCTCGATGCTGTCGGGCGACTGCCCCTGCGGCCGCACGCACCGCCGCCTGTCGCGCATCACCGGTCGCGCCGACGACATGTTGATCGTGCGCGGGGTGAACGTGTACCCGCAGCAGATCGAGCGCGTGCTCATGTCCATCCCGCAGGTGGGGAGCAACTACCTCATCCTGCTGGAGGGTCGCGACGACATGATCGTGCAAGCCGAGCTGGCCCCCGTCGCCGCCCACATGAACGACGACCAACGCTACGCCCTGGAAGCCGAGATCGCCGCCCGCTTGCGCTCCGAGATCCTGACCAAGCCCAAGGTCAAGCTGTTGCCCCCCGCCAGCCTGCCGGTCAGCGAAGGCAAGGCCAAACGGGTGATCGATCGCCGGACCATGTAGCGCGCGGCCAGCGGGCGAGTCGCGAGGCGCAGGACTCGTGGACGAGCGCCCTGTTTTGTGCTCAAAAGAAACCAGGTCATGAAGAAGCAACCGCATGTACCTCTATGGATGCTGGCCCTGGGCCTGTTGACCTTGGCGCCGGGCTGCAACGGGTGTGGTGAAAGCGCGGACGCCCCCAAGGGGCAGGCGCCGCTGCCTCAGCCGCGGGCGCGCGCGCAGCAAGCACACAAGGGGCCCATGCCCACCGAGTTGATGACCGACTCGACCACGCCCTATGTCGCGGGCTTGTTCCTGGACGACGAGGCGGTTTATCTCGCGACGGAGAAGATGGCCTACCGGTTGGTCCCCGGGGCCAAGCCGCTGCCCATTCCGGTGCAACACGGAAGCTCGGCGGTCCTGTGCCGCACCGACCTGGTCTATTGGGGCGAGGGGGCCATGTGGAAGGTGCCCAAGCTGGGAGGGGCGGCGCAACGCCTGGTCGATGTGAAGCTGCAGCCTGCCTACATGGCGGCCTCGGGAAACGATTTCGCCTGGGTGGTCGTGCCGGAGACGGACAAGTTCGAGATTCAAACATTCGACAACCGCAAGGTGCGTGCCCTTTACGTCAACACGGGACGCATCGAAGCCTTGGCCATGCAATCCGGGCGCGTGTACTTCGTCCACAAAGAGGGCAAGGACAACTGGCGCATCGGCAGCGTCGCGGTCCGCGGTGGCGATCTCAGGTTCACCGCGCCCCAGACCGGTCCGACCCCGGCCAAGTTGGTCGCCGCGGGCGACATCTACCACTACGACCTGAACTCGGGAGAGATCCGCAAGATCGCGGCGGATCTGTCGCGCCACGAGGTGATCACCAACAAGACCATCTGCTCGCCCATAGAAGTGGCGGACAAGATCTACTGCCCCAACATGGAGGGGCTGTGGCAATTGGAGCGGCGGCCGGGCGCCAAGGCGGAGTCGGTGTTCCCCGAGCCGCGCCGAATCACCAACGTGGCCGCGAACGCCAAGTTCCTCACCTGGCTGGTCGACGCCGGCCCCGACCGCCTGAGCCTGATGCTGCTGCCGCTGCCCTAGCGGTACGTCCCGAAGGCGCCGGGCGAGGGGATAACCTCTAAGGAACTCAGGAAGCCAGGAAGTCCTGGTGAGGCGGCAAGCCCACACATCCGCTTCCAGCCTTCCAGCCTTCCAGCCTTCCAGCCTTCCTCAGAGGCTATCCGGCCCGTTGCATGTGCACGTCCCCTTCCCGCTTTCGCTGACAACGCGAGGTTGCGTGGACTGGCCTTTGGGGCATAGGGTGGCTGACGCTTTGACCCTGCCCGGGTTCATTCTTGACTTCGTTGGTAGAGATAGTCATAAGAAAGGGGTGCCGTTGTGAATGAAGTAACAGCGCTCACAGGTACACGACCATGAAGAGAACGCTAACTCGTCGAAAACTCGGCGGAAAGACGGTCTCCGAGCTGGTCGTCGTTCGGCTGATTCTCTACCGCCGCATCCTGCGTGACCTGGCCTTCTCGGGGACGCGCTACGTTTTCTCGCACGAGCTGGCCGCCCTGGCCGACGTGACGCCCGAGCAGTTGCGGCGCGATCTCATGAATGTGCGTTACGAGGGCAGCCCCAACCGCGGCTACGAGGTCGTGGTTCTCGAGGAGCGGGTTGGCGTCTTCCTGGATCCACTCACCACCCAGTCCGTGGCGCTGGTGGGCGTGGGCAACCTGGGCCGCGCGCTCTTCGCCTACTTCCTGGGGCGTCGCCCTCTGTTGCAGATCGTAGCGGCGTTCGACATCGATCCCTCGAAGGTCGATCGCCTGATCAACGGCTGTCCCTCGTTCCACATCAGCGAGGCCCGCCAGGTCATGCGCGACATGAACATCGAGGTGGCCATCGTGGCCGTGCCCGCGGCGGCTGCCCAGAGCGTGGCCGACATCCTGGTCGAGGCCGGGGTGAAGAGCCTGCTCAACTTCGCCGACATCCGCTTGCGCTTGCCCCCCGATATCTACGTCGAGCACATCGACATCGGCGTCAGCCTGGAGAAGGTCGCCTTCTTCGCCAGACGGCCACTGGGCAAAGACATGGGTTAGCCATGAAGCCCTCGGATCTATGCCTGGTCAGCACCATCCGTGAGCGCTGCCGGGTTTGCTACACCTGCGTGCGCGAGTGCCCGGCCAAGGCCATTCGCATCGCCGGGGGTCAGGCCGAGGTCATCCTTTCCCGTTGCATCGGGTGTGGCTCGTGCGTCTTGGTGTGCAGCCAGGGGGCCAAGCGTGTCCTCAGCTCGGTCGACGAAGTGCGCGCGCTGCTACACAGCGGGGCGCGCGTGGTCGCCTGCATCGCACCCAGTTTTCCCGCCGAGTTCGCCGAGCGCGACGTCCGGCAAGTGGTGGCGGCCGTGCGCAAGCTGGGGTTTTCCCTGGTGTGCCAGGTGGCCTTCGGCGCGGACCTGGTGGCGCGCGCCTACCGCGAGCTGCTGGCCGAGCATCCCAAGGAGAATTTCATCGCCACCGCTTGCCCGGCCATCGTCAACTTCGTCGAGCGCTACCATCCCGAGCTTCTGCCCCATCTGGCGCCTCTCGTCTCGCCCATGTTGGCCACCGCGCGGGCCCTGCGCGTGCGCTACGGCGCCGATATCAAGATCGTGTTCGTCGGCCCCTGCATCGCCAAGAAGGGCGAGGCCGCCAGCCTGACCGGCGACGATCGCATCGAGGCGGTACTGACCTTCCGTGAGCTGCGCGAGATGCTGGACAGCGCCGAGGTGTGGAAGGGCGAGCTGGTCCCTTCGGATTTCGATCCCCCGCACGCGGCCCTGGGGGGGGTCTTCCCCTTGCCCCGGGGCAGCCTGCAGACCGCGGGCATCACCGAGGATCTCGCGTCCAACGACGTGGTGGCAGCCGACGGTCGCGAGGCCTTTCCCGTGGCGTTGCAGGAGTTCTCGGCGGGTCAGCTCAAGGTTCACCTGCTCGAGCTGCTGTGCTGCCGTGGCGGTTGCATCATGGGCGCGGGCATGAGCCAGGGTCTGGCGCCCTTCATGCGTCGGGCTCATGTCAGCCGGCACGTGAAGGCCGAGCGCCAGCACTTCGAGCCCGGGGCGTGGGCCAAGGATATGCGGGCGCTGCAAGACGTCCCGTTGGATCGCACCTTTCAGACCGCCAACCAGACCATGCCCGAGCCTTCCGCGGACGAGATCCGTTCGGTCATGGCGGATATGGGCAAGCTGGGTCCCGACGACGAGCTGAATTGCGGGGCGTGCGGCTACGACACCTGCCGCGCCCACGCCGTGGCCATCCTGCGCGGCCTGGCCGAGGACGAGATGTGTCTGCCCTTCACCATCGATCGGTTGAAGAACACCGTGCAGAAGCTGGATCTGGCCAACACCAAGCTGGCCAGCGCCCAGCATGCCCTGGTGCAAGCCGAGAAGTTGGCCAGCATGGGGCAGCTTTCGGCGGGCATCGCCCACGAGGTCAACAATCCGTTGGGCGTGGTTCTGCTTTACGCTCACCTGCTGCTGGAGTCGTGTTCCGAGGATTCCGCGCAGGCGACGGATCTGGCGATGATTGTCGAGCAGGCGGATCGCTGCAAACAGATCGTCTCGGGGCTGCTCAACTTCGCTCGGCAGAACAAGGTGGTCCTGTCGTCCACCAACCTCGCCGAGTTGGTGGCGGGCGCTCTGCGCGGCGTGCCCCCGGCCTCGAACATCGAGGTGGTGGTGCAGAACCAGGACGCCAGCGCCTCGGCTGATTTGGACGCCGACCAGATTCGCCAAGTCCTGACCAACCTGCTCAGCAACGCCGTGGCGGCCATGCCGTCGGGCGGCCGGCTGTGCCTGCGCACGGGGGTCAGCGCCGAGCAGGCGTGGTTCGAGGTCGAGGACTCGGGCATGGGCATCCCCAAGGAGAACATCAACCGCATCTTCGAGCCCTTCTTCACCACCAAGCAGATGGGCCGTGGCACGGGGTTGGGGCTGGCGGTCAGCTACGGCATCGTCAAGATGCACCGGGGCGCCATCAAGGTGAGGTCCAATGCCGACCGCGACGCTGGCCCCACCGGCACGACCTTCACCGTGACCTTGCCGCGTTTCGAACGCCGCGACGATTCGGCCAGCTTCCTGGCTGTGGAAGAAGGCCAAGAAGGAGATTCGTGAGCGCCAATAGCCTGGAGACTGATCCCATGGACACCTTGCGTGTGTTGGTCATCGATGACGAAGCCGGGATGCGCAGCGGGGCCACGCGTGTGCTGACGGGATTCCGCGTGACCTTGCCGGAGACCGACGGCCAGGTGGGGCTGCAGATTGACCAGTCCGAGAGCGGCGAGGAGGCCCTGGGCAAGATGGCCGCCCAGAAGTACGACATCCTGCTGCTCGATCACAAACTGCCCGGCATGTCGGGGCTGGACGTTTTGGAACAGCTCAACCAGCGCCACGACGACGTTCTGATCATCATGATCACGGCCTACGCCTCGCTGGACGTCGCGGTCAGCGCCACCAAGCGCGGGGCCTTCGATTTCCTGGCCAAGCCCTTCACGCCCGAAGAGCTGCGCGACGCCGTTCGCAAGGCGGCCCGCCATCACATCCTGCGCTGGCAGGCGCGCAAGCTGGCCCAAGAGAAGCGCCAGATGCGTTTCGAGTTCCTGTCGGTGCTGGTGCACGAGCTGAAGGCGCCGCTGGCCGCCGTGGAAGGTTATCTGCGCCTCTTGCAGGAGGGCGCGGCCGAGGATCCCGCCACCATGGCGCGCGTGATCGATCGCAGCCTGGTGCGCCTGGATGGCATGCGCAAGCTCATCGTCGATCTGCTCGACCTGACCCGCATCGAATCCGGTCAGAAGCGACGCGAGCTGACCGAGGTGGACGTGGTCGACGTGGCGCGCCTGGCCCTGGAGACCGCCCAACCCGAGGCGAGCGAGCGCAAGCTGACCCTCGAGCTGCACGCCACGCCCCCAGTCGTCATGCAGGCCGACCGAGGCGAGCTGGAGATCATGCTCAACAACCTGGTGTCCAACGCGGTCAAGTACAACCGCGAGGGCGGGCGCGTGGACGTGTTCATCAAGAGCGGGGCAGGGCAGGGCGTGACCATCGCCGTCAAGGACACGGGCATCGGCATGACCAAAGAGGAGACCGCCAAGCTCTTTGGCGAGTTCGTACGCATCAAGAACAGCAAGACACGCAACATCATGGGCAGCGGCCTGGGCCTGTCGATCTTGCGTAAGCTGGCCACCATGTACGGCGGCGACGTCATGGTGGAGAGCCAACCCGACGCGGGAACCACATTCACCGTGCATTTGCCGGATGAAACCCCACAAACAACCATGGCATCGGAAACACCATCATGAGCGAGCAGTCATCATTCATCGACGAAGCTGAGATCATCCGCGTCCTGGGCACCCCAGCCAGCAAAGACGCGTCTTCGGTTCGTGCCGTGCTGGAAAAGGCACGGGTCATGAAGGGCCTGGACATGCAGGACGTGGCCACCCTGTCGACGGTCAGCGACCCCGAGTTGCTGGGCGAGATTTTCCAAACCGCGCGCGCGGTGAAGGATCGGATCTACGGCGCGCGCCTGGTGCTCTTCGCGCCGCTCTACGTCTCCAACCTGTGCGGCAACGATTGCACCTACTGCGCCTTCCGCGCGCGCAACAAAGAGGTGAAGCGCCGGGTTCTGAGCCAGGACGAGATTCGGCGCGAGGTCGAGATTCTGGTGGACCAGGGGCACAAGCGCATCCTGCTGGTGGCGGGCGAGTCCTACCCGCGCCAGGGCTTCCAGTACGTGCTCGATTCCATCGCCACCATCTACAGCGTCAAGCGCGGCAAGGGCGAGATCCGGCGCGTGAACGCCAACGTGGCCCCGCTGTCCGTCGAGGAGTTCCGCAGCCTGAAGGCCACCGGCATCGGCACCTACCAGCTCTTCCAAGAGACCTATCACCGCGCCACCTACCAGAGCGTGCACCTGGCGGGCAAGAAGAAGGACTACGACTGGCGGGTCACGGCCATGGATCGCGCGATGGAGGCGGGGATCGACGACGTGGGCGTGGGCATCCTGTTCGGCTTGGCCGACTGGCGCTTCGAGATCCTGGCGCTCATGCAGCACATCCGACACCTGGAGCAGAAGTTCGGTGTGGGGCCGCACACCATCAGCGTGCCGCGCCTGGAACCGGCCATCGGATCGGAGATCGCCAGCAGTCCGCCCCACGCCGTGTCCGACGTGGATTTTCGCAAGATCGTGGCCATCCTGCGCCTGGCCGTGCCCTACACCGGCATCATCATGTCCACGCGCGAGACACCCAACATCCGGCGCGAAACCTTCGCCCTGGGCGTATCGCAGATCTCGGCGGGCAGCCGCACCAACCCGGGCGGTTACGCCGAGGCCGAGGCCAACCCGGCCGACGAGAGCCAGTTCCAACTGGGTGACCACCGGCAGCTCGACGAGGTGGTGCGTGACGTGGCCTCTATGGGCTACGTGCCCTCGTTCTGCACCGGCTGCTACCGCCTGGGACGCACCGGGGCGGACTTCATGGATCTGGCCAAGCCGGGCGCCATCAAGCTGCACTGCGATCCCAACGCGCTCTCCACCTTCACCGAATACCTGGAGGACTACGCCAGCCCCGAGACCCGGGCGGCCGGCGAGAAGCTGGTGGGCAGCACGCTGGCCAACATGGAGGCGCGGCAACGCGAGATCTCCGAGCGCCTCGTGCGCACCGTGAAGGGCGGCAAGCGCGACGTCTACGTGTGAGGTGATGAGGGCCATTCGCCAAGAGAACGTGCAGCCGGCCGGTAGAGGAACACTGTCATGAACGAGGGCAAGCTGACGACCCCCAAGGGCATGCGCCTGCACATCGGCATCTTCGGCCGGCGCAACGTGGGCAAGTCCAGCCTGCTCAACGCGATGGTGCGCCAGCAGGTGTCACTGGTCTCCGAGGTGGCCGGCACCACCACGGATCCGGTGGAGAAGCCCATGGAGATGCTGCCGCTCGGCCCGGTGCTGTTCGTGGACACGGCCGGCATCGACGACGAAGGCGCCCTGGGTGCGTTGCGGGTCAAGCGCACCACCCAGGTCTTCGACCGCATCGATCTCGGCCTGCTGGTCACCGCGGGCACCTGGGGACCCTTCGAGGAGCAGCTCTTGTCCGAGCTGCAGGGCCGCAAGGTTCCCCTGGTCCTGGCCTTCAACAAGTGCGACGAGACGCCGCCCGACGAGGCCCTGCTGGCCCGCCTGCGCGCGCGCGGTCTGCGCGTGGTGGCCACCAGCGCCAGCCAGGGCACGGGCCTGCTCGACCTGCGCCAGGCCGTGCTGGACCAGGCGCCCCCCGATTTTCTCGACGGTCGCCCCATCGTAGGCGATTTGGTGGGTCCCGGCGAGCTGGCCATCCTGGTGGTGCCCATCGACAAAGAGGCACCCAAGGGCCGCTTGATCCTGCCCCAGGTCCAGGTGCTGCGCGATCTGCTGGACCACGACGCCACGGGCATGGTGGTCAAGGATCACGAGTTGGCCGCGGCCCTGCGCCGCCTCTCCACGCCGCCTCGCCTGGTCATCACCGACTCGCAGGCCTTCCTCAAGGTGGCGGCCGACACACCCGCCGAGGTTCCGCTGACCAGTTTTTCCATCCTGTTCGCGCGCTTGAAAGGCGATCTGGTCAGCCAGGTGGAGGGCGCCATGGCCATCGAGGGTCTGCGGCCCGGCGACCGCGTGTTGATCGCCGAGGCCTGCGCCCATCACCCCATCGGCGAGGACATCGGCCGCGTGAAGATCCCGCGCTGGCTGACCCAGTACGTGGGCGGCCCGCTGGATTTCCAGCATGTGCAGGGCCACGACTTCCCCGCGGATCTCTCACCCTACAAGCTCATCATCCATTGTGGCGCCTGCACGCTCAACCGCCGCGAGGTGCTGAGTCGCATCCTGCGTGCGCGCGTGGCCGGCGTGCCCATGACCAACTACGGGCTGTGCATCGCCTACAGCCTGGGGATCTTCAAACGTGCCTTGGCCCCCTTCCCGGCGGCCAACCACGCGATGCTGGAACATGACAAGGCTCGAACGACTTCTCGCCAAGGATAGGCCCGATCCCGAGGATCTGGTCGTCCTGCTGGGGGCCCAGGCCCCCAAGGACATGGAGGCCTTGCTCTCCGCCGCGCACGCCGTGAAGTTGCGCGAGGTTGGCCCGGTGGTGTACCTGCGGGGGTTGTTCGAGCTGTCCAACCTGTGCAGCAAGGATTGCCGCTACTGCGGTATCCGGCGCAGCAACGGCAAAGTCGAGCGCTACACCATGCCGATGGAGGAGGTCCTCGAGGGCGCGCGCTGGGCCTATGAGCAAGGTTATGGCTCGGTGGTGTTGCAGGCGGGCGAGCGCCGCGATGCCAAGTTCGTCGACATGATCACCGAGCTGGTGACCAAAGTGCGCGCCTTGTCGAACAACCAGTTCGCCATCACCCTCTCGCTGGGCGAGCAGAGCGAGGAGACCTACCGCGCCTGGTACGCCGCCGGGGCCGAGCGCTACCTGCTGCGCATCGAGACCAGCGATCCCGAGCTGTACGCGCGCCTGCACCCGCCGGACCACAGCTGGGAGCGCCGCCGCGACTGCCTGCGCCTGCTGCACGGCATCGGCTACCAGCTCGGCTCGGGCGTGATGATCGGTTTGCCCGGTCAGAGCCTGGAGCACCTGGCCCGCGACATCCTCTTCTTCGAACAAGAGAAGGTGGTCATGATCGGCATGGGCCCGTTCATTCCCCACGCCGACACGCCACTGCACGATGCCCTGGGCAGCTTCGTGACGAAGAAGCACCAGCAGTTGAATCTGGGACTGCGCATGGTCGCCACCACGCGCCTCTACCTGCCGGACGTGAACATCGCCTCGACCACCGCGCTGCAGGCCCTGGCGCCCAACGGACGCG
Source organism: uncultured Myxococcales bacterium (assembly GCA_964535465.1). Classification (GTDB taxonomy): domain Bacteria; phylum Myxococcota_A; class Polyangia; order Fen-1088; family Fen-1088; genus Fen-1137. The sequence continues at coordinate 19,872 of CAZHUY010000100.1, forward strand.
AGTGCGGCCTGCTGGCCGGGGCCAACGTCATCATGCCCAACCTGACCGGCGCGAAGTACCGCGGCTCCTACCAGCTCTACGACGGCAAGCCCTGCCAGGACGAAGAGCCCGCGCACTGCCACGGCTGCCTCGCCGCACGCGTGGCCACGGTGGGCGAGAGGATCGGCTACCACGAGCGCGGCGACTCGCGTCGCTTCCTTAAGCGTCGCGGCTAACGCGAATTCACTCCCTTGTCATCGCCTCACGCCGCTCAATCATCGCGCGGACAAGTTGGTGGCGCAGATCTCGGATGAGGTGTGGAACAAGATCGGGCGGCCGTCCTTCGATCCGACTTACGATGTGGTCTTTCCGAGCGGCATCAGTTACTACACGGGCGGGTCGGATACGGATCAACCCGAGCGCATGGAGCTGTTGGCGCAATTGTTGGAGATGAACATCATTGCCCGCTTGCCCGAGGGCGAGGCCAAGGACATTGCCGCTCGCTTGCGCGCGGGCGCGGAAAACTATCGCAAGGCTTTGACCCCGACGGCTGGTCCGCGCGCCCGTCTGCAAATGTTCCAGCGCGCGCTGACCGCGGTGGCGCACTCGGGACAGATCGGGCTGGCCCATCTCAAGCGCTTGTATCGCACCGAGGGATTCAGCGAGGCCGAGATCCACTCGGTCATTCCGGACCGCCCACGCAAGAAGCCCGTCACCAGCAAGCCCTCGGCCCCGCCCCCGAGCGCGCCGGCCGCGTAGGTCTGGCCCACCCAAGACCCGGTCCACGAAGCGGTGGATCGGGTCCTGTGAGATCTCCCACCCGTTAAGCAAGGAAGGAGGCCGTGGTCGTGGCCGTGGCCGTGGCCGAGCAACTGGTCCGCTCTGCTGCCGGCAATCCCTTTCGGTTCCGCTCAATACCAGTTCTACCAATGTGGTGATCCGGTTCTGTGCTCTCGCTTCGCCATCCTCACAATGCATAGGTGGCCGATCGGATCCCAGGTCGCCATCCGTGCCTGTGGGAGCGGCGGCCTGCTGTCTCGCTTGGCGATTCATACAAAGCCAGGTCGGCGATCGGGAGGCCGCAGGGCGATCATCACGATGCTAAATCACCGTTCATGATTCCGGATCAGAAAAAAGGTTGAAAAGCACGGGAC
>CAZHUY010000101.1:0-11789 GCA_964535465.1 uncultured Myxococcales bacterium
CACCGGCCAGCTCGATACGCTCGAGTGCCTGCTGACCCGCATCGGTATCGACGCCTCCGAATTCACCAATCCCTCGGGTTCCGGCCACATCAACCTGTTCAGTCTGGTCAGCACATCCCACAACAACCAATCTGGGAACGGAGCCACCCGCTATGCAGGCACGGGAGGCGCCCGCTTCCCGGTAGCCCAGACCGCACTATTCCACGACACCAGCGCGCTACAGGACTACGACATCGTCATGATGAACTGCGCCGCTTCTGGCTACTACGCCGCACATGGCGGCTACGTAACAGCCGATTTCATCCGCAATCTGAGAACGTATGTCAACGGTGGTGGCAAGGCCTTCCTGGAACACTACTTCGCCAGCTTCCTCATGACGGAAGGCTCGGTGTCGACTGAACCTTACGGAGACATCGCGAGCTGGCCCAGCAGCCTGGGCAGCCGGGTCAGTAGCAGCGATCTCAACACCATCATCGACCAGGCCACCCCCAAGGGCAGAGACTTCGCGCAGTGGTTGCAGACGGTGAACGCATCCACCACCGCCGGCCGTCTGCAGCTCACCAACCACGACGACTTCGTGCTGAGTGCCAAGTACACCGCCAGGACCACCCGATCCCCGGCGACGCGCTGGCTGTTCAACACGAGCTCGCCTCCCGATGGCGACTCCAGCCATGTGCACTACTTCGACTTCCTCACACCGGTAGCTCCCCAGACCAGCAAGTGCGGCCGGATTGTCTACACCGGGGTCCACGTCTCGTCGGCTGTCTCGGGCGACGATCAGGACGACGTGCGTGTGATGGGTGGCACGCCTGAGTTCCCGACCGAATGCAGGTCTCGTGACCTCAGCGCCCAGGAGAAGGCGCTCGAGTTCATGTTCTTCGATCTCTCGGGGTGCGTGACGCCTCCCGAACTGCCGCCGAGCCCGCCGCCTCCAGCCGGCGCAAGCCCGCCCGCCGCTCCTCCGCCCCCACCTGCACCGCCGCCACCACCGGCCCCTCCGGCCGCGGCCACGCCACCACCGCCCCCCGCACCGCCCGCGGGCTCGCCTCCGCCACCACCACCACCACCCCCTTCACCCACACCCCCCGTGGCGGCTGCCCCCCCTCCCCCGCCGCCACCACCCCCCGCCGTGGTACCACCGGCCGCCGCACCGCCACCTCCGCCGCCGCCCCCTGCACCTCCACCTGCGCAGCCACCGCCCAACATCCCCTACATCCCGTAGGCCTCGGTCAAACAAAAAGCCCGCGGGGCGAGGTTGTCCCGCGGGCTTGTATATGTCTTCGGCTTGGATGAACGGTTGCCTGACGGTCTACATCAGGCGCTCGATCTCGCGCTTGAGCTGCTCGAGCCGCACCGGCTTGGCCAGCAGGGCGTCGGCTTTCACCCAGGCACGCTCCGAGGTTGTAGCCGCCTCGAAGTTGAGCCCGGTGCGGCTGGTGACCGCAGACACCATGATGATAGGCGTCTTGGGGTACTTCTTCTTCATGCGGTAGGAGAGCAAAAACCCCGAGTCGGGACGGTCCATGATGAGGTCCAGGACCACCAGATCGGGTTGCCAGTGGGCAATCTGCTCGGTCGCGTCCTTCTCGTTCTCGGCGGTGGTCACGTCGAAACCCAAGCTCTCGAGGCCGACACGAAGCTGCTCCAGGAAGTCCGAATCGTCGTCGACCACCAGGGCTTGGGGCTTTTCGCCCGGCTTGGTCTGGATGGGTTCGTCGTCAAGGGCCAAAGACAAATTCTTGCTCATGGTTTCTCCTTCGACATGGGAATGGCGGCACCAATGAATGGTGGAATCTCCGGACACACTTCGGGCGACAGACCCGGCTGGGCCTGGCAGGCGTGATGAACGCGGTGCTCGCGCCTATGGGCGGCGCGCGATTTGGTCTAGATGGGAACGTTGCGAGGTTGATAATGGGTGTGCAGAAAGTGGTGGCTTCGCTCGCCGAGCGGCTTGCCCAGGAACTCGTCGTACAGGGCCTTCACCGCCGGGTTGGCGTGGGCGGTGCGCAGCGTGCTGGCCTGATCGATGGCGTAGAGCGATTTCATGCGCGCGCTCACCGCATCCAGGTCGGCGCGCAGGGTCTGCCCTCCGCCAGCGACACAGCCACCCGGGCAAGTCATGACCTCGACAAAGTGCAGATCCTTGCGACCCGCACGAATCTCGGCCAACACCTTGCGCGCGTTCTTGAGTCCGCTGACCACGGCCACGCCCAGCTCCAAATCACCCACGCGCACCTTGGTCTCCTTGATACCCGTCGGCCCACGCACGGCGGGGACTTCAAGCGCGCCGAGTTCACGCCCGGTGATGAGATGGTGGGCGGTACGCAGCGCCGCCTCCATCACGCCTCCGGTGGCCCCGAACAGTTTGCCCGCGCTGGAACGCACGCCAAAGGGAGTATCGGCTTGCTCGGGGGCCAGGTCGCGCAACTCGATGCCGTGCATGTGAATAATCTCGATCAGCTCGCGCGTGGTCAGCACCGCATCGGTGTCGGCCAGGCGGTCGTCGACCATCTCGGGCCGGCGCGCCTCGAACTTCTTGGCGGTGCACGGCATGATCGACACGGAGTAGATGCAGCCGGGATTGATGCCTTCGCGTTCCGCGAAGTGGCTCTTGATGATGGCCCCCAGCATCTGTTGCGGGCTCTTGCAGGTCGACAGGTTGGGGATCATGTCGGGATAGAACTGCTCCACGAACTTGATCCACCCCGGCGAGCAACTGGTGAACATGGGTAGGACGCCGCCGCTCGTGATCCTCTGCACCAGCTCGCTGGCCTCTTCCATCACGGTCAGGTCGGCGGAGAAACTGGTGTCGAAGACCTTGCGGAAACCCAGCAGGCGCAGGGCCGCGGTCAAGCTGCCGGCCGCATCGCTCCCTGGCGGCAGGCCGAAGGTCTCGGCCAGGCTCACCGAGACCGCGGGCGCGTGCTGAACCACCACATAGCGGCTGGGGTCGCGCAAGGCGGCCAGCACGTTCTTCACGTGGCTCTGTTCGGTCAGCGCGGCGGTCGGACAGGCCATCACGCACTGGCCGCAGTTGATGCACGACGAGACGTTGAGGCCATCGCCGAAGGCCGGTCCCACCACGGTCTGGCTGCCGCGGCCGTTGAAGTCGATGGCAGAGACCCCTTGGACCTCTTCACAAACGCGCACGCATTTGCCACAGAGGATGCACTTGCCCGGATCGCGAACCAGCGACGGGCTGGACACGTCGTAGACACGCTGGTTCTGGCTGGCTCCCGGGTAACGACGCTCGCGGATACCGTGCTGAATGGCCAGATCCTGCAACTGACACGAGCCATCGCGCGGGCAGTACATGCAGTCTTCCGGGTGGTTGGCGAGCAGCAGCTCCACCACGGTCTTGCGCGCCCGCACCGCGCGGGGCGAGTGGGTCTTGACCTTCATGCCCTCGACGGCGGGCACGCAGCAACTGGGCACCAGGCCACGTTGGTTCTCAACCTCGACCACGCAGATGCGGCAGGCGCCCGTCGGGTCCATGCCCGGCATGGCACACAGGGTGGGCACGCGCACGCCCGCGCGGCGGATGGTCTGCAGGAGCATCTCCCCCGGTATCATCTCGACCTGGCGGTTGTTGACTTCAATTGACGGCATGGGGTTCCTCGAATCAATCCGCGCTGACCGCGTCGAACTTGCACACGTCGGCGCAGGTTCCACAGGCGATGCACTTGTCTTGCATGATGTAGTGGGCGGTTTTCTTCTCGCCCATGATGGCGGCCGTGGGGCACTGCTTGCTGCACACCGTGCAGCCGGTGCACTTCTCGGCGTTGATGGTGTAGTTGAGCAGCTCGACGCACACATGGGCGCTGCACTTGCGCTCGAAGATGTGCGCCTCGTACTCGTCGCGGAACCAACGCAAGGTCGAGAGCACCGGGTTGGGCGCGGACTGGCCCAACCCGCACAGGCTGGTGTCGCCAATGACCTCGGCCAGCTCTTCCAAGGCCATGATGCCCTTGAAGCGCTCCATGGTCTGGTTGTTGTTCTCGTTGCGGTAACCGCGCGTGATGGCGTTCAGGATCTCCAGCATGCGGCGGGTGCCCTCACGGCAGGGGATGCACTTGCCGCAGCTTTCGCGCTGGATGAAGTCCATGAAGAACTTGGCCACGTCGACCATGCAGTTGTCTTCGTCCATGACCACCAACCCGCCCGAGCCCATCATGGCGCCCACCTTCTTCAACGATTCGTAGTCGATCTGGATGTCGAGGTGTTGTTCGGGGATGCAGCCGCCCGAGGGACCGCCGATCTGCACAGCCTTGTAGGCCTTGCCGTTGGCGATGCCACCGCCGGCGCCGAACACCACTTCGCGCAGGGTGGTCCCCATGGCCACCTCGACCAAGCCGGTACGCGCCACCTTGCCGGACAGGGCGAAGACCTTGGTGCCCTTGCTGTTGGCGGTTCCCACCGCGGAAAACCAGTCGGCCCCGTGTTCCATGAGGGTGGGAAGGTTGGCCAGGGTCTCGACGTTGTTGATGCAGGTGGGTTTGCCCCACAAGCCCTTGACCGCGGGGTACGGCGGCCGCACACGCGGCATGCCCCGACGCCCTTCGATGCTGTGAAGGAGGGCGGTCTCTTCGCCACACACGAAGGCGCCCGCGCCCTGCTTGACCGTGATGTCGAAGTCGAAACCCGAACCCAGGATGTTGTGGCCGAGCAGCCCCGCGGCACGCGCCATCGGAATGGTTTTCGCCAAACGCTCGATGGCCAACGGGTACTCGGCGCGAATGTAGATGATGCCCTGGCTGGCCCCCACGGCGAAGCCCGCCACCACCATGCCTTCGAGCAAGCGGAAGGGATCGCTCTCGATCACCGAGCGATCCATGAAGGCGCCTGGATCGCCCTCGTCGGCGTTGCACACGATGTAGCGTTGGTCGGCGTCCACCTGGCGCGCCAGCTTCCATTTCCTGCCGGCGGGGAAACCACCGCCGCCACGACCACGCAGGCCCGCTCTCTCCACCGTGTCGCAGACCACTTCGGGTGCGCTTGCCAGGGTCTTGCCCAGCGCTCGGTAACCGCCGCGCAGGAGGTAATCGCCCAGGCTGTTGGGCTCGACCAGGCCACAGTTGGCCAGCACCCAGCGGGTCTGGCCACGGAAGAAGGGATCCTCGTCGACGAAGGGCACGTTCGCCCAAGGCTCCAGGTTGGCCTCCCGGTGCTGGCCCAGGATTCCGGACTCGGGCAACTCGCCCTCGAACACCTTGTCCAGCCACGCCGGGATCTTCTCCTCGGTCATGTCCATGAAGGAGACGCGGGGGCGCCCCGGCAGGCGAACGTCAATCAAGGGCTCGCGTGAGCACAACCCCAGGCACCCCACCTCGACCACCTGGACACGGCCGCCGGTCTTGGCCTGATATGCGTTGATGGCGGCCAGGCTCTTGCCCGCACCCGCGCCCAACCCGCAGGTTCCCATGCCGATGTAGATGACCGGCTCCGCGGCCTTCTGATGCTGGAGCGCGCTTGTCCAGGCCTGCCGTCTTGCCTCGCAGGCCGCATCGGAATGACAACGCGTCTTGCCCGTGGTCACGCAAGACACCACATCCGGGCAGGGACGCTCGGGGCTGTGCCAGCAGGCCGAACAGCAGCAGAAGAGCGGGTTCTCTTTCACATCAGCCGTTGGCATTGGCGCTCCTCCGACACTTGGCGATCAGCTTCTGAATCGAATCCGAGGTCACGCCTCCATGGAACTCGCCGTTGATGGCCACGACCGGAGCCAGGCCACAGGCGCCCAGGCAGGCCACGACTTCGAAGCTGAACATGGAATCGCGGGTGGTCTGGCCAGGCTCGACTTTCAGAGTGCGCCGTATGGCGTCCGCCACGGCCTTCGAGCCCTTGACGTGGCAAGCGGTGCCTCGACACACCTGAATGTGGAACTTGCCGACAGGCGCGAAGCGGAACTGGTTGTAGAAGGTCGCCACGCCGAAGACCTTGCTGGCGGGCAGGTCCAGGTGGCGCCCCACCTTCATCATGGCCTCACGCGAGAGGTGCCCCTGCACCTTCTGCACTTCCTGCAGAATCGGGATCAGCTTGTCCCGGTGGGCTCCGGGGTAGGCTGCCAGGATGTTGTCGATGTTGTCTGTGCTCATGGTCTTGTCAGTCTCGGAGGGCCGCGTTGCGCCGGGCGAAGAAGGCGAACTTCTCCAACGAGATGTCGATGTCGATGTGCTCGACGAAGACGTCGGCGGGGACGCGCAGGCGCGCATCCGAAAAATTCAGCAGGTTCTGCACACCCGCCTCGATGAACCGGTTGGCGACGTTTTGGGCGGCCGTCCCGGGTACCGCGATGAGGGCCACCTCGATGCCGAACTGGGCGACCACGCGAGCCGTCTCGTCGATATGAAAACAGGGACACCCCCCAGCATGGGGCGCCACCAAGCCCGGCTCTTTATCCAGAGCAGCCACGATCCGCAGGCTGGCCCAGCGCGAGGATGAGTACTTGAGCAGAGCGCGCCCCATGTTTCCCACACCAACCAAGGCGGTCTTCTGCGGTCCGGCTGCGGTCAAGTAGTCGCCAATACGCTCTTCCAGATCCTTGACCCGGTAGCCACGACTGGGCGTCCCCGGCGAACCGATGTTCATCAGATCCCGCCGCAGCTGGGCCGGGGTGGCGTTGGCGCGCTTGGCTATTTGGTGTGAGAAGACACAGTTGATGCCGTTTGATGACATCTCGCGCAAAAGCCTGCGGTAGAGAATCAGGCGGGACACGACTCGTTCAGAGGCAACGCGCTTTCGTGCTCGCTCCGGCATGTGACCACTTGTAACAGGCATCTTTGTGACTCGGCAAACGCTGTGATTTCATTCACAGCGACTTGCGTTAATGTACGCTTGAGCGCGCAAAAGTCAATGTTTACAAGCTGCTGCTGCTGCGAACGTGCGTGATGGAATTCTCACCGACTGCCTAAGTCAGCGTAAACAAAGATGCTTTTTGCCCTGCGTCTTTGTGACATGCTTCACAACTTTTTTTTCGCGAGTACGCAGGGCTTGCGCTCAGGGGGGCGCTGCCAAGGGCACCGCCCCCCTGATCCTCCTCTTCACCCACCCCTGCCCACAGGTTGTCAGGATCGCTCGACCGAGAGGAGGGAGAAATCCTGGAATCCCCGTTCGCCGAAATAGGCGATGCGCCGGTAGCGCAGCCCGGGGCCAATCCGCATCTCTTTCTGATCGCCTCTGACCAATGCATGAGTGGGAACGAAGCGCGCAAGGAAGAGTTCGTAGCTCATGCGTTCGTCGGCCGAGTACCCACGGGTCACGATACCGCCGACATCGATGATCTTGAACTCGGTGAAGTAGGCCAAGGTTCCGACCTCGTTGATGGCGATGGACGAGCCCTGCGGCAGGTTGCGGGTCATCCACTCGGCGATGCGACGGTAGGTGTGGTAGCGCGCACCTCCCCAGTAGGACTCGTCCTGCCTGGTCAGTTGGTTCACCAAATTCGTCGTCTGATAAAGGCCGTTGGCGAAGATCCAAATGGCCAATGCCAAGGTGACCACACGCCTCAGCCGCAGCGTGAGACCCAGCTTCGTCGCCAAGACGCCTCCCAGACCGAGAAACCCAAGGGATGCGGCCGTACGCATGAAAAAGCGAGCTGAATAGAACTCCCAGTTGTGCCCGTGCAGCGATCCGATGGCGCTGTAGGCGACAAGAAGCAACCACGGATAGAGCAGCCACGCATAGGCACTGGCGAAGCACCGTCGCAGCCTGGGGTTGAGCAAGCACAGCGAGCCCAGCAGGACCACCACGATTCGCCCCGCCGTCGAGGGACCACGTGACAGGCTGGCAGGATAGGCCAGGATAGCGTCGGTCGCGTACTCGAGGGCGTTGACGAAGAAGGGGGTGAACGGACTGGTGCCGCGCTTGGCGTGGAAAGAGTTCGGGATCAGCTCGCCGTAGTAGAACAAGGCGAAGCACTCCCACGCCAGACCGATGGCGCAGAAGAAGACCAGATGGCGTGGCCTGCGCGTCTCGCGGCCGAGCAACAGAATGGGCAGCACCAACAACAGGGAATCGGGGCGAACCAGGCAGGCCAACGCCGCGAAGATGTTGGCCAGCACGGGGCGGGACTTGCAGGCGAACAGCAAGAACGCGAGCTGCGTGGCCACCAGCAGGTTGCTCTCGAACATGAGATCGCCGTGCTGGGTGTAGTCGAAAAGAAAGAATGCACCGAGGATCAAGGCCAACGTGCGTGGAAGGATCAGCGTGGCCAAGAGGTAGAGCAGCACCGAAGCCACCGCCACCCAGAGCAGGCCGGTGAAGAAGGCCGCGCGCACGGTCTCACAGCCAAGCCAGGTCAAGGTACCGAGCAAAAGAGTCTGCAACGGTGAGGTGAATCCCCACACCCGTTCGCCGGGATTGAAGACCAAGCCCAGCCCGCGGCCAAAGTTGCGCGCGTATTGAAAGCTGATGAAGGCGTCGTCGTAGGCCAACACCTCTTGTCCCGAGCTGGCGATCGCAATCAAGACCAGCCAGGCGAGCGCGAGCACCGCCATGGTGACGTCCGCCGGATGCAGGTGCAGCCCGGCGATGCGCAGGCGGTGAGGCGTTGGCACGGGATCGCGGTCAGCGGACGCAGGAATCACGTCGGGGCAAGACCACAGGAGTCGGCTGACGATGCCCATCGAGGAATGGGCGGCAGGTTTTCAGCAGGCCGAATGGCTTGTCAAGCCATCACTTCGCCACGGGACGCGGTGTGGACGAGGCGAAGCTGCGCGCGAAGAGCGCCTCGATGGCAGCGCGACCGTTCTCTTCGAGAAAGCGCGTCCCGGTGCCACAGAAGAGCGGCTGGCGAATGCAGGGCTCGCCGGCGCCTTCCCAAGTCTCACCGTTCCAGCGGAACCACGCCGAGCGGGCCTGGTCGTACACGTACACCGGCTTGTTGAAGAGGCGCGCGAACTCCGCGGCCACTCCGGTTCCCCCGGTCACGGTGTCGTCCGGATTGATCTTGCCCACCACGAAGATCTCCTGGCCGTTCTGGACCTGGTGCCAGATGGTCTGGAGAATCTTGCGGAAGAGCGGCGTATTCGGGTACTTCCGGTGCATCAGGTTGCCCAGGTACCCCAAGCTCACGTCGCCGTGACGCAGCTCCGCGCGGGTCAGGTCCCGACGCCCACGCTGGCGCGCAACGCTGTGGCCCTCGAAGGTGAAATTGACCTCGTCGATGCCATAGCGCTCGGCCGCGGCACCAAAGGCCGCCTCGGCGCCGTTGGCAGCGCCACTGAAGCAGATGCAGTCTTCGCGATTCACTTCCGTTACCTCTCTGCTGGGTGGGGGGATCCTAAAGCGCGCAAACATGAACGAGCCGATCGGCTTCGTCAAGCGTGGATGCCCCTCGCCATCCCGCGCCAAAGAAACGCGTCCAGAAGGCCCGGGGACAAGTCGCAAGGCTGAGAGAGAAGGCTGGGCTCGGCCGAAAAACCCTCGGCGAGCAGGCACTCAAGGGGTGCACGTCTGGAGGAATCCATGGACTCTGTTCTCGCAAAAACGATGGGATGGTGGACAGCTTGCCTGTTGGCGGCGTCCCTCGTGTCCTGCAACGGCGCCGAGGTTGGGGCGTCGGCCGACCCGGGGGCTGGCGGCTCGACCAGCGCGGGCGGCACGGCCGGCGGCGGCGATTCCAGGTCGAGCACCGGCATCCCCTTGGTGATTCCCGATGGGGGCGGGACCGACGGTTTCGACCCCGCGACTCCGACAGAGAAGTTCAACTGCGGCCTGTCATCCTTCGACGTCAACCGGCGGCCGGCTGATCTGCTGCTGGTCCTGGATCGTTCGGGCTCCATGAGCGAGCACGATGTCCCTGGAATCGACGGCAAGTCGGTGACCCGCGCCCAGGCAGCCCAAGACGCCGTCACCCAAGTCATCAGACAGACCGAGACGGGCGTGCGCTGGGGACTGAAGATGTTTCCCGAGGGCAGCAGCGCCTACTGCGTCGTGACCGACAAGATCGACGTGGAGGTCGGGCTGGAAAACCATGCCGCCATTTCGGCCATCGTCAGCGCGGATCCCTTCGATGGGGACGGCACCCCCACCGCTGCGGCGGTCTCGGAGGCGGCCAAGTACCTGTCCGGCCTGGATGACGGCAACAGCAAGTGCCTGGTGCTGGCCACCGACGGCGAGCCCAGCTCGGACTCGAAAAATCAGTGCACGGGCGAGTGGTCCGAACCCGACGTGCGGAGCGCGGCGGTCAACGCCGTGGCGGCCGCTGCCCAACAGGGGATCAAGACCTACGTGATCGGGGTCAACACCTCTTCGAGCGCGAACGCGACCTTGAACCGCCTGGTGCAGGCGGGACAGACGGCCGATCCGCCCATCGCCGCCGGCGAAGACGTCGCCAGCTCGAAGAACACCAGCCAGCACTACTACGCGGCCAACGACTTCGGCGGGCTGGTGGATTCTCTCAGCAAGATCGCGGGACAGATCAGCGACTGCCGATTCCCGCTCGACCGCAAACCCGAGGTGCCCGACAACGTGGTGGTCAAGGTGACCGACGGCTCCGGCGATCTGGTACGCGTTCCCATGGATTCCCAGCACGACGACGGCTGGGACTACACCGACACGGACCTGCGCACCATCGAGGTCTACGGGAGCTGGTGCGACAAGGTGAAGGCGGAGACGGCCCACAACAAGGTCTCGATCATCTTCGGTTGCAAGGGCCAGATCATCCCGTAGCACCCTGTCGATTCTTTCACGCCGATCTGGTGAAAATCCCCCAGTGGCCGGGGTTGACGGCCGCACAGCCGCGCCCTTTGGGCTTGGCGCGCTTTCTGCAAACGGCTCGCTTGCTGCCCCCCGTTGGTCAGCAAGGAGTCGTCATGGACCAAGAAGCTCGGGCCCCGCGTGTACCCGCCGACCGGGCCGACGGACCAGCGGTCCTGCTTTGGTTGCTCTCGCTGACCTTTCTACTCCGCTTTCCCGCCTTGCTGAGCCACCCCTTCTGCATCGACGAGTCCTACTACGCGGCCGGGGCGGTCGAACTGATTTCCGGCGGGACTTTCTACCGTGACGTGGTCGATCACAAGACGCCGGGCATCTACCTCATCTACGCCCTGGTCTACTGGCTGACCGGCCCCTACAACCAGACCGCGGTTCATGTGCTGTTGGTGCTGGTGACCGCCCTCAGCGCCTACATGGTCGGGCTGATCGCCCAGGTATTCTTTGGTGGTCGCACGGGTCGTTGGGCGGGGGCCCTGTACGCTCTGGCCAGCGTGATGGGCCCGGCCAACGATTTTCAAGCGGCCAACACCGAACTGTTCATGAACCTGCCGGTGCTGACAGCCCTGTGGCTGTGCGCGCGTTCCTGGGTGCACAAGAGTCTCAATGGCAGCGAGGCGGGCGCCATGGGACTGCTCATGGGCTTGGCCGTTCTGATCCGACCGCAAGCCGCGCTGGCTTTGCTGCCGGTGGCGGTGACCGTGTATCGCCTTCGCGTCCGATGGCGACCACTGCTGGCGCTGCTGGCCGGGCTGGCCCTGCCCACCCTGGCCCTGCTCGCGTGGTTGTGGCGCGCCGGTGTGCTCACGGACCTGCAGAGCAGTATGGCCTACGCCCGCTACTACACGAGCTGCCTCCCGCTGCGCACGAAGGTGGTCAACGGCACGCTCAAGAGCCTCCTGTTCCTCGGCATCGATGTGGGACTCATCATCCCGGTCATCGGCTTGCTGGTCTACGGCCGACGACGCGATCAGGCCTGGGCGCAAAACGCGGGTTGTTGGCTGGTGTCATGGCTGCTGGCCAGCGCCATCGCGGTGGCGGCGGGTGGGCGCTTCTATCCCCACTACTTCATCCAG
>CAZHUY010000101.1:11799-20984 GCA_964535465.1 uncultured Myxococcales bacterium
CGCGCTGACCGCGGGCAAGGACACGATCCGCTTCTTGCCGCCGCTGACCATCATGGCGGCTCGCCAGCTCACCGTGGGAGAGAGTGCCAGCAACTCCCGGAGGGCATGGGGCAAAGCCGCGCTGGGCCTGCTCGGGCTGGGCGCTGGCATGTCGGTGGCCGTCGCGGTGGCCGATCGCCAGGTGTGGCCACGCCAGGCATGGCATCAGGATCGCTACCACGCGGTGGCCGAGTATGTGCGCCTTCACACGAAGCCGGAGGCGCGCATCTTCGTGTGGGGCAATTCGCCGGAGATCTACCTGTACTCCCAGCGGCGCATGGCCACGCGCTACATGTCGGTGAACTACCAGACCGGCCGTATCTGGGGAACGCCCGCCAACCAACCTGGCCATCCGCCCTATCGACAGAACGTGCCCCCCCAGACCTGGGACAACTTGATGAGCGATCTGGAACGAAACCGCCCCACGTATATCGTCGATGCGGCGGCCGGCAGGTTGGCCAAGATGGACGACGAGCCGATTCCCCGCCATCCGCGTATGGCCGCCTTCCTGAAGCAGAACTACCGGCTGGAGACCACCGTGCTCGACGTTCCGGTCTTCCGCAGGGCCGTCCCCTGACCCCGTTGCAACGCCGCTATATCTCGGGCCCTTCGCCCTTGGCCCTCTTCGCGGCCACGCTCTGCAAGGCCAGGCGCGCGGGTCCGCTGCGTCGATCACCGCTGTCGGCCCAGCGCTTCAGCATCGCTTCGCATTCGCTGCGAACCTCGGGGCTGGCGTCGTAAACGGCGAAGTGCTGAACGATAGGAGCAGCCTCGGGTTCACCGATAGCGTCCAGCGCATTGACGAGGTTGCTCTTGCCCCGCGGCGAGGCGGTGTGCAGAGCGGTTTCGATCTGGGGCACGGCCCGGCGGCCGATGCGCGCCAGGTGCGCGATTGCTTCGGAGGGCGGCCTACCCCCGGGTTTGGTCAGGGCATTGATGTTCGCGCCAATCTCGCGGTACGAGCGATCCTCGCACCCCGCGAGCAGCAGCAGCAGCAAACCTGGTATTAATCCGCGCATAGCTTGTCTCCTTCTCCGCGGCGTCGCAGGTGGCGGGCCACACAGCGCGAGGCCGGGCCCTCGGGGTACATCACCTCGCCGGTGTCCCCCCGGGATTGCTCACGCGCCTCCAGCGCGGCGAAGAAGCGCTCGCCCAGGTCGATCACCGCCGCAGGCTGCGCCTCCTGGAAGGCGCGGTGGCGCAGCTCGGCGCCGCCGTACAGGCCGCGCGAATACCAGGCCAGGGTTTTGCGCAACTCGTGCAGGCGCATCTTGTCGTTCGCGTACTGCACCACCAGATCGGCGTGGCGGCGCCACACCCGATGTTGCTCGGCAATGCCAGGCGGCGCCGGCAGAGGCGCGCCGCTCTCCAGCGCGTGGACGGCCTGGAAGAGCCAGGGGTTGCCGCGAGCGGCCCGCCCTATCATGACCGCGTCGCACCCGGTTTCGCTCTTCATGCGCCGGTAATCGTCGACGGTCTTTACGTCACCGTTGCCCACCACCGGGATCTCCTTGGGCAAGGCCGCGCGCACCTCCGCGATGGGAGCCAGGCGCACCTGGCCGGAGAAACCCTGATCGCGGGTGCGGCCATGGATCGTGACCAGGGCGGCCCCGGCCTCGACCATGCGCCGGGCGAATTCGACGGCGTTGAGGGACAGATCGTTCCAGCCTATGCGCTGTTTGATGGTGACCGGAATGCTGCTGGGCAGGGCGGCGCGCACGGCTTGCACCATCGCGGCGGCCAAGGCCGGCTCGCGCATCAGGGCCGAACCACACATGCCCGCGGTAACCTTGCGGGCGGGACAGCCCATGTTGATGTCCACCAGGCACGCCCCGATCTCCACGGCGGTCTTGGCCGCCGTCGCCACCACCGCCGGATCGCGGCCAAAGACCTGAACGGCAAAGCGACGCCCCTGCAGGCTGGCCCACATGCGCTCCACGACCTTGGCAGCACCCCGGGTCAGAGCCTCGGCGGAGAGAAACTCGGTATAGGTGAGGGCCGCGCCGTGCTCCTCGCAAACGGTGCGAAAAGGTAGATCAGTCACCGCCTCCATGGGGGCTAGCAAGGCACCCGGGCCAATGTCGACGGAGCCGATACGCATGAGCGAACGACCATAGCACGCCACAGTTGTGGTAAGCAGGCGCCTCCATGCGAACCGTGGCTCTGCTTCTTGCCAGCAACGTCTTCATGACCGCAGCTTGGTACGGACACCTGCGTTGGAAGGGGGCGGCGCTGTGGAAGGTCATCCTGTTGAGTTGGGGGTTGGCCTTCTTCGAGTACTGCCTGCAGGTCCCGGCCAACCGCTGGGGCCACGGCCTGTACACCGCCTATCAATTGAAAATCATCCAGGAGGTGATCACCTTGGTGGTCTTCATGGGATTCGCGGCGGTTTGGCTGGGTGAGGCACCGCGCTGGAACACCATAGTCGCTTTCCTCTTCATTCTGGCGGCGGTCGGTTTTGCTTTCATCCCGCGTCAAGCGTGAATCTCGGTTTGCATCAGGGGTTTATCTTTATCTGGAATTCTCCCTAGTTCGGCCTTACGCTTTCGGCCACGCGCTGCTCCCCCTCGGGAGTGCGCGCATTCCCAACAACCAGTAAATGTGGGTCGTCGACATGGGGTTAGGTCAGTCATCATCTGAAAAAGTCGTAGGCCTCGCCTTGAAAGCCTTGGGATTCTCGAATCCTACGGAGTTGCTCAAAGCTGGGCAGGCGGGTCTGGCAAAGCTCACACACCACCAGCTCTTCGAGTGCAGCAAGCGGCTGGGGCAGAAGGGCACGGCCAAATTGGCCAAGGCAGCGTTGGCGCAGCGGATTTGGGAGGACCTGAGCAAGCTCATCGCCTCCGATGCGGCCAGCGTCAAAGAGACCGGCAAAGCCGCGAGCAAGCCGGTCGCCAGCGCCAAGGGCGCAGAGAATGCCGGCGCCAAGGCTCCCGATCCCGCGATGGAGATCCCCGAGCCCGCGCCCATCTCGCATAAGTTCGAGTTGGGAACGCATGGTCAGGCGGAGGAGCCGCGCAATATCCCGTGGGCCTATGGCTATGACCGGGTCACGGGCATGGCCGTCGATCCCGACAAGCTCTTCGTCTACTGGGAGGTGACGGATCAGTCGGTCGAGCGGGCGCGCGCCGGTCTAGGCGCGGGCGGCAAGGACGCTTGGCTGAACCTGCGTGTCTACGACACCACGGGGCGCATCTTCGACGGGACCAACGCCCACAACTACTTCGATCATGGGCTGGATCGCAGTGACCGACAGTGGTTCTTCCACATCGGGAAACCTTGCTCGTCGGCCTTCATCGATGTGGGGCTGAAGTCGCGCGAGGGCTACTTCATCAAGATCGTGCGCTCGGGTCGTATCGATTTCCCGCGCCGCGAATCCACAGGCTTCACCGAGCCCGAATGGCTGACGGTGCGCTCCACTTGGGGGCCGGTCGAGCATGCCGGTCGGGGCCTGCCCTCCCGCGGTGCCACGCCGATGCACGAAGAAAACCTGGGCGAGCACACACAACTGCCCGGGGGGCCATCGCCTGCCCCCCGCCGGCACGTGGCCCTTCTGCCTTGGGAAGAATCCGTGCTGGTCAGCGAGGGCGGCCATCGCGAGGTGACCGAGTGGGAGGTGCACTCCATCGAGGGCACCACCGAATACCACCGCCAAACCTACTGGGAGAGCCCGGTATCGATCTCCTCCTGGGAGGCTGGTCCCTTTACCCTGCCGGTCGAGGCGCCCGAGGCGATTCGTCAGGCCTTCGTGGGCCCCACCCGCGTGTATCGGGTGGGCGGCAAGACCCACGTTGTCCATGGGCCTTGGCAGGTCGTGATTCGCGGCCTGGGCGCTCACTACGGCCACGCCGTGGTGGCGCGTTGGGAGATCTACAAATCGTGGCTCGCCGACGAGGTCAAAGAGACCCACGTGCGTGACATGCACCCTGTCCTGCCGGCCGGGGCTTCCGAGCAACTCCTGGCCGGGGCCAGCGAGCGGCGTTGGCGTTACGCCAGCGAGGCACGCCTGGGCGGGGCCAGCGAGGTCTTCTTCTTGGGGGCCAGCGAGATCAAGGCTCGCGGCGCCAGCGAGCGTATGTACCTGGGCGCCAGCCAGTGGGTCATGCGCGGGGCCAGCGAACGGCGATTCGCCGGCGCCAGCGAGATCCGGCTGGGCGGCGCCAGCGAGGTCCGTTTGGCCGGGGCCAGCGAGCAACGTTTGGTCGGGGCCAGCGAGCGGCGTCTGGGCGCGGGCAGTGAAGGTCGTTTGGGTGGTGCCAGCGAATCGCATTTTCTGGGGGCCAGTGAGGCGCGAATGGTCGACGCGGCCGCGCCCGGCGACGGATCGTATCCGTCACCCGACACGATCGGTCGCAACACCCCGACCAAGGAGTGAGTCTGATGCCCACCGGATATTTCGCGCTGGTTCTGCACGCCCACCTGCCTTTCGTCCGCCATCCCGAGGATCCCACGGTGATGGAGGAGCAGTGGCTCTACGAGGCCATCAGCGGCACCTACCTTCCGCTGTTGCAGGTGTTCGAGGGCTTGCAGGCGGACGGCGTGCCCTATCGCTGCACGGTCTCGCTTTCGGCTCCACTCATCACCATGCTGACCGACGACCTGCTGAAGATCAGGTACGCCGATCACCTGGACGACCTGATCCTGCTGGCCGAGAAGGAGATGGAGCGGACCAAGCACGAGCCGCAGTACCACCGCCTGGCCGAGATGTACCACAACCGCTTCCTCAGCCTGCGCCACACCTGGCGCTGCCACGAGGGCAACCTGGTACGCGCCTTCCGCCGGCTGCAAGACGCCGGCGGGCTCGAGGTCATCACCTCCACCGCCACCCACGCCTTCTTCCCGCTGATGGATCGCAACTGGGCCGCCCTGCGCGCCCAGGTCCACACCGCGGCCGATCTGTACGAAAAGCACTTCGGACGCCGCACCCCCGGCATCTGGCTGGGCGAGTGTGGTTACGTTCCCGGCGTGGACGAGTTGCTGCGCGAGGTGGCCATTCGCTACTTCTTCGTCGACAGCCACGCCATCCTGTACGCGGATCGCCGCCCCGTGTTCGGCGTGTACGCACCCATCTACTGCGCCACGGGCGTGGCCGCCTTTGGCCGCGACACGGAATCGTCCGAGCAGGTGTGGAGCGCCAAGCACGGCTATCCCGGCGATCCTCACTACCGCGACTTCTACCGCGACATCGGCTTCGACCTGCCCATGGACTACATCGGTCCGCACGTACACCCGGAAGGGCACCGGATGTACACCGGGTTCAAGTACCACGCCATCACCCACGACAAACTGCACGACAAGTGGGTGTACGACCCGGATGCGGCGCGCGGCAAGGCGGGCCTGCACGCCTCGCACTTCCGCGGCAACATGGAGAAACAGGCACAACGATTGGCCTCGGGCATGGATCGGCCGCCCATGATCGTCAGCCCTTACGATGCCGAGCTGTACGGTCACTGGTGGTACGAGGGCCCGACCTTCCTGTCGGACGTGTTCCGCCAGATGCACTTCGATCAGAGCATCATCCAGCCCATCACGCCCAGCGAGTACCTGGATCGCCATCCCACCAACCAGTTGGCCACGCCCTCGGCGTCGTCGTGGGGGCTCAAGGGTTACAGCGAGCAGTGGATCAACGAGAGCAACGCCTGGACCTGGCGCCACATCCATGCGGCGGGCGAGCGCATGGTCGAGCTGGCGCGCAGTCACTGGGGGGCGACCAATCTCCTGACCGTGCGGGCCCTGAAACAGGCCGCGCGCGAGCTGATGCTGGCCCAATCCAGCGACTGGACCTTCATCATGTCCACCGGCACCACCGTGCCGTACGCGACACGCAGATTCAACGAACACATCATCCGTTTCACCCGGCTGTATGAAGACTTGACCAAGGGCGTGGTGGACGAGCCCTTCCTGGCCAGCCTTGAAGCACAAGACAACATCTTCCCGGACGTCGACTACCGCATCTACGCCACGTAGACGCAGCCCCACCCCACGTTCCCCCAAGCCCGGCATGCACCTGGCCGGGGAGACGGGGGCGACCCCTGCGCGCGCAGACCACGCCGTGCCCGAACCCAGCGTGGTGGGCTATCCCACCGCCGGCGGCCGTGGAGCGAAAACCGACCTGACCATCACGCCTCCCACTCCCGGCAAGGCGCCGCTCAAGGTGCTGTTCGTCGCGTCGGAGGTGGCGCCCTTCCGCAAGACCGGCGGCCTGGCCGATGTGGCGGGCGATCTGCCGCGCGCGTTGGCCCGCAGGGGCATCGATGTCCGCGTGGTGATGCCGCTCTATCAGGGCGTGCGCTGGAACGAGCTGGACCGTCTGGAAGGCTCGGTCCCCATCCCCATGTACCACGGCACCGCCTGGGCTGGGGTGCGCATGGGCCGCATGCCGGCCAGCAACGTGCCCATCTACTTTCTCGAATACAACCGCTTCTTCGATCGCCCCTTCCTCTACGGGCCGCCAGGCCAGGCCTACCCCGACAACCTGGAACGTTTCACCCTGCTCTCGCGTGGTGCCCTCGAGCTGTGCAAGGTCTTGGGCTGGATCCCCGACGTCATTCACGCCAACGACTGGCAGACCGCGCTGGTTCCGGTCTATGTGAACACGGTGGAATGGGCCAAGCCGCTGCATGGCTGCTCCACCGTCTACACGATTCACAATCTGGCCTATCAGGGCAACTGGGAGCGCGGGGCCCTGTACATCACCGGCCTGGGTTGGAACCATTACAACCCCAACGAGTTCGAACACTTCGGGGACATGAACCTCATGAAGGCGGCCATCCGGCACGCCACCATGCTGACCACCGTCAGCCCCACCTACGCGCGCGAGATCCAGACCTCGGCCTACGGCTTCGGCCTGGACGGCGAGTTGTCCCGACGCTCGGGCGATCTGCGCGGCCTGCTCAACGGCATCGACGACACGGTCTGGAATCCGCGGGAGGATCGCTTCTTGGCCGCGGAATTCGATGCCGAGCACTTGGAGGGCAAGACCGCCTGCAAGCTGGCCTTCCAGAAGGAAATCGGTTTGCCACAACAGCCCCACGTCCCGCTCTTCGGCGTGGTGGGGCGGCTGACCGCGCAGAAGGGCTTCGACGTCTTGGCCCACGCGCTGGATGTCATCCTGAATTGGAACCTGCAGATGGTGTTGCTGGGCGCCGGCGATGGCGATGCCGAGCACTTCTTCTCGCAGATGTGCGCGCGCCGGGGTGACAAGTTCCGCGCCCACATCGGATTCTCCGAACGGCTGGCGCACCAGATCCAGGGCGCCTCGGACTTCTTGCTCATGCCCTCGCGTTTCGAACCCTGCGGGCTCAGCCAGATGTTCGCCCAGCGCTATGGCACCCTGCCCATCGTGCGCGCCACCGGCGGCCTGGTGGACACCGTGCAGAACTACGACGAACGAACCGGCACAGGCACCGGATTCGTGTTTCAGGATCTCTATCCTTCGTCCATCGCCAACACCATGGGCTGGGCCCTCTCCACCTACTTCGATCGCCCCGACCACATCACCTCGATGCGCCGCCAGGGCATGCACCTGGACTATTCCTGGAATCGGGCAGCGGCCGAGTACGAAGCCCTGTACCTGGAGGCCTACCAGCGCCGACGCGGCCATCCCTTCGCGGGATAGTCGCCTCGCTTTTGGGGGGACGATGGCCATACCGCCAGTCTCGGAGGTTGCCCCCCTGCCTCGCCCATGGTTGGGCCGGCTTGCCAACTGGGTGCCCGAGATGCTGGTCGTCACGGTCTTCGTGCTGGTGCAAATCAACGGCATCAAGCACGGAGGATTCGTCGGGCAGGATTACGAGATCCATACGCGATGGTGGCAAGAGGCCGCCGATCATCCCTGGCAATTCCTGACCGAGAACCAGTCGAAGGTTTTCGGGCGCACCAACCCGCCGCTCTATCATCTGCTGGCGGCGGCAGCCGCAGCCGTCGGCCCGTTGTCGGCGGAACGCAACGTCGCCGTCTTCACCCTGCTCGCCGGACTCGCGGGGTTGCTGCTCATCATGGCGACGGCGCGCATGTGGATCGCCAGCGCCCCGATACGCGCGTCGCTCTACCTGTTCCTCGCCTTCCTGCCGGTGTTTTGTATTCACACCCTGGTGACGGCCGCGGATGTCCTGACCATGCCGGCGGGCGGGCTGATCCTCCTCGGCACCAGCAAGGTGCTCGCCGAGCAGGGCCGAAGCGCGCGATCAGGCATGGCACTCATCGCGTGCGGCACAGCGCTCGGCATCCTGAGCAAGTTCACCTTCTCGACGGTTCCCGTGCTGATGGCGGTCCTGGCGGGGCTGCTGTTCTTCTGGCGTCTTCTGCCCGGCAAGCGCGTGGTCGCTTTGATGATCGTCGCCGTGGGCTTGCCGCTGCTGCTGACCGGTGCGGTCTGGCTGCGTTTCCACAAGACCCTCGACAGTCACTTCAATGACCTGCCGTCCGGGAGCAGCTTCGGCCTCTCGGACCTGCTGGTCATCAAGAGCGCGGATTGGGACCTCACGGAGGCTGTCCCGTATGCACGGCAACGCGACGAGAACACCAAACTGGAAGAGCGCGCGCCGTATCCCGAGCGGGGGAAGAGTCCTGGACCAGGCACCACCTTCAGTCTGCTGGAAAGACACCGCTATTCGTACCCGGCGCTGCTGATCGATGCCCTCTTCACCGACATCATGAACCTGCGACAACCGGGCCGCACCGGCATGTACTTCGGCCCCAGAAGCGTCGAGCGCCAGCAACGGATGGACCTGGCCATCCGCTCCGGCTGGCTGCTCGCCTCACTCGCGCTGGCGACCATGATCTGGACTCTCTTCGGCTCGCTTCGCAGGGCCTGGCAGACGCACGATGCCCGCAGTCTCTTCACCGTGACCGTGCTCGCCCTGTCCACGGCCTTGGCCGGCCCGGTCTTCGTCGCCATGCTCTACGCCTTCGATGGCTACCCCGGCGGCTACTGGTTGCCGCGTCTGATCCTCTTCCCGCTGGCGGCTATCCTGCTCGCCTGCTTCGTCTGGCTCGACCACCTGAACCGCAGGACCTCGCGCCGGTTGGCCATACCGCTTCTGGCGCTCGCGCTCTGGCAGTCGCTCCTCTCGCTGTCCTTTCTGATCGCCTAGTGCCTCGACCGGGGCGTAGTGATTGCAGCTGGCGCTGCGGATTTCGTGCGA
>CAZHUY010000102.1:0-20672 GCA_964535465.1 uncultured Myxococcales bacterium
AGATCACACGCGATCCAGGGTCTCAAGAAAAATGTGATTGATCCCTAGTCGTGGCCGTGGCCGTGGCCGGACATTCTGGACGTGTGGTGCGGGGACATCGGATGGGCGGAGTCGGCTGTCCAGAAGAGAAGATCTGGGCGTCGCTGTGTTCTGGGGGAGGTCACCCGGCCACGGCCACGGCCACGGCCACGAAACGGCCACGACCACGGCCACGGCCACGACGTTCTGGGCGGGGTTGGTTGTCTATGTTTCCCCGCCCTTGACATACGCGGCGTGTTTCCCAATAGTGCGGCGCCATGGGAAAGCACGACAATCGCCGTTCCAAGAAGATGCGTCAACGCGTCAGCCAGAAGAAGTTCAAGGCGCGGCAGAAGAAGAAGAAGGCCGAGACCAAGGCCGCTCGCGGCGCCGCCGCCAAGCCGGCCAAGAAGCCTCGCGCTGCCAAGGAATAGCGCCCCGCCGGGCCCTCCCCGATAATCCAAGGAGGTTCCTGTGAGCGGGCAGAGGGGCAAGGACAGCCAGCCGTCGTCGGACGCATCCGCCAGTGCGGGTCCGCCCGAGGCGACGACTGCGCTCATGCGCCAGTACCTGGACATCAAGGCGCAGGTCCCGGACGCCATCCTCTTCTTCCGGCTGGGCGACTTCTACGAGATGTTCTACGACGACGCGATCTATGCGTCGCGAGAGCTGTCGCTCACCCAGACCACGCGCGACAAAGGCAAGGAGAACCCCGTGCCCATGTGCGGGGTTCCCCACCACTCCGCGCGCGGCTACATCGCCCGTCTGACCGAGCTGGGTCGCCGCGTCGCCATCTGCGAGCAGCTGGAAGACCCCAAGCTGGTCAAGGGCATGGTCAAGCGGGGCGTGGTCCGCATCGTCACGCCCGGGGTGATCCTGGACGAAGAGTCGCTGGAGCCGCGCGCGCCCAACTACGTGGCCGCGCTGGCCGGGGACAGCCGCGACGGCTTTGGCCTGGCCTTCATCGACATCACCACCGGCGATTTTCGCGCCACCTTGGCCGCCACCAGCGAGGGGCTGCTCGATGAGCTGGCCCGGGTGGATGCGCGCGAGGTGCTGCTGCCGCGCGGGCCGAGCGAGCTGGCTGCCCTGATCCGCCGCGCCTACCCGCGCCTGGCGCAGACCCCGGTCAGGGTGGACGACGAGCCCGAGCCCTTGCCGGCCCTGGTCGAGGCCCTGGGCGACGGCGTGGACAGGGCCGCCCTCGAGCGCGCCCCGCAGACCGCGGTGGCCGCGGCCCGGGTTTTGCGCTACGTGCGCGCCACCCAGCTCTCGGCGCCCCTGCCGGTGGCCCGCCTGGAGGTCTTCCGGCGCGACGAGTTCCTCATCATCGACGAGCAGGCGCGCTCGCACCTGGAGCTGGTGGAGACCATGCTCGAGCGCAAGCGCCAGGGCTCGCTGCTCGACACCCTGGACGCCACGGCCACGCCCATGGGCGCGCGCCTGCTGCGCCGCTGGCTGCTCTTTCCCCTGCTGGACCTCGCCCGCATCCGCCGCCGCCACGACGCCGTCGAGCGCCTGGTGGACAAGCAGTCGGTGCGCGAGGCCGTGCGCCAGATGCTGGGCGAGCTGGGCGACATCGAGCGCCTGGTCAGCCGCGCGCGTCTGGGGGTGGCCACGCCCCGCGATGTGGTGGTGCTGGGCCGCTCGCTGCAACACATCCCGGATCTGGCCGCGGCCCTGCAGCAGGCGCGCGATCCCTTGGCCGACGGCGCCGACCTGCTGGACCTGGGCGCCGATCAGGCCCAGGACATCGCGGATCGCATCGTGGCATGTCTGGAGGACAGCGCGCCGGCCGCCACCAAGGAGGGCGGCTTCATTCGTGCCGGGGTTTCGGCCGAGCTGGACGAGCTGCGCTCCATCGCCTCGGGCGGGCGCGAGCACATCCTGGCCATCGAGGCGCGCGAGCGCGAGCGCACCGGCATCGCCTCGCTCAAGGTCAAGTACAACAGCGTCTTTGGCTACTACATCGAGGTCACCCGCACCCACCTGGCCAACGTGCCCGCGGATTACACGCGCAAGCAGACCGTGGCCAACGCCGAGCGCTTCGTGACCGCCGAGCTGGCGGAGCTGGACGCCAAGATCCAGGGCGCGGACGATCGGCGAATTTCCCTGGAGCTGTCGATCTTCACGGCCCTGCGCGAGGAGGTGGGCGCGGCCGCGACCCGCGTGCTGGCCTTGGCGGCGCGGGTGGCCGCCGCCGATGTGCTGGCCGCCCTGGCCGAGCAGGCCCACCGCCACGGCTATTGCCGGCCCCAGGTCGATGACAGCGAGGTCTTGGAGCTGGGCGACAGCCGCCACCCGGTGGTCGAGCGCCTGGCTGCCACCGGCGGGTTCGTGCCCAACGACGTGCGCCTGGACTGTGACAATGAGCAGATCCTGCTGGTCACGGGGCCCAACATGGCGGGCAAGTCGACCCTGATTCGGCAGGTGGCGCTGGCCACCATCCTGGCCCAGGCCGGCAGCTTCGTGCCGGCGCGCACCGCCCGCATCGGCCTCGTCGATCGCGTGTTCACCCGCGTGGGCGCCGGGGACAATCTGGCGCGCGGGGAGTCGACCTTCCTGCTCGAGATGCGCGAGACGGCGCACATCCTTCGCCACGCCACCCGGCGCAGCCTGGTCATTCTCGACGAGATCGGGCGCGGCACGTCGACCTACGACGGCGTGTCGATCGCCTGGGCGGTGGCCGAGCACCTGCACGACGCGGTGGGGGCGCGCACCTTGTTCGCCACCCACTACCACGAGCTGTGCGATCTGCACGGTTCGCACCCGCGCGTGCACAACGTCAGCGTGGCGGCGCGCGAGTGGAAGGGCGAGGTGGTGTTCCTGCGCAAGCTCACCCCGGGCGGAACCAGCCGCTCCTTCGGGGTCGAGGTGGCCAAGCTGGCGGGCATGCCGGCGTCGGTGGTCAGCCGCGCGCGCGCCATCCTGGAGCGCCTGCACATGGACGCCTCCAGCCCGCGCCCCGACGAGCCGCACCTGGCGCAGCCGGGCCAGGGCGAGACTCCGCAGCTCGGGCTGTTCGAGCCGCGGACCTGCAAGGCCAAACCCGAGCCCGTGACCGTCGACGGCCCCGAGCACGAGGTGCTGGTCGCCTTGCGCGCCGCTGACCTGGATGGGCTTTCGCCACGCGCCGCCTGGGAACTGGTCGCGGAACTGCAAAAGAAGTTGACGGAGGGGCTTTTGCCCCGTCCATGATAACGGAGTGTTTTTTCTCCGCGCGGTCCTCGCGCTGATCCTGCTTTTCCTGCCGCGTACGCTGCTGGCCGCACCCGATGCGGACGCGGGCAAGCGATCGCCCGTTTCGGCCAAACGGCCCGACGCAGGGGCGGGCAAGCGATCGCCCGCTTCGGCCAAACGGCCCGACGCAGGGGCGGGCAAGCGAACCACGACCCGAAGCGATGCGGGCGCGGGCAAGCGGTCCAGCCGCTCGGCACGCAGACCAGTGGCTGGCGCCAGAAAGGTGAGAACGCCGCGCTACCCGGTCATCGAGCTCTTTCACATCAACACCAAGGAGACCTTCAGGCTGCGCTTCGCCGATGATCGCGGGCGTCCCATCTCCGGTTGGCAGAAACGCTTTCAGCGCTTCATGCGTTGCCACCACACCAACACCCAGCACCGCATGGATCCCCGCTTGCCGCGCTTGCTCTACCAAATCGGCAAGAACTTCTACGGACGCCGTATCGAGGTCATCTCCGGCTATCGCAGCCCCAAGGTCGCGCGCAACCCCAAGAGCCCCCACAAGCTGGGCCTGGCCTGCGACTTTCGTGTCGCGGGAGTGGGCAACGCGGCTCTGCGCGACTACCTGCGCAAGGCCTTCGATCGCATCGGGGTGGGCTACTACCCCAACTCGTCTTTTGTGCATCTGGACGTGCGCAAGGGGCCGTCCGCCTTCTGGATCGACTACTCTGGCCCGGGCGAAAACGCCTCTTACTCCCGCAATGCGGGCGACGACCTGCGCACGGGCCGCGTCGACTGGTACACGACGGGGACGGGCAAGAATCGCTCCGCGGACGCCGAGAGCATCGACGATCTGATGGACATGGCGGTCAAGGGAGGCGCGGCGCAACGCGCTGCGGGGACCGTCCCGACCAAGTAAAGGCGGACGGTCTGGATTGTCGAAACCAGTCCGGCAGTGCTAGAAGAAGCCATACGCGGTTCCTCGCTAGCAGTTAGGACAATCATTCGCCTTGCTCTCCGGGGGACCGGTTGGCGGGGCGAGAACCCAGAGGAGAATCCCAGATGAAGAAGCTCGGTCTTTCCTTGTTGGCAGCGCTTTTCGTGTCGGCCGCCGCTATGCCGTCGATGGCCGCCAAGAAAGCACGCAAGGCGGCCGCACCCAAGGCGGAGAAGCCCAGGGGACCCGCGCCCGTGGCCAAGGCCGAAGCCATCTCGGATATTCGCGGCGACTACAAGTGGGGCATGAAGGCCCAGGATGTCATCAACATCATCAACGGGCGCATCCAGGCCAGCTACAAGGACAAACTGGCGGCCTCGGCGGCGGATCCCGCGCGCAACGACAAGCTGCAAAAGCAGATGCGCGAAGAGACCAGCAAGACCGGAAAGAACATGGTGAAGTTCGACGGTCAGAAGGGGCCGTGGGACGTGTCGATCGTCGACCAGGAGATCGTCCAGAGCCAGGGCATGTCCATGCTCCTCGTCAAGGAGTCGAAGTCGACCCGCTACTTCTTCTTCGCCAACGACAGCCTGTTCAAGATGTTCATCGCCTTCGACAAGGAGATGCTGGCGGGCAAGGGGTTCAAGGAGTTCGGGGACCTCATGCAGATCAAGTTCGGCAAGGCGCAGGAGGTCTGGGTGAATCAGAGCTACCTCGGGGTCAAGGAGCGCAAGCTGGACCACCTGCTGTGGCGTTCGAGCACCGGTGACAGCCTGAAGCTGGTGGATCGCTCCGAGTTCTACGATGTGTTCTGTCTGGTCCTGGCCGATGCCAGCGTCGACGGCCGCCTGATGGCCGCCCGCAGGGAGGCCGAGGCCAATCAACCGCGCGGCGACATCCTGGACAGCATCATGACGAACAAGCCCAGCGACCGCGATGAGAATGACAACGTCATCGATCGCATCACCGGGCAGAATATCCTGAAGCCCGGCGAGCGTCGCGGCGGGGAACAGAACATCAAGGTTCCCTCTCCCACCCAGCCCTCCAAGACACAGGACCCGCTCGAGTAACGCAATAGGACCTGGGGTCTGCCGCTTGACAGCGGCGGATCCGGTCCGCAGAATGCACGTCTTTTCAAATGGCCAACATCAAGTCAGCAGAGAAGCAGAATCGCCAGCGTATCCGTCATCAGGAGCGTAACTCGGCTCAGAAGGCGTCCATGCGCACGGCCGTCAAGAAGCTGCGAGCCGCCGTGGCGGCCAAGGACCCAAAGCAAGCCGCCGCTCTGCTCAAGTCCACCACCTCGCTCATCGCCAAGCTGGGACGCAAGGGCGTCATCAAGAAGCGCACCAGCTCTCGCTCGGTGTCCCGGCTGACCGTCGCGGTCAACCGCATCGGCAAGTAGGCGATGGACGGGGCTCCGGCCCCTGACGCGTTTGGTGTTTCTGTCCGGCGAGCCGCGTCGAACAGGTTACGTGTGTCCGGGCCTCGCCCGTGATTCCCTGGCCGAGCGACGCCGGGTTGGACCTGGGCCAGGGTTCCCGCACGGGGCGTTTCACTGCAGCCGGAAGTCGACCCGGCTGTCGCGCACCTTGTCCATGTGAAGCGGAGCGATCGAGCGCGGCTCGACCAGGAAGACCCGCTCGGTTTCGATGGCGCGCTTCTTGATGATCTCAGCGCGCGCGATCTCCGCGCGCCGGCGGGCGAGCAGACGCAGGTCATCCTGGGAGACGGAGATCGTGCCCAGCATGAGGCGTTCCATGTCCGCCACCGGGATGTCCTTGAGCATGCCGAAGGCATTCTTGGGTTTCTGGATTCCGGTCTCCGCCCGATAGGCTTGCTTCAGATAGGTCGTGTACTCGGCCGGGCTGACCACGATCCCGCTGTCCACGGTGCCGCCCGCCGAGACAATCTCCTTGGCCTTCTGGGCCGCGACCTTGCGCTGCAGGAGGATGCGCCGCAGGGCCTCCGTGTCTTGCGCCGGCGAGGCGTGCCCCTCGACCTCCAGGCGCAGGGCCGGTCGTTCGAACAGCGCCTTGGCCAGCGAATCGATCTTGGCGCGCGCGCCGGGGGCGACCTCGAACTTGCCCGGCTCGAACTCCAGCCAGGCCAGCTCCTCGCCACCACCGAAGAGCGATCCCACCAGGGCAAAGGGCGAGGTGGCCGCCTTGACCAGCAGATTCTTCACCACCGTGAGCACGACCCCCCACACGCTGAACTCGGGGTCGTCGAGGGATCCGCTGACCGGCACATCGAGCTGGATGACGCCGTGGCGATCCTTGAGCAGCGACACCGCCAGGCGCACCGGGAGATTGGTGGCCTCCGCGCTCTCCACGGCCTGGCCGAAAGTGAATTGCGAGATCTTCACGTTGTTCTTGGCGTCCAGCTTGCGCTCCTCGATTCGGTACTTGAGATCGAGGTAGAGTTGCCCGCGATCCACGGCATAGCCGGCGTACTTGCCCGCATAGGGCGTCAGGGCCGACAGATCGAGATCGGAAAGCCTGAAGCTGAGATCAACCACGGGCGTCTTGGCGAAGGGGTTGACCTGGCCCGCGATGGCCAGGGGGCCGCTGCCCAGCTTGCCCTCCAGCGCCACCGTCGCGCGTCCGCTCTCGTCCAAGGAGATCCCGGAAATGCGGCCACCCAGATGGCTCAGGCTGGTGGAGAAAGCAGGACTGATGGAACGATCCTCGAAGCTGATGGTGCCGTCGCTCAGCACCAGCGCGCCCACGCGCACGTGAGGCGGCGGGGCGGATGCTGCCGCTTTGGTGGAGGTTGCGGGGCTCGCTGGGGCTGCTGTCGAGGAGGCCGGTGTCGTTGCGGGCGGCACGATGGACGCCAGGTTGATGGTCTTGTCGGGGTTGAGGATGACGTTGGCGGCATAATCGCGAACCGCGATCTCGCCCACCTCGACCTTGAGCGGCTCGCTGACCACGTCGATGTCCTTGATGCGCAGTTCGCCCAGGCGGGCCAGCTCGTGGCCTCCGTCGCGCGCGACCGCCAGGAAGTTGCCGGCTGACACTTCGCCCTTGTAGCTCACGAGCGGCCCCTTGGCGGTGGTGGAGAGCGCCACGCGGCCGTCGACACCGAGCTGACCCGAGGTCAGCAGCATGGTGGTCTTGTCCTGAAAGTAAGGTTGCAGCGGCACCACTGGGATGGTCTTGAGTTGCACCTGCAGGTTGGCCTGCACGGGCGCAAGCCCCAACGAGCCTTGCACCGCGAGCGCGCCGCTCTGGTTCACGCGTGCTTGCAGGTTGACCCGCCCCGGCTTGCCGGACGTCGAGAGCCCTTCCACGCGGATGGCGAGCCGATCGACCACGTTCACGGCCGGTGCGCTGGCGCCCCGATCCTCGAGGCGGACCGACCAGCCCTTGAGGTCCAGGCGATTCAAGCTTACGGCGAAGGGTCGGTCGTCGCCTTGGGGCGCGGGCGGGGTGGCGGCCGGTCGGGGCGTGGTCGTCTTCGCCGGGGTGGGTGCTGCCGGGACGAGCGTCTCCAGGTTCCAGGGCTGATCGCGTCCAGGCCGCTCCAAACGAATGCGCGCGTCCGCCGTGCCGAGCTCGCCCACCACCAACTGGCGGCGGGCCAGATCGAACTGCGTCGCGCGAATCGCCAGGGAGGGCAGGCGGAGGAAATCGTCACGGTCGGCCCGGCGCCGCAACTGCAGCTCGCGCAGCTCGGTGGACATATCCGCGACCGTCAGGTCCAAGGCTTGTCCCTTTAGGGCGACGTGCACAGGAAGCGTCAGGTCCAGCTTGCCCTCGCGAACGTCGAAGAGAATCTGGGACGCGTAGTAGGGCGCCAGGCGCGGTAGCGAAAGGTCCTTGAGCACCACGGTGCCATCGAAGGCGAAAGGCTCGACCGCCAGCTTGCCCTCCAGCGTGAGCTGTTCGTGCGCGTCGGTCGTCATGGCCACCGTCACGTCGGCCCGACCGGCGCGGGCTGTGGTGAAGCGCTTCACCTTGACCGAGAAGGGATCGAGGACGGTGGCGAACGGTCGCGGGTTCGAGGCATCCGAAAAGGCGATGCGGGCGCCGTCGAGGCGCAGCTCGTCCACCTGCAGCAGCCATGGATTCGACTTGCTCTTCGCGTCCTGCTTGGGCTTGGGCTGGGGCGCGGCTGGCGTGGCCGCGGGGGGATGGGGTGTGTCGACCACCAGCGACTGCACCTGCAGCGCGCCCTGAGCGTCGCGACGAATGTGCACATCCAAGGACCGCAGGATCACGTGGCGCAGCGACAGCTTGTTGGACAGCAAGTCCGATGAGGCGATGGCGATCTCCAGGGCGGGAAACTTGAGCAGAGGCCGATCGCGCTCATCGACTACATCCACCGCGGAGAGGACCACGTCGCCGCCCACGTCGATGCGCGGTGGGCGGTCGCGGTATTGAACGAAGGTGACGTTCAGCTTGGTGTCCAGGACGGCCGAGCGCAGCTTCATGCGCAGCTTCACCGGCACGTAGGCCAAATAGTAGGGCAGGTCGATCTTGCGCAGCTCGACCGCGATGGACGATTCCAGCGAATCCGCGAAGGGCTTGGTCCGACCCACGATGGCCAACTGAGTTCCGTTGATCACCGCCGAGAAGGCTGGCTGTACGAAGGTCTCGACCAGATAGGGGAAATTGGAGACAAAAGGAACGCCGACGTTGATGCCCGCGACCTCATGCCGGATCTGCTTGTGACGATCGTCGAGCGTCACGCGGCCGTTGAAGAGCTGGATGTTGCTGACCGAGAAACGGGTGGGCTCGTCCTTGGAGGGCGGGGCAGGGGGCGTCGTCTTGGGCCCCGAGCTGAATTCGTCGAGGATGTCCGACAGGTTGGTGCGATCCTCGGCGGTGCGCACCAGGTTCACGGTGGGCTCGACCACGCTGACCTGTTGCACGACCACGCCCCCCTTGAAGAGCGAGGCGATGCCGACGTTGACGTAGACCTCCGCCAGGCTGAACAGGTCGGCCGTCCCGTCGCGATCGCGGATGCGCAGGCCGCGCACGGTGGCCGACAGCGCGTAGGGGTTGAGCCGCACCTGGGTGATGGTGACCTGACGATGCAGCAGCTCGGACAGCTTGCGTTGGCCGATGGAACGCGCCAGCGCCGGCACCACCAGGAAACCCAGGAGCGTATAAAACACCACCGCCACCACGCCGGCAATGGCGAGCCGGCGGAGGTGGCGGTGATCTTTGACGAAGGTCCGAAACGACAATACGCGGGCCTCTACGCGGCCCCCTTCTCAGCCTTGCTCTGCACCTGTTCGGCCGGCTGGCTGATTGAACGGTAGGCGAAGGCGCCCAGGACTCCCCCGATGATGGGCGCGATCCAGAACAGCCACAGTTGGGACACGGCCCAGCCACCCGCGAAGAGAGCCACGCCGGTGCTGCGCGCCGGGTTGACCGAGGTGTTGGTCACGGGAATGCTGATGAGGTGGATGAGGGTGAGGCCGAGGCCGATGGCGATGGGGGCGAACCCGGCGGGGGCGCGCTTGTCCGTGGCCCCCAGGATGATGAGCAAGAACATCATGGTCATCACGATCTCGCACACCAAGGCCGCCACCAGCGAATAACCGCCGGGCGAATGCTCGGCGAAACCGTTGCTGGCGAAGCCGCCCGCCAGGTCGAAGCCGGCCTTGCCGCTGGCGATGAGGAAGAGCACCCCGCCCGCGACGATCGCCCCCAACACCTGCGAGACGATGTACGGCAGCAACTGCTTGCTCGGGAAACGGCCAGCGACGCAAAGTCCCACCGAGACCGCCGGATTGAGGTGGCATCCCGAGATGTGTCCGATGGCATAGGCCATGGTCAAAACGGTCAGACCGAAGGCCAGTGACACACCCAGGAGGCCGATGCCCACCTGGGGAAAGGCAGCCGCCAACACGGCGCTGCCACACCCGCCCAGAACCAACCAGAAAGTACCGAAGAACTCTGCTGCGTAGGCTTTCTTGTCCATCGTGATAGCTCCTTCCAGATTGACTCCCACAAGCCGGCGCCGCGGTCCCTTTGGCCGCGAAGCGTCTGACGTGTGGATACTATTCCCGCGGCGGCCGGTTGCCTATGGTACGGGCGCTCGGCCGCCGTCGCCACTCCGCGAGCTGCATAGGAGGCGCCCGCCCGAGCGTTGGCTAGGCCAACGGTCAGCGCGGGCGATCCTTCGCGGTGACTACTTCTTCTCCTCGATATGGATCTCGACGCGTCGGTTCTGTGCGCGCCCTTCGTCCGTGTCGTTGCTGGCGATGGGCCGATCCTGGCCATGTCCCTTCGATGTCATGCGCCCAGCCTCCACCCCGTGGTTGGTCAGGTATTCTCGCACCGTGGCGGCCCGTCGTTCCGACAACTTCTGGTTGAGGGAGCGCGAACCCGTCGAGTCCGTGTGCCCTTCGACGCGGATGCGCGTGATCTCGGGATGGTCCTTCATGATCTGCACGACCTCGTTCAGGACCGGATCTTCCACGTTGGCAAGCTCGTCGGAACCGGTCTTGAACTGGACGGTTTCCTTGAGCTCGATCTTGCCATCCGTGACCACGGCCTTGGGGGCTGGCGGCGCGGGCGGAGGGGCTTCTTCCTGTGTGGCGACGCAGCGGGTGGCGGGCGCCGCCCAACTGGAAACCGGGTCGCAGGCCTTCCCTGCATTCGAGGTGGCACAGCCCGCCGCCAAGGTGAAGGAAACGAAGATCGCTGTCTTGAGCCAATCAGAACGCATAGGAGCCTCCGATCATGAGCGTGCGGGCGTCCAGGTGACGTAGGGGGGTGTTGGATGGGGCGATCAACTGTGGCAGCGCGAAGGCCAAGCCAAGGTTGAACTCGCGTGTGAACTGGTAGCGTGCCGCCAGGGCGAGCGGCACGCGATAGTTGTCGCCAGCGTCCTCGAATTGAAGCTGGACGCCGGTCTGAAGCGACACGTCCAACTTGTCCACCACCTCATACGAGACGGTGATGGGAATCGAGAGCCAGTCCTTGTTCCCCATGCCCTCCGAGCGCTTGTTGAGCCCGAAGAACAGATTGGGTTGGGCCTCGAGGGCCAGGCGACCGAAGCGCCAGCGAGCCCCAAGACCGATCTTGATCGCCATCTGGAAGGGATCGGTGTTCCGCGCGAAGATCCCGGCATCCAGAACCAAAGGCGCCATCAGCCGGTAGCGAAGATCGATACCCACGTTGGGGTAGACACTCCTGCAGTGGTTGCTCTTTCCCGTCACGCACAGGGAGTCCCCCACGCCGCCGAGAAAACCCGTGCTTCCCACATCGGAATGCACGAGCCCGATGGTGGCTTCATCGGTGATCCCGTACCAGAGGTCGGGGCTGATCGAGACCGGTTTGAAAGCCGCGTCCTTCGAGAGGTTGGTTTCCAGGAAACCGTTGACGACGAACTTGTGCGCCGGCAGGGCCAATTGATCGTCTTGAGCCGTGCTCGTGTCGGCGCGCGCGGCGAGCGCCGACAGGAGAACCGCACCGGCTGTCAGTGCTGGAGCCAGTTGTCTTTTACACATGGGAAATAGAACCTCCGAGGGGTGATGGGTTGTGCGCTGGAAACCGAAAGGGGAGGCCTGATCCTGGTCGGCCTTCTTGCAGCGCCCCCGCATCTTTGCAAGCCGCGTGCACAGAGGGAAGGAGTTTTGCCGGCGCCCCAGTTCACGCGTACCGCCCGTGTTTTCAGAGTCCTTGGCCTTTGGCCACCGTCTTTGCCACTCTCGGGAGTTCGCGCTGGTCGGGACATTGTCTCGCGACCGAGACAGGTGTGTTTCGGGGGTCGAGACACTTGTGCTCACCAGCCCGCTGCAGGCTGAATGCGCGGCCGAGACCGCGCGACGCGTCGATTTGGTCCGGGTTTGAATAGGTGCAGGAAACAGGCAGCGCACGAATCCACAAGCCCCGCTCGCTTTTCCTGGGTCCCGATGGCCTATACTGGCCGCCTGAATCTCTGAACCCTCTCATCAACATCGGAGTCGAACGTTGCGATTGTCGCTGCGCGCAAAATGGACGCTGGTTCTCCTGCTTCTCGGCGCTCTGCCGACCATCCTGCTGGCGGGCATCAGCCTGCGCATTCAACGCCAAGGCCTGGAGGCCAGCGAGCGATCCCTGGGTCTGTCGACCATCGAGCAGGTCACGGTAGGTTTCGAGCATTCGTTGGGCGAGGTTGCGACGGCCAGCCATTGGGTGGGGCGGATGCTCACGGAGGCCAAGATCAGCGATACCGACCTGCGCATCGCTCTCGCTCGCGAGGCCGTCGCGCGCGCTCCCTCCCTGGCGCAGGTTGCGGTTTACGATGCCCAGGGCAAGCTGATCGACGCCATCCGCAAGCCGAGCGCCGAAGTGGCTCCGCCCTCCCAAGACCTGGCGGTCTCGGATCGGGGGACGACAGAGGCTCGTTGGAGCCTCAACGATCCTGGGCAAACCGTTCCCAAATACGTGGAGCGACTGGGCGGTGAAGGCAGCTCGCATGGCTATTTGGTGAGCGAGCTGGACAGCAAGCTGTTGACCAGCTTCCTCGGCTCGATCTCGCAGTCTCGCTTCGACGATCCGCGAGGGATCCTCGTGCTCGACCGACAATTCCGCGTGGTGGGCGGGGGCGATCCCGAGCGAGAGCCGCAGGGCAAGATCGTCCAACAGAAAGACGTCTTCGCGGCCGCGGCCATTCCGGCCGATGCCTTCGCGGTGGACTTCGCCCTGACCTCGGAGTATCAGGCGCCCGATGGGGAGGACATGGTCGCCACCGTGCGAACCATGCCGGAGCGCGGTTGGGCCGTCATCGTGCGTCGACCGGTGCGCCATGCCTATGCCGCGCTGACCACGGCACGCCAGAATCTGGTCGCCGCAGCCGCAGTCTTCTCCGTGCTCGCCCTGGTGGTGGGGCTGTGGCTTGGGCGCAAGAGCACCGCTCCGGTTCGTGATCTGGTCAAGCTGACCCGTGCCTACGCCGATCGCCGGTTCGACGCGCGATCCACTGTGCGCAGCGGGGACGAGCTGGAGACCCTGGGCCACACCATGGAGAGCATGGCGGATTCGCTCAAGAAGAGCAGCGAAGAGATTCTCCGTCGGACCCAGGTGGAGTCCAATCTCTCGCGGTTCCTGCCAGCCGCGGTCGCGCAGTCGATATCGAGCGGGAATCAGGACCTTCGGCTCGGCGGAGAGCGGCGGGTCATCAGCGTCCTGTTCGCCGACGTCGTCTCGTTCACGCCCTTCGCCGAATCGTCTCCGCCCGAGCGCGTGGTTGCCTTCCTCAACCAACTCTTCACGACCCTCTCCGAGGTGGTCTTTCGCCACGATGGGACGGTGGATAAGTTCATCGGCGACTGCCTGATGGCGGTCTTTGGCGCGCCCAACGCCTTGCCCGACCACGCGGCCCGCGCGGTGGCCGCGGCCGAGGACATGCAGCGTTTCGTGGAAGCCCAGGCCCCTGCCTGGAAGAAGGAGTTTGGACTCAGCGTCACGTTGGGGATCGGCGTCAACAGCGGCGAGGCGGTGGTCGGCAATCTTGGCAGCGAGGCGCGAATGGAATACACAGCTATTGGAGACATGGTGAACGTCGCCGCCAAGCTCAGGACGATGACCAGACCGGGTCAAACCTTGGTGACCTCCGAGGTGGCCGGACAAGTTGGAAGTGGCTTCCATTTCTCTCCCTTGGCGCAGATTGAGGTGCCTGGCCGGCGTCAACCGGTGAGCGTGCTGGAGCTGGTATGAGCACCCTGGGTTTCGAGGAAGGCGACGAGATACGCGATCGGGCCGGCGAGATCGTGGCCGGGCGCTACCGTCTGGACACCTTGCTGGGCCGAGGCGGCATGGGCTACGTGTACCGCGCGCAACACTTGGAGCTGGACGAACCGGTCGTGTTGAAGTTCATCCATGGCTTCTTGACCCGCGATCCCGTCGCCCGCGGTCGCTTCCGGCGGGAAGCCAAGGCGCTCATCAAGCTTCGTCACCCCGGTGTGGTGACCATGCGAGAGTTCGGTGAGCACGAAGGCGCGCCCTTCCTGGTGATGGAGTTGCTCACCGGGCGCACCCTCAGCGATCGACTCACCAGTCCGGAGGGGGCCTTGCCGGTGGGTGATGTCTACACCTTGTTCCAGCAGCTCGGCGAAGTCCTGGAGACCATCCACGCCGCCGGCATCGTGCACCGGGATCTGAAGCCGGACAACATCATGCTCGTGCCTGACCGCTCATCGTCTCCCCCGGGCCAGGAGAGGGCTGTCCTGATGGACTTCGGCGTGGCGCGCGTTCCCATGGCCAATGACGTCAGCGTCTCGGTCGCGGGCAGTGCTCTCGGAACCCCGGCCTTCATGTCTCCCGAGCAGTGCGCGGGCACCGCCTCCGGCCCCGAGAGTGATATGTACGCTCTCGGGGTGTTGCTCTACCTGGTTCTCTCCGGGCACCTGCCCTTCGACGCCAGCTCGGTCACGGTGCTCATGTCCCACCACATGTTCGTGGCACCACCCAAGCTCTTGGTCTTGCCTGATGGCCGACCGTTGCCGTCGGAATTGAGTCAGCTGCTGGCCGATCTGCTGTGCAAGAATCCCAAAGAGCGTCCGACCGCTATCGATTTCCTGACGCGATTTCGCCAAACGCGCACGGGTTGGGAGCCGCAGACGCTCTCGTCGGTTGGCGTTGATCTCCGGCTCGCCGAGGCCCTCAAGACGCGGCTGGAGAAGGCGATCGTGCCGGTTCCCTCACCTTCTCCCGATGTGGATCCGGCGGTGAGCGCGACCGCTTTAGCCCAACCGTCGGCGGCCAGGCCCAAGGCGTGGGTTCGTGGCCTCTCCTCCGAGCGCAAGAGTTACCTGGTGGCCTCCTTGGCCGTGAACGGGATCGAGGCCATCGACGACGCCGCCCACGCGGCGCTCTCCGCTTCCGAGGTCATGGAGGTGGCCATCCTCGCCGGCTCGGAGAGCCAGCCGGCCAGCGAAGCGGTTCGCGATTTGCGAGGACAACCAGAGAGTGCCACCTTGCCGGTTCTGGTCATTGATGTCCATGACGCCAGCGAGATTGCGGATCTCATCCGCGCCGGCGCCAACGATGTGGCGCTGGCGGGTCTGGGCGAGGATGCGGTCATGGCCAAGGTCTGGCGACTAATAAGGAGAAGACGATAGATGAGCACGCACACCCGATCTCGAACCTGCGACAGAAAGGTCTCCTGTGTTCTGGGAGTCCTGGTTGCGCTCTCCTGTGGATCCGCGTTGGCGGCCGAGAAAGGGTCGG
The DNA here is from genome assembly GCA_964535465.1 of uncultured Myxococcales bacterium. Classification (GTDB taxonomy): domain Bacteria; phylum Myxococcota_A; class Polyangia; order Fen-1088; family Fen-1088; genus Fen-1137. The sequence continues at coordinate 15,310 of CAZHUY010000102.1, forward strand.
CGCCACCCACGGGCGCGGAGCTGGAAGACTACGTGGTTCAGTCGGGCGACACCTGCGTGAAGATTGCGTCCGAGCGATACGGCGACACCAAGAAGATCTCGGTTATCCATGCCCATAACAAGATGGGGCAGCCCCCCCATAGCTTGAAGCCGGGGATGATCCTTCGGCTGCCCCGCCCGGACGGGGAGCAGAGGCCCGACGCGCGCATCACCTATGTGAGAAACCACGTCGAGGCGTTCAAACCCGAGCCCAAACCTGCGGTGGTCAACGAGAGTCTGTACCGGGGAAACAAGGTGGGAACCAGGGAGGCGTCGTCCACCGAGCTGCTCTTCTCGGACAAGACGCGCATCCATCTGGGCGAGCACACTCTCATCGTCGTGTTGGGCGGAATGGCGGGCATGGCGAACGAGCAGAGCCCCGCGACCACGTTGTTGAATGGAGCGCTGCGATCGCGCCTGGATGAGCTGTCTGGCTCCGCGCCCAGCAAGCCCGCCATGATCAAGACGGAAGCCGCCGACATCGCGCTGGGGGCGGGAGAGGCCCAGGTTCACGTCGATACCAAGAAGACCACCAGGCTGGCCGTGTACCGCGGGCGCTCATCGGCGCGCGCCAAGGGCAAGACGGTCGAGGTGGCCGCGGGGTTTGGCAACCAAACCGAGAACGGCAAGGCCCCGAGCGAGCCGAAGCCGCTTCCTTCCGCGCCGGTGTGGACGGTCGCTCCTCCTGCCGAGTTGGCGGTGGAGAAGACCGGAACCATCACCGCGAAGTACGGGCCGGGAGTGGGGCCTGGACCGGCCGTCGACCAATGGCACGTCCAGATCGCGCGCGACGAAGCCTTCAACGATCTCGTGGTGGATCTTCGTGTCCCGGCGGCCGTGGTCGACCTGGATGCAAAGAACCTGGACGTGGGCACCTACCTCGTCCGCGTGAGCGCCATTGACGCCGATTCGTTCGAGGGACCGTTCGGTCCGAGCGCCACCACCAAGGTGGTCGCTGCCCCGCCGCCCCCGCCGCCCCCGCCGGCTCCGGCGCCGGCTCCGACCCCGCCGCCGCCGCCGCCCCCGCCCGCGCCCCGCTACCTTCCCGCGGTGGCGGTGCTCGGAGGCCTGGGTGTCAGTCCGACCAGTGACGGGTTCTTCGGGCCCGCGGCCGGGGTGGAATTCGATCTTGGACGGCGCGCGCACCCCGCGTCCTCGCTCATGCCGGTCTTGGGATTGCGCGTGACCTACGAGCACTTCGGCGAGTCCAAGCAGTCTTTCGACCCCGTCCCGGTGTCGAGCCGCAATGGCGTCGATGTCTCCTTGCTCGCCATGCTGCGTATGGGGAAGCCGTCCTCTCGTTTCGCCTTCTACGGTGCTGTTGCACCCCAGTTTGCGCTGGCGTTCATTCGCGAAAGCTCGGGGCGCACCTTCCATCGGGCCTGGTTTGCAGGATCGGTCCTGGTGGGGACCGATATGCGATTGGGGCCAGGGCGGCTCCTGCTGGAAGCGGACGGCCGCTATCCGGTTCGGGGGGCCAACATGTCCAAGTACACCAGCCTCGGCATGCTGCAATTCTTGCTCGGATACCGCCTGGGGTTCTAAGAGGGTGGCTCGAGAGCCCGGCCTTGGCGCGTGAAGCGCGGTGCCGGGCTCAGCCTGCCGAGCGGCGGGTGATGTCCCCTCGACCCTCGGTCCTCGACGGCGAGGAGAAGAGACTCAGCGGGCAGGAACGAAGGCGGCCCTAGCCTCGGGCAGCCAGCCTTGGATGCGCCTGATGCGGGTCGCATCGGAGGGGTGGCTCGAGAGGAACTCGGGAGGCGCGCCCTGCGAAGCCTTGGACATGCGTTGCCAGAAGGCAATCGCTTCCTCGGGGGCATACCCGGCCTTCGCCATGTAGATCAGGCCAAGGCGATCCGCTTCGGATTCATGGTCGCGCGAGAAGGGCAAGAGCACGCCCACCTGGAGTCCCGCTCCCAGCAGCCCTGACACGGTGCTGGTGGTCTTCGGATCCTTGTTCTTCATGCCCAGCGCCACCGCCTCCATTCCCACGTTGGCGATCATGCTCTGACTCACCCGTTCGCCGCCGTGGCGAGCGATGGCGTGCGCCACCTCATGTCCGATGACCGTCGCCAATCCGGCCTCGGTTTGGGCCACCGGGAGCAGGCCCGTGTAGACCACCACCTTGCCCCCCGGCAGGCAGAAGGCGTTGACGGTGTCGGCCTTGTCGACGACCTTGAATTCCCACTGGTATCTCTTGCCCGTGGCCTGGGCGATGCGCATCCCGACCTTTTGCACCAGGGCGTTGGCGACGGGATCGGCGGACAGCTTCTCCTTGGACATCACCTCTTGGTATGACTGCAAGCCGAGCGAGGTTTCCTCACCCTCGGAAAGCAGGAGCATCTGCTTTCGTCCGGTAATGGGAACGGTGGCGCAAGCGGCGAGAGCCAGGGTGGTGACCAGCACGAGGTGATGATGGGCGGGAATATGGGACATCGGATACCTGCCTTTCTCCGTGAGCATTAGGTTTGGTCTTGGGTTCTATGACTGCTTGCCCACCTTGTCTATGCGCCTCCGATCTCCAGCTCGAAGTCGGGGTGGTCTGCTCAACAGCAATCAACAGGCCAAAGAGCAAAGCCCGGAGCCCCCGCGTTTTTCCCGGCGCGGTCGGGCAAACGAACGCTTGTGTCTCGCGGCTGAGCCACATGTGTCTCGCTGGTGAGCCGCTTGTGACTTTACCCATCGAAGCGTGTGACGCTGGAAGCACGGCGTTTTGAAGAGGACAGAGGAGACACCGACGATTTTGGGGCCCAATGGCCTGCGTTGGCAAGACCTGGGCACCTTGGCCTATTGATTGCTGGGCCTGCGAACATGGCCTTCGTCTCGGAAAAGGGACGTCTCGCAGCTCGCGCGCCGGACGGCGATGGTGCGGGCTGCCTTCCTGTCTGGGATCTGGCCCTGGCCGTGGGTTACCGCGCCCGGCCGAAAGCCGAGGGGAGAGGGGCTGGTGACTCAGGAGGGGGGCGTGGGATGCAGCCTTGCGAATGCGTCGGGCAGTGCCTTTGCCGCCCTGTTGGCTCTGAACCTCGTGGTCGGTTGCCCATGACGGCCGGACTCCGAGGGGAGCTGGCCTGCTTGTTCATAATGGGGGCGTGATAAGGTATGAGCCGAGATGCCATCCAGACCCTTGCGAGACGCTTCTGGCCGGGGCTACCCGGGCGCGGGAATGGCCAACTCATGACCATCTCCAGCGCAGAACAGAACCGTCTGACCGTCTTGGCCAGCTACGACCTCATCGAGGGCGCGGCCGACCCCGCCCTTGATGCCCTGATCAGGCTCGCGGCCTTCGTGCTCCACGTGCCATCGGCGGCGATCTCCATCGTGGATGGCGAGCGCCAGTGGTTCATGGCCCAAGCGGGGGTTTTGCCTTCGGGAACAACCCGGGACAAGTCTCTCTGCGGACAGGTGGTGTCGTTGGCACAGATGGTCGTGGTGCCCGATGTCCAAGGCGATCCGCGTCTTTCCGACAGTCAGCTCATGATGGGGCCCGAGCCAGTGCGCGCCTACGCCGGGTGTCCCCTGCGCTCGCCCGAGGGACTCGTGCTGGGAACGCTGTGTGTCTTCGACAGCAGCCCCCGGACCTTCGAGTCCCATGAGCTGGAGATGCTGCAGATTCTGGCTGACCAGGTCATGGCCCAGCTCGAGCTCAGGCGAAAGACCCAACTGTTGGCCGACGAGCAGTCCCGATTGCACACCGTCTTGTCAGCGGCCCCTGACCCCATCATCGCGGTCGATCAGGCGGGCATCGTTCGGGACGCCAATCCGGCCACTCAGACCGTCCTGGGCTTCTCCCGTGACGAGCTGGTGGGGCAGGACTGGGCCCGGCATATCGCCGCCGGCACCTCGAACGCGTTGCCAGGCAACGAGCTGATGTCCGGCGAGCGTCGCGCCTTCGGACAGGGCAGCGAGATCGCCATGCGCCGCAAGGATGGCTCCCTGATTGACGTTGAGCTCACCCTGGGTGTCATGCGCCAGCAGGGGCGCCAGCACTGGACCGCCATCCTGCGCGATATCACACGGCGCAAGGAGGCCGAACGTCGCCTGCTGGAAACCCTGTCGGACTTGCGGCGGAGCCGCGAGGAGCTGGGGCAAGTGCTCAACCAGCTTCAGATAGGAACGATGGCCCTCGATGCCGACGGCGCCGTCTCGTTTGTCAGCGACAACTGCGCGCGCGTGGCCGCCATCGACGTGGCAACGGCCGTCGGACAACGATGGGAGGATGTGCTCTCGGTCGACGAGGTGGGGCGGAACACCATCCGTGCTTCCTTGCGTGCTCCTGCGGGCGAACGTACGAGGGTCGAGGCCCACATCGGTCGGGGGGCTGTCTCCCGCTGGGTCGAGGTGGACGTCCGCGATGATCCGCGCAACCAGTCGGCGCGCATGTTGTTCTTGTACGACATCACCGCTGTGCACGCGATGCGGGCCGAGCTGCGAGCCCAGATGCACGGCCGCATGATCGGCGATAGCCCGGCCATGCGTGCGCTGTACGACACCATTGATCGGGTTGCGCAGGGGGAGTGGACGGTGCTCATCGAAGGCGAGACGGGGGCCGGCAAGGAGTTGGTGGCCCAGGCCATCCATCGCGCCAGCGCGCGGCGGGATGGACCTTTCATCGCCATCAATTGCGCCGGCCTGACCGAGTCGATTCTGGGTAGTCAGCTCTTCGGCCACCGCAGGGGTGCTTTCACCGGTGCCATCGCCGATCAGGAGGGACTGGTCGAGGCCGCGCATGGAGGCACGCTCTTCCTCGACGAGATTGGCGACGTCGCGCCGCCCATTCAAAGCGCGCTGCTGCGGGTCCTGCAAGAACGGGAAGTCACCCGCATCGGTGAGACCCGTCCGCGCAAGGTCGACGTGCGTATCGTGGCCGCCACCAACCGCGATCTCATGAGGCGGGTCGCGGATGGGCAATTTCGCGAGGATCTCCTGTATCGCCTGCGCAGCGCGCGCGTGACCGTGCCGCCGCTGCGTGAACGGCGCGAAGACATCCCCATTCTCGTGGCCGCGTTCCTGGCCGAGGAACGGGTGACAGGTGGCAAGCTGGTGACCGACGTGGCGCCGGAGGCCCTGGAGAGGCTGAAGAGCCATGAATGGCCAGGCAACGTTCGCGAGCTGCGCGGGGTGGTCGAACACGCCGTCATCAACTGTCGAGGGCGGCGCATCGATGTCTGTGACCTCCCCCCTGATCTTCTCCGAACCCCCGTGGCTATCCGCCCGATCCTGCCGGTCGTACCGCCCGCCGGCGTGGGTGAAGACGAGCGCAATCGCATCCTCGTCGCCCTCCAGCGCACCGGCGGCAATCGCTCGCGGGCCGCGAGCTTGCTC
>CAZHUY010000103.1:0-19828 GCA_964535465.1 uncultured Myxococcales bacterium
CGCGACTGGGGCTACGCCCTGGCCAAGCGCGAGTACGCGGGCCGCGTGATCGGCTGGGACGAGTGCGGGGGCAAGCCGCCGGCCGGGCAGGTGCTGCTCAAGGACTCCATCGCCGACATTACCTTGCAGCAGGTGCTGACCCGCCCCGACGAGTTCGACGTCATCGCCACCTTGAACTTGAACGGCGATTACCTGTCGGACGCCCTGGCGGCGCAGGTGGGCGGCATCGGCATCGCCCCGGGCGGCAACATCAATTATCTGACGGGCCACGCGGTCTTCGAGGCCACCCACGGCACCGCACCCAAGTACGCCAACCTGGACAAGGTCAATCCTGGCTCGGTCATCCTATCCGGCATCATGATGCTCGATCACCTGGGCTGGACCGGCGCGGGCCAACGCATCGTCGCCGCCATGGAAAAGACCATCGCGCAGAAGACGGTGACCTACGACTTCGCCCGCCTCACCGAGGGGGCCAAACAAGTCGCGTGCTCGGAGTTCGCGACGCGCATCATCGCCAATTTGTAGAGGACGGATTCCTTCCGTAGATGGCAGACGCCCAGCTCACCAAGTTGCTCGCTTCCCTGCGCCGTTCGTGCAAGGGCGGCGTGTGGTCGTCGGGCGTGAACCTGGTGCGCGCCGGCGCCGTGGCGGTTGAATCGCGCAACGAGGAAGAGATCGTGCTGCGCGTGCGCTCCCCCGGACGCGCGGTGGCGCCCTCGGTGGTCCTCTATCCCGGCGAGAATGAATGGGACTGCGACTGCCCGGGGCGCGTGCGGCCCTGCGAGCACCTGGCCGCCGCGGCCATCGCGCTCGGCCAGGGCGAGGCGGGCGCCGACAACGCCAGCGCGGCGCCCGTGCCCAAGGCCGAGGAGACCTGGTCGCGTGTGGTGTACCGCTTCTCGCAAGTCTCGGGCGGTATGCAGCTTCGTCGCTTCATCGTCAGCGGCGACGGCAAGGAATCGCCGCTCGAGGGTACGCTGTCCTCGCTGCTGTCACGCGCCTCCGAGGCCAAGAACCTGCAGGTCGAGCAGTACGATCTGCAGGCGGATCGCATCTTGGAATCGGGCAGCCGGGGCATCTTGCCGCCGGTCAAGCTGGACGCCTTGATCCGCACCTTGGTGGGCGCGCGCCTGACCTTCCTGGACGGCCGCGAGGTGGTCATGTCGGAGGAGGAGGTCCTGCCCACCGCGCTGGTCGAGGATCAGGGCGACGAGGTGGTGGTCAAGATCCAGCGCGACGCGCGCGTCGTCTCGGTGCCCAGCGCCGGCATCGTGCTGGCGGGTGACACCTTGGCCCGGCACGGCGAGACCGAGCTGTGCGGGGCCTGGCTGCAGAACCTGCCCATCATCCAGCGCTACCGTGCAAGCCAACTGGGCGAGCTGACCACGCGCGCTCTGCCTGAGCTGTCCCGGCGCATGGCGGTCGAGGTGCGCAGCAAACGCCTGCCCAAGATCGTGCGCGGCCTGCCCCCGCGCCTGGTGATTGAGCTCAGCCAGGTGGGTGGCTCGCTGGACGCCTTCGCCAAGCTGGTGTACGGCAACCCGCCCTGCGTGCGCATCGACGACGGTCGCATGGTGCACCTGTCGGGCCCGGTGCCGGTGCGCGACGAGCCGGGCGAGCGTCGTCTCGTCGAAAAACTGCGCGCCGATCTGGATCTGGTGCCCGGCCGACGCGCCACCTTCAGCGGGCCGGACACGGTTCGCTTCGTCGACAAGCTCAAGCGCTGGCGCGGCGACGTGACCGGCGACGGCGCCAATCTGCTGGGCAGCCGCGTGCGTTTGGAGCCCAAGCTGCGCATGCAGAGCCTCGCGCCTACCAGCGGCGGCATTCCGCAGGTGGGGTTCGATCTCAACTTTACCGTGGTGGGCGAAAGCGACGCCGAGGCGCGCGCCCTGGGTGGCGAACGTTCGGTGGACGCGCACGCCGTGATTCGCGCCTGGCAAGATGGGCTGGGCCTGGTGCCGCTGGACGGCGGCGGTTTCGCGCCTTTGCCGCAAGCCTGGTTGGATCGAAACGGCGCGGTGCTGGCTCGTCTGCTGGCCGCGCGCGCCGCCGACGGCCGTTTGGCCAACCACGCCCTGCCCACGCTGGCCGGTTTCTGCGAGGACCTGGACCAGCCCCCGCCCGCCGGCCTGGATCGCTTGGCGCCGCTGGCCGAGACCTTCGAACGTCTGCCCGAGGCCAAGCTGCCCGAGGATCTGCGCGCCACCCTGCGCCCCTATCAGCGTGTCGCCGTCAACTGGCTGGGCTTCCTTCGCAGCGTCGGGCTGGGCGGCATCCTGGCCGACGACATGGGCCTCGGCAAGACGGTCGAGGTGATGTGCACCTTCGGCAAGAAGGTCCTGGTCGTCGCGCCCACCAGCGTGGCGCCCAACTGGCAGGCCGAGCTGGCGCGCTTCCGTCCCGGCCTCAAGGTCAACCTGTACCACGGTCCCGCTCGCAAGCTGGACGACGCCGATGTCACCCTCACCACCTATTCGATCCTGCGCCTGGATCGTGAAGAGCTGGCGGCTCGCCACTTCGACATGGCGGTGCTGGACGAGGCGCAGGCCATCAAGAACCCGGACAGCCAGGTGGCGCGCGCGGCCTACACGCTCAACGCCGATTTCCGCGTGGCCATGACCGGCACCCCGGTGGAGAACCGCTTGGACGAGCTGTGGAGCCTCATGCACTTCGCCAACCGCGGTCTGCTGGGCGGCCGGCGCGAGTTCGACAACGAGTTCGCCCGCCCCATCGCCGACGGCGGCAAGGGCGCGGCCGAGGGCCTGCGCCAGCGTATTCGACCCTTCGTCATGCGCCGACGCAAGGCCGAGGTAGCGCCCGAGCTGCCCCCGCGCAGCGAGGCCACGCTCAAGGTGGTGCTGGATGAGCGCGAGCGTACGGTCTACGACGCGGTTCGGGCCGCCACCCAATCCGAGATGCTGGCGGCCCTGAGCGGCGGCGACGGCAAGGGCCTGAACATCATGAAGGCCCTCGAGGCGCTGCTGCGCTTGCGCCAGGCGGCCTGCCATCCCGGCCTGCTGCCCGGGCAGAAGGCTGACACCTCGGCCAAGGTCGAGGCTCTTCTGGAAGCGCTGGAGACCGCCGCGGCCGACGGGCACAAGGCCCTGGTTTTCTCGCAGTGGACCTCGTTGCTCGACCTGCTGGAGCCCGCGCTCACCCAGGCCGGCATCGCCTTCAACCGCCTGGACGGGTCGACCACCGATCGCGGCGCCGTGGTTTCAGCCTTCCAGGCCGAGTCCGGCCCGCCGGTCATGCTCATCTCGCTCAAGGCCGGCGGCACCGGCCTCAACCTGACCGCCGCGGACCACGTCTTCCTCTTCGATCCGTGGTGGAACCCTGCCGTGGAGGATCAAGCCGCCGATCGCGCCCACCGCATCGGCCAGGAGCGCCCGGTCACCATCTACCGCCTGATCGCCGCTGACACCGTGGAAGAGCGCATCTTGGCCCTGCAGGAGAAGAAGCGCAGCCTGGGCGAGGCGGCCCTGGGCGACGCCGGCGCCGCCGCCAGCCTGACCCGCGAGGACCTGCTGGCCCTGCTGGCCTAAGTCGGTCTGCAAGTCAATCTGGGCGCGAAAGCGCACAGCGCCAAAAAGAGGAGTAATGCGGGCTTTATTTTTGCGGAGGCAATGTATACTGTCGGCCGTTTTCCCAGATACAGAGTCACGGAACCACTCAAGGAGGACCCATGTCATTGATGAATAAGCTTCTCGGTATCTCGGCGCTGGCCATCCTGTGCGCCACGGCGGGCTGCGACCAGTCCAAGGCCGAACTCGAAGCCACCAAGCAGACCCTGCAGACGTTGACGGGCGAGCGCGATGGTCTCAAGACCCAGCTCGCGGCCGCCAATCAGCAGTTGACCGGTCTGCGCCAGCAGGTTGCGGATCTCACGGCCAAGCTGGCCGCCGCTACCCCGCCCGCCCCCGAAGCGGCTCCCGAGCCCCAGAAGGACGAGAAGAAGCCCGCCAAGAAGGTTGCCAAGAAGGCCGAGCCCGCTCCCGCCCCCGCTGGTGCCACCAAGGGTCCCGCCGAAAGCGCTCGCAAGGGCCGCGGTCACTTCTAAACCACTGCGAATAACACTGAAGTAGGAGAACAATCATGAAGACTCTTAAGCTCTCGACCGTTCTGATGGGTTTGGCTCTGCTCGGATTCGCTGGCTGCGGCAGCAGCGACAGTGACGGCGACTTGTTCCCCGATGCCGATATCGTGTTTGGCAACCAGGACGCCGGTGTGTCGCTCTTCGGGATCACCCCGGGTGCGTATTGCTACACGATCACCAGCGTTTCGGGCGTCAACGATGGCTGCGGCCTGGAAGTGGGCACCCTGGTCGGCAAGTCCTTGCCGGGCAGCTACGATGCCACGACCGGTATCCTCACCCTTGGAACCCAGGGCTCCTTGGGCGGTGGCCCGATCTCCAACAACGCCGGCACGCTCGTGCGCGTCAAGGGGCTCGTCAATGACACCGCCGTCCCCGGTTGCTCGTGGAATCAGGCCGACACCACCGCGGTGGTCCTGACCGACACCAACAAGCTCACCGCTTCGGTGACGGAGACCCAGGACACCATCGCCGCGGCTTGTGGCCTTGCCGTCACGACCTGCACGTCGAGCTGGACCTGGACCATGGAGCTCACCACCGCTCAGGTCGGTGGCCTCTGCCCGTAGTCCGCTTTGGCTAGGGGATCGGGTTCTCGGTCCCTAACCGTCTCACAAACACCGCCGTCGGCTCACCCCGCGGCGGTGTTTTTTTGTGCCAACAAGCCGGGAGGGGCCGCCTCTCGCCGCGTCGAGGTTTCGGGCCTGCAGGGGCAACTCTGGACTTGGAGGCTAAGCGCAGGCATGCAAATATGGCGACCGCGTCGGAGGAACCCATCATGCGAAAGATCATCGGCCTCTTCATTCTTGCCCTGACCTCGACTGCCGCCACCGCGCAGGCGCAAGGTCTCTTTCTGGACAAGGGGCAAAACGGTTTTGGCGTGGCTGTGGGCGGCGCGATGCTAAGCAACGCGTGGACCATCTCCGCCATCCCGACCTACACCTACAGGGGCGTGTTCGACGTTGGCATCGATGTCACCCGCTACGCCTACACCGACGGTGACACCAACCACCTCTCCGCCATCGGGGCCATGCCCTTCGCCACCGTGTACTTCGCCCGTTCCGAGGATGGCGTGCTCCCGATCTCGCTCTCGGGAACCCTGGGGATCCAGAAGCGCATTTACCTGGAAAACGCCCCCCTCCCCAATCCGGATGGCTGGGGGCTGCTCTTGGGTGTCTCGGCCTTCCGCCGGTTCGAAACCAGCGCCAGCTTCGCCATCATCCCCGAGGTGTTCCTCGCCTACGACATGCAGGCCACCACCATGCACAGCAGCGCCATCGATGGTCCGCTCGGTGCGACGTCGCCGGGGCAGCATACCGCCTACGACCACGCTGTCCGCCTGCACGTGCGCGCCAACATGGCGTGGAGGAGCGGCAACATCCAGTACATCGCCACCCCCTACGTCGGCTACCAGGCAGGCCTGGCCTACGGCGCCAACGTGGGCCTCGTGTTCTAAAGGTGCCTCCGACCGGGGTAGGTCAGGGCTGAAGGATTTTTGGGACGGGGAGAACAAAAGCGCCAGCTCCCGCGTCCAGATTCGAGAGTGGTCCCGTGACTTCGTCAGTGTGTCAGGAAGATAACGTCGGTATTGCGTGTTCGGACCTGCAGGTCAGGTTGGGGCGCGGATCCAACGTGGCCATGCGCTGGCTCGGCTCGGATGTCGAACGGAGCGAGATCACCTACGCCCAGTTGGCCAGCGAGAGCTCACGCTTCGCCTCGGTGCTGGTTGGCCTGGGTGTGCAGCCGGGGGCGCGTGTCTTCGTCATGCTGCCCAAGTTGCCCGAGGTCTTCTTCGCGCTCGTGGGTGGGTTGAAGGCGCGTGTCGTGATGGGGCCGCTGTTCGCCAACTTTGGCGACGAGGCGCTCTTGGATCGCCTCTCCGATTCCCGCGCTTGCCTGCTCTTCACCAAGCGAAGCCTGCTCAAGAAGGTTCAACGCATCCGCGATCGTCTACCTGATCTGCGGCACGTGCTGGTGTTGGACGCCGACGAAGATCTGGCTCCGGACATCCTCAGCTACAGCCGCCTCATGCGCGAGGCCTCGCCCAATTTCCAGGTCGCGCCCACGCCGGCCGACACGCCGTCGCTCCTGCACTACACCTCGGGGTCGACCGGCAAGCCCAAGGGCGTCGTGCACGTCCATGGTGCGCTCCCCACCATCGTGCAGACCACGCGTGAGATCCTGGGCCTAGGGCCTGGCGATGTCTACTGGTGCACCGCCGATCCGGGCTGGATCACGGGGACCGCCTACGGGCTGGTCGGCCCGTGGGCGGTGGGCGCCACCCAGATGCAGTACGGGGGCGCCTTCGATGCCGGGGCGTGGATGGCGCTGCTCGAGCGCGAGAAGGTCAACGTCTGGTACACGGCGCCGACGGCGCTGCGCATGCTGATGCGGGAAGAGGCGAGCCTGTATGCCCATCGCAAGCTCGAGGCCCTGCGTTGCGTGGCCAGCGTGGGCGAGCCGCTCAATCCCGAGATCACCCACTGGGCGCGCAGGACCCTGGGCAAGGAGATCCACGACACGTGGTTCCAGACCGAGACCGGGGCCATCATGATCGCGAACCGGCCCGGCCTGTCCGTGCGTCCGGGATCCATGGGCAAGCCGGTCACGGGCGTCGAGGTGGCCATCTTGGACGAGGACGGTCATGTCCTGCCCGCCGGGCAACAGGGCCGCCTGTGTCTGCGCCGCGGTTGGTCCTCGATGTTCAGCCAATACCTGAACCGTCCCGAGGTGTACGCCGGCCGCTTCTGTGGCGAGTACTACGACTCGGGCGACATGGCGGTGCGTGACGTGGATGGGTACTTGTGGTTCGTGGGGCGCTCGGACGACGTGATCAACACCTCGGGACACCTGGTGGGGCCCTTCGAGATCGAGAGTGCGCTGATGGAGATGCCCGAGGTTGCCGAGGCCGCGGCCACCAGCGCCCCCGATCCCATCCGATTCGAAAAGGTGGTGGTCTTCGTCTGCCTTCGCCAGGACAGCGAACCCTCGCGCGAGCTGGAGAGCCGCATCCGTCTGCACGTGGCCAACCGTGTGTCGTCGTATGCCTGTCCGCAAAACGTGGTCTTCGTCCCCTCCATACCCAAGAACCGCAGCGGCAAGATCATGCGACGGGTGTTGAGGGCCCGCTTCCTCGGTCAGGACGAGGGCGACCTCTCCAGCATGGAAACCTGGCGCTCCGACGAGGCCGGCGAGCAACAGGATCGCGTGTCGGCGGGCCGATCCTCGCTTCCCGGCGAGCCCTAGCGCACCGTCACGGGGTGATGGTGGGCGCGGCGTCGGTAACGAACGTCGCGAGGAAGTTGTGAATGGCGTTGCGCGCGGCGGGAACGTCGGTGGACACGAAGTGGCCGTCCTTGCCCGCGCTGGGTTGGTATTGAATCTGGGCGGCGGTGATGGCCGTGCTCAGTGTGCCGAACCCTTGGTTGGCCTTGATAGGCGCGGCGACGCCATGCAGGTCGTACTTGCTGGGGTAGTCGTCCACCCATGGCAGGGCCACGTTCAAGCCCGAGGCCTGGGCATAGAGCCGCTGGGTCTCGATGGGCGCATAGGTGTCGCCCGTGCCGTAGACGTGCAGCACGTGGCGCGCGGGCATGCCTTGGTTGGGTTCGCGGAACAGGCGGCGTCCGAAGTTCACCGTGTCCGAGCGTTCGAAGTACATCTGCACCAGGTTGAGGACGGGATGGTTGCCGTCGACCGACGAGTCGGAGAGCAGCGCAGGCAAGACGGTGCTGACCGGCACAGGGTGCTGTTTCTCCAACAGGGTGAGCAAGAGCGTTCCGCCGGTGCCGCTCATCACGCCCAGGCCGTAGGCGGGCGCAACGGCCAGTGCCAAGGCCGCGGCGTTGCCACCCTGCGAGTGTCCATAGAGCGCCACATGCTTGGGATCGAACTTGGCGGTGAGGGCCTCCAGGCCGGGAATCGCGCGAGGGAGGGCCAGCAGATCGGCTGCCGCCTGCAGGGCGTTGTCGCGCGAGGCGCGCGGGTTGAGGAAGTTGTAGACCAACTCGTCCGTGTTCTTGGTCGAGCTGCCCTTGCGCGTGCCGTGCAGAACGCCCTCGTATCCCAGCACCGCCATGGGGCTGGCGCCGCGGGCGTAGTCATCGGCCAGGCCCAGATCCACGGCCGAACGGAACGAGCCGCCCGTGCCATGGGAGTAGACCAGCAAGGGCCAGCCGGTCGCGGGCGCCGTACCGTGGGGAATGGTCAGCGAAATGCAGACATCTTCGTTACGCACGAGCGAGACCGAGCCATCACTGGCCACGGTGATGCCTCCACCCTCGTTCTCGTAGGGGGGCGTGCCTTGCTGGAAGACGGGCAGACTGATCACGCCCTGGAACTCGTCGAAGCTTGCACCCACCAGCCGGTCGGGGAAGCAGCCCCGCACGTGGGCGAAACCGGTCAGGCCGTCGTCGCAGGGTGAGCGCGCGCCGGCGTCGTTGCAGCGGACCAGTGCCCCCACCTTGGGGGCTGGCGCGGCCTGGATGGCGGCCTGAAGGGCTGCCAAGGGGGCTTCATAGTTCTCGACCGTGAACACCACCGCCACCGAGAGCTCGGCGGCGGTCACCTTGGCGGTCTTGCTGTCAGCCAGGAAGGCCCGCAGGGGGGTGTAGGCGGTCCACGCCGCGGCCAGGTCGGGATCGCTGGGACTCGCATCGGACAGCATCGCGGTGAAATCGGGGTCGGGGCCAAATGGCTTGCCCGCGCTATCCAGTCCCAGGCGTTTCATGATGAGGGCGTAGGTTTCGCCCGGCCGGAGCGGGTTGCCCAACGAGGGGCGAATGGTCATGTAGCGATCGCAGATGTACGGCGTGCGTCCACCCTGCAGGGTCCACCCGAGACCATAGTGAGAGCCGTACTCGGGCGACGTGGGGGTGATGTTGATGAGCGCGATGTTGCCGCTGGCCTCGACGAAGCTCTTCATGTCGGGGTCGCGCGACAGGCGGAAGAAGATGGCCTGGTTGGCCCCGAAACCGGTCGAGTCCTGCTCGATGGCCGTGATGTAGCGATCCACCACGTCGAAACCCATCAGGCCGACCCCGGGACGCGGGTGACCCTTCAAGCTGATGCGACCGTTGCGTTTGCGAATGTCGTTGGGGAAGGGCAGCCGGTAAAAGTCGGTGCTTTCTTCTCCGCTGCGCGGCACGCGGAAGAGGACGGTGGGCGTGTCGGCTGGCGGATCGCACTTGGCCCCGGTCCAGGGCGTGGCCAGCGCGGGGACCTTGCAGATGCCGGCCAGGCACACCAGGCCCGCCATGCAGTCGGGCGTCTTCGTGCAGGTGGAATCGGCCGTGCCCGTGCCTGCCTGTGCGCAAGCACCGGTGAGCCCTTGCAGCACACAGGTGAGACCAGCCAGGCACTGCGAGGTGTCGTTGCAGGCCGCGCCCACAGCGCCCGTGCCCGCGCGGGAGCACTTGCCGCCCGTGGGCAATGGGGCACAGTAGAGGCTGGCGACGCACTCCTGGGTGACCTTGCAGAACGCGCCTTCCACCGATGTCCCGGCGGGAGCGCAGGTCATGGTGCTGCCTTCGCACAGGAGGCCGTTGCGGCAATCGGTGTCTTGCTGACAGGGGTTGCCAATCTCGGGTCCGAGCGCGGTCTTGCGGGTAGGCGAGGAATCGCCGCAACCCCAGAGCAAGAGAGCGAGCACGAGCGAAGAAGAAGCAAGCGCGCGTTGGATCATAGGTCAGTCTCCATTCCCTTCCGTCGGCCGATGATATCCGCGAACCGTCTGGGTCAGCTCTCCCGCACGCGAGGGGCCATGCGGGCCAGCGCCCATTGTCGACAGCAGCGGCCGGTCAGGGCAAGGAAAATTGCCCTGTGGGGAGAGGCGCCCAATTCACGCCGAACATCACAACCCGTTTCGGGCGCAGCGCGTTCCGACGAGAAAGCTGTTTCCCCCGGGCTGGCCGTTGTAGCGGTAGGCCGACCAGAGGGCCGATTCGTCGCCGAGGAAGGTGCCGCTACGGAACGACCGATGGGTGTCGACGACCAGATTGGCGCAATCGTTACACGGATTCACATAGTCCCCATACCAGTCCAGGTTCCACTCCCACACGTTCCCCGCCAGGTCGGACTGCCCCCATCTGCCATCGCCTTTGGGTGACTTTGAGCCAACGTTTTGGGGGCCGCTGCACGTTCCTCCGCAGTAAACCACGTAGCTGTCATCGACGACCGTCGAGGTGGACGGAATCGACCATGCGAAGTATCGCTGCTCGCTACCCCCGCTGGCGGCGTAGTTCCACTCCGCCTCGGTCGGCAGTCGCCCCCCGTCCCACGCACAGAATGCGAACGCCGTGTACCAGCCACGCAGCTACCACCCTTCCCGGTACACGCCTGACACACGCCGCAGGTTTGACTGCAACATCGGTTGTCCGTGCACGTGCCGGACGCGCACTCATCAGCCATGATGGGTCTGGCTAGATATCCGCCTGGGCGAGCGAGAACTTGTTGTTCTTCTCGTAAAGAACCCGGAAGGAGTCGCGCGCTTCCGCGGGCAGCAGGCGCTTGACCCTTTCCTGTCGGCCGCGTTCGAAGAGAATGAACACGCGGCGGCCACGGTGGCTCTTGATCCATTGATCCATCTTCTCGTCGGCGTTGTCGGTGTCGAAGACGGTGCGCTCTTCGTGCGGGCCTTCGTAGATTTCGTTCTGCGAGTAGAAGGTCTCGCCCCGCCAATACATGTTGTAGGCGATGAGCTTTTCGTCCGGGGATTGGCGGCGCTTGTAGTACTCGGCCAGGGTCCCCTTCTGCGACCAGTAGGGCGCCACTTCGCGCATAAACACGTTCAGCAGGAACCAGGTGAAGAGCACGGACACGGTGCACAGCCCGATCACCGCCGGGCGCAGCAACCTGCGCCAGGACATGGCCACCAGCACCAGGACGAAGAGCACCGTGAACACCGTGAGCGGCGTGCGGAAATCCAACTGCTGGGGCCAGGGCCGGCCGGTGGGGCTGTGCACGTAGTCGTACGAGAACAACCACAGGAAACGCTCGCTGGCGTGTTTGCTGTTGAGCAGGTCGGCCATCACGATGAGCAAGAGCGGCACGCCCGGCACCACCGCCAGGAGGGCGCGGCGCGAGTCCTTGCGGGTCAGCAGATCGTCGATGAAGCAACCGATCACGATGCCCAACCCGGGGATCGCGGGCATGACGTAGTGGTGGAACTTGGTCATCGACAAGGACACCACGGCGTAGGCGGCGACGAACCAGATGGCGCCCAGCCAGTACACCGCCTGCCGGCGAGCGTCGTCCACCTTGCGCATCACCATGGTGACCAGCGCCGCGGGCGCCAGGGCGAGCCAGGGCAGGGTGCCGTAGCCCAACTCCTGCAAGAAGTAGTCGAAGGTGCCGCGATCCCCGTGGCGGCCCAGCATCATGCGCCGCCAGTGGTTGTCGCCGAACAGCTCGTTCCAGAAGGGCCAGCCGTGGCGCGCGATCATGGCGTGGTGCCAAGGGGCCGCCACTACCACCACCAACACGACGGAAATCACGATGGCGGGGATCATTTGCGCGCGGCGCAGCCGCTTCCAGTTCCAGGTGAAAAGCAGGTACGCCAAGAAGATGATCACCGGCAGACCCAGTCCGGCGAAGCCCTTGGCCAGGACTGCCAACCCACACAACATGGCCGCGATGTAGAGGTAAAGCGGCGCGCGGTAGCGGGCGCGGGCGGCAAAAAACAGGAACAGCAGCGATCCCACGTAGTAGGGGATCATCAAGACGGCCCCGTACATGGTGACCTCGCGGCCGCCCCAGGGGACCTTGACCTTGAGCTGGATGGAATCGACCAGCAGTTGCGGCACCACGATGAGCGCGAAAACGGCCAGCGTCGTGTAGAAGAGGTAATGGTGCGGCCACGAGCGCCAACCGCGTCCCTTGCGGGGCAGCTCTTCATCGCGGTCGTCGAGCAGGGCCAGGGTGCCCAGCGCCAGGGCCATGGTCATGGGACCCACGAAGGCCATGTCGGTCATGGCTTGCCGCGCGATGAGGCTGAACATGGGGCAGGTGGCGGTCACCAGCGCGGACAGGAAGGCGGCGCGGCGGTTCACGAAGCGCGAGACCACCAGGTACACACCCCACATGGCCAGCACGCCCATGAGGCAGAAGGGGATGCGCACCGCCCACTCGGTGGCCGAGCTGAGCGCCATCTCGCCCGACGGGCCGCCGTCCAGCCCGATGCGCGCCACGTGCATGCCGATGCTCATCAACCAGAAGGTCAGCACCGGCTTGGACCAGAACACGTCGGCGTCGCGCGGCGAGCCGGGCCACCACAGGCTGATGAAGTCGCCCCGCTTGGTCATCTGGCGTGCGACTTCCGAGTAGTGAGTTTCCCAGGGATCCCACAGGCCGTACGTGCCGGCCAGGGGGATGTAGAGCAAGAGGCCGACCAGGATCACCAGCAGCGTCATCTGGCGTTCACTCAGGCGGTCGAACCAACTGACCGGGGCGGCCGCGGGCGCCGTCTCGGGATTGTCTTTGGTCATGTCCAGGTTCGTCACGAGTCTTCCCGTATGAGAGAGGCCTAGGTCTATCACAGGGTGGCCGGGCGCTCTACGGCAGGGTCGGGGCCTGCTGAGGTCTGGCCTGGGTCGGGCCCAACCGGTCGAAGGGTGCGACAGGATTGTCCGAGTTTTATCCGCCGAATACCGGCAGACGCGGTGGTGGGGGGACGCCATGCCGCCTGGAGCACGGTTTTTTCAACGAAAGCGCGTTCGTCCCGTGCCGTCGACGCCCCTGGTCAGATGGCCTCACTCTTGCTTATAACGGTAGGCATGCCATCCCTCTCCCCCTCGGTTCTCCGCTGGACTGCCATATTGGGCCTTTGCGGTTGCGCCTTTGGCAGCGGGGGATGCTCGTACATGTTCGTGGATGGCCCGCCCAAGCACCACAAGCAGTTGCCCTATTTCACCTGCAGCCGCAGCAAAGCCTGGCCCGTGGTCGACTCGGTCATCGGCGGCGTTTACGGGATCGCGGCCGTCTCGGCCTTTGCGGCCGGCGGCTCGAACGAAACCGCCATCGGTTCGGGGGTGGTGGCGGGCGGCGTGGCGGCGCTGTTCGTGGCCTCGGCCATTTCCGGCTTTCGCGACGCCTCCGAGTGTCGCGAGGCCACCGAGGAACTGGAGTTGCGGCTGACACGCATGCACATGGGCTTGCCCCCTGGTACCCCACCGGCCTCCTACGATCCCTGGCTTCGTCCCATGGACAAACCCCTTGGAGCCCCGTCCGCTCCGACTCCCGAGGGCGAGTCGACCTCCTCGCCGGCCCCCGCTGATCAGCGGTGAATCCCCAACGTCAGCGTTCGACTTTCGTCACCAAGACCCCAGCCAACCCCGAGAAGATGAACATGAAAAACTGTCGCACCTTCGGTTTCCTCGTTGCCCTTCTGCTTGGTCTTCCTGCCGGGCCCGCGCTGGCAGCGACCGCGCGCACCGTGGCGCTCTTGCCCCCGTCGGGAGACAACGTGGACCCCAGCATCCTGCGGGCGTCGCGTGAATTGCTGAAGGACCACCTGCAGCGCACCGGGGCCTACAACGTGGTGGACATCCCGGGCGAGCCGACGCGGGATGAGCCCGACCCCATGCAGGTCGCCAAGCAGGCCAAGGCCCTGGGGGCCGAACAGGCCATCCTTCTGCGCCTCATTCACTTCGGCACCAGCTCGCGCGCTCGCCTGACCGTGTACACCGCGGAAACGGGGCAGGTGCTGTATTGGGACAGCATCGCGATCACGGGCGGTCCCGAGGAGCTGGACACGGTCATTCAGCGCCTGGTGCACGCGATGCAGACGGGAAAACCGGTGCGCGACGCCGCCGAGATCGACACCGTCACCAGCAAGGAAACCTACGCTCTCCCGCGGCGCCACGCCCACCAGTCGTTCGGCTTGCGCCTCTCCACCCTGATGGCCTTCAACACGCCCGACGACTCCTTCGCGGCGGTGCCAGGCGGCGGCGTGTACTGGATGTACGATGCGCGTTCGTGGTTGGCTGACATCTCCGCCGACCTGGGGATTCGCGATGGCCACGGCGCCTTCATCGCCTCCATCGGCGGTTACTACCCCCTGCTGCGCGAGGATTTCACCCCCTACCTGGGCGGCGTGGTTCGCTGGGCTCATTTGAACCTGGGGGGCCAGGGCGCCAACGGCATCATGCTGCAGCCGACGGTGGGCGTTCTGCTGGGGCGGTTGTCTTCGGTCCAGCTACGCGGCGAGGTGGGCTACTTCATCAACACCTTCGGCGAGCCCGAGAAGAAGGCGATCTCGACAGGTCCCTATCCGGAGTACGAAGACGGCCCCAAGAGCTACGCCCACGGTCTCGTGCTCTCCATCGGACTGGGACTGCCCAACTGAATCCGGCGGCATCGCACGTTCCACGACCCCCCTCGCCCCTAGCTGCGATACCGCCGGATTCACCCCACCCACGAGCGGATCCTGAGCCATCCCAGCACCTGGACCGTCCCGTCGCCCTCCATCCCCCGCCACGGGCCGCCGCCCAACCCCCTTTGGTCCAGACCCCGCACCGTGAACCGCAGGGAAGGTATCGGCGGGTTGGCTTTGTGCTTTAGCGAAGTCATCGTGGCGACGCCCGACGACGAAAAGGCGTGCCTTTCCCGGCACCTGAGACAATGATCGCCGCGATGCCGGCCAAGCTCAGACTGCGAAAGGATCTGGCGCGCGCCTTGCGCCAGGGGCACCCGTGGATCTTTCGCGACGCCCTGGCGGAGGCACCCGCGCTACCCAACGGCAGCCTGGTGATGGTGACCAGCCGTGATGGGCGGCCCCTGGCGCAAGGCTACTGGACCGCCAGCGGGCCCATCGCGGTGCGGGTCCTGGACCTGCGACCCATCGCCGACCTGCGCGGGCTCATCGAGGAGCGTCTGCGCCAGGCGCTCGCCCTGCGGCTGCAGCGGCTGGACCTGGGCAGCACCAACGCCTTTCGCTGGGTGCACGGCGAGGCCGACCGGCTGCCGGGGATTCACATCGATCTCTACGATCACGTGGTCGCGGCTCGTCTGGATGGCCCTGGGGCGCGCGCCTTCTACAAGGACCTGTCCGCGATGCTGAAGGCCTGCGCGTCGCCCTTGCGGCTCTCCCAGGTGGTGGATCGGGAAGTGCGGGGCCAGGAGGTGGGCGAAATCGAGGTGCGTGAGAACGGGATCCGCTTCCTCGTGGATCCCGAGCACGGGCAGAAGGGCGGGTTGTTTCTCGATCAGCGTGAGAACCGGCAGATGGTGGCGGCGCGCGCCTCCGGCAAGACGGTGCTGAACCTGTATGGCTACACCGGCGCCTTTTCCCTCTACGCGGCCAAGGCAGGCGCGCGCTTCACCGACACGGTGGACATCGCCAAACCCGCCTTGGCCGCGGCTCGACGAAACTTCCAGATCAATGGGCTGCCCCTGGAGCGTGCCGCCTTTCACGCCGTGGATGTCCTGGCGTTCCTGGAGCAGGCCGTGGCTGGCGGGAAGACGTGGGACATCGTGATCTGCGACCCGCCCAGCTTCGCCCCCAAAAAGAGCGCGGTGCCCGCGGCCCGGCGCGCCTACCTGCGCCTGCACCGGCTGGCCGCCAGCGTGGTGGCGTCCGGCGGTTTGTTGGCCGCGGCTTCGTGCTCCAGCCACTTTCCCCGCAAGGAATTCCTATCGAGCGTGCAGCAAGGCGTGGCGCAGGCGGGCCGGCACTTTCGGGTGCAGACGGTGGCAGGGGCGGGCTTCGACCATCCGACCCTGCCCATCTTTCCCGAGGGCGACTACCTCAAGTTCGTGCTGGGAAGCGTGGGGTGAGAGAGCCGGATCGGAACCCAACCGCAGCGGCGGAGGGGTGAAGGGGTTAGAGCCTAGACCCAGAGCAGGAGGGTGGCGCCCTTGGGGTTGTTCGAGTCGACCGGCGCGCATCGGCCAATTGCGCGTTGGCATGGTTCTGCCAGATGAACAGCCTGCGATCCCACGCCTCCAAGCCAAGTTGGTCGATAGCATATTGCGCCAGGTGCGGCGAATCTGGTCGTGATCACCGTCACCATTTGCTCCGGCGGGGAAAGTCCGTCATCCTCTCGCGACCCAACGAAAGGATCTTCCCGTGGAACAGAAAGACATCGAACAGACCCTGGTTCTCATCAAGCCCGACGCCCTCAAGAACTCGCTGACCGGCTATGTCCTGTCCCAGCTTTCTGAGTTCCACACCGGCCTGCGCTTCGCCGGCGCCAAGATCGTGCACGTCAGCACCATGTTGGCCGGCGAGCACTACGCCGAGCACCGCGGAAAATTCTTCTACGCCTCGCTGCTGGATTACATCCAGGGCAAGCTGCACTACCCCGAGACCACCGAGGCCTGGCGCCGCCGCGTGGTGGCCATCATGTACCAGGGCCCCAAGGCCATCTCCAAGGTGCGCGAGATCTCCGGCCCCACCGACCCGCACGTGGCGCGCTTCAAGCAGCCGGGCTGCATCCGCTCGCTCGGCACCATCGAGCTGGTCAAGGACGCCGAGGGCAAGGTGTTGGGCAACCGCATGGACAACCTGATCCACGCCTCGGCCAACCCCGCCGACGCCGAGCGCGAGATCAAGCTGTGGTTCCGTCCCGCCGACGTGCCGCCCGCCATGCACCCCTACCCGACGGCCACCAGCGACGAGCACTTCTACATCAAGGACGGCAAGCTCTACGCTGACTACGCCGCCGGCCGCGTGTGCTTGGTGGCCCCCGGCGATCTGTGCTGGAAGTCCGATCTGGACGCCCTCAAGGCCATCTTGAAGGGCCAGCCCAGCACGGTCTCCGTCGAGGCGGTGGCCGCGAAGTACCTGATCAACGAGCAGTCCGAGCCGTAGTTGTCCCGAACCCCGAGGCGCCGGCGACAGGTCGGCGCCTTGTTGGAGACGGCGGGTGGCGCGGATCACTTCCCGCTGGTTCCCAACTCAGATCCTTTGGCGCACAATGCTGAGCCATGAGAAGGCTCACGGCAGTTTTTTGGCTGGCGCTGATGGTGACCAGCGCCCCAGCCCTGGGGGAATCCGGGGAGACGTCGGCGTGGCGGGAGTATGAGAGAGGGGCGGCGGCCTACAACCTGGGCCAATTCGACCAGGCGGCGCTCTATTTCGAGTCCGCGTACCGGCTGGCCCACGACCCCAACATGCTCTTCAATGCAGCCCAGAGCTATGGCCAGGGCGGCAGGGGCGAGCTGGCCTTGTTCTTCTATGAGAGCTACGTGCGCACGGCGCCGGCCGGGGCGCCCTACCGAGCGCAGGCGCAGCAATCCATCGAGGAGCTGAGGCGCAAGCTCGAAGAGAGCAAGACGGCTGCGGCTCAGGAGACGCCGCCGTCGGGGGCAGGGATCGCCTCCGCGTCTGCACCGGCGCCGGCCGTGGTTCCCCAAGCCGCACCCGCACCCCAACCAGCTCCCGAGCCCGCACCGGCGCCGGCCCCGCAAGCGCTGCCGCAGACTGCCCCGGAGCCACCCCTATGGGGCGCGCCGGTCCCCGCCACCAGCGCGTCTGTCAGCCTGGTTGCACAGCCCCAACCAGCAGCCCCTGACGCGTCGGCTGGGGAGCAACCCGTGTACAAGACTTGGTGGTTTTGGACCGCCATCGGCACCGCGGTGGCGGCGGGCACGGTCACGGCCATTCTGCTTGCGGGGCGATCGTCAGATGCCTGCGCAGGCGTCGGTATGGATTGCATGAGGATCAAATGAACACCGTGCGTCTCGCCTGCCTGCTCGGCTTGATGGGCTTGGCGGCCTGCCGAAACCAGGATGACACCATGATCGTCGTCGAGGTGACGAGCGACATGGCCGCGCCGATTCTGCTGGACGCGGTTCGCATCGACGTGATTGGCCCCACGGCCAACAGCAGCAAGCTCTATGAGCTTAGTCTGTTCGAGAATCTGCCGGTGCGGCTGGCCCTGGTGCCGGATTCGGCGAAGGACGCATCCCTGACCGTCAAGGCGGTGGGCCTTCTCCAACACGTCGAGATCGTGTCGAGCGCGGTCCGCGTGGCCTTCGTGCCCGGTGAGAGCAAACTGCTCAGACTGTTCTTGTCGGGCCACTGCATGAACGTCGCATGCGGCCCGAGCGAAACCTGTCGCGCCGGCGCGTGTAGCAGAGTGCCCACCATCGCCGGTCTGCCGGACTACCCCAAGGGGTCCGGCGGCATGGGTGGCCAGACAGGTTTTGCAGGGAACGGCGGCCGCACCGGCGGGGACAGAGGCACGATCGTCCCCCGGGGAGGCACGACCGCTCCCAGTGGAGGCACGACGGTCCCCAGGGGCGGCACCACGGTCCCCAGGGGCGGCACGACAGTCCCCCTGGGCGGCACGACGGTCCCCCTGGGCGGCACGACGGTCCCCCGGGGCGGCTCGACCGGCGGAATCCGCAGCTCAGGCGGGAGCGGCGGCAGTGCTGGGAGCTCCGGCGGTGCTGGAAGCCCGGGCGGCAGCTCCGGGGGCACCTGCGTGTCCGAGCCGTCTTGTGGCGGAGACGTGGTGGGGAGTTGGGAGGTGACCTCGTCCTGCCTGACGCTGGATGGCGACTTTGCCACCAGGGGAACCGGACTGGGCTGCAACACCTTCAAGGTCACGGGAGCCCTCCAGGTGAAGGGATCCTTCTCCGCCGACCTGGACCGAAGATTCCAGGACAAGACGACCACCACGGGAACGGTGACGATCAAGATGGCCAAGCAATGCCTGTCGATGGCGGGGACCTGGACCACGTGCGGCCTGATTCCGGTCGCCGTCGACGGCTTGGGATTCGCGAACACCCGTTGCGTTGATGCACCGGATGGCGGCTGTACTTGCTCGGCCACGGTCAAGCAGTCGGGAAACATGGGGCTGATCGTCGCCTCCCCGGAGACCAGCGGCACCTATGTCACCTCGAACAACACCGTGGTGACCGGCGAGAATTTGCTCACCGGGGCCCAGCTTGCTTACTCGTACTGCGTGAGCAACGACAGGCTGACGGTGACCCCCGCGACCACCTCCCCGCCGACCAGCGGAACCATCGTGCTGCAGAAGACGAACGCCAACGCCTGCACCGTTCTGCCGGCCGCACCGGCCTTCGACATCGCTCCTTTGCCCTGCGAGGTGGTCGCCAAGGACCCGGGCGGCGCTGCGTGCGTCGCCGCGCACAGTACGGTCCGCGTGATCGTGCCCGGCTACAAGGGCCCGCTCTATCAGCTCTGCAAGGGGGCGGCGCAACGCGGCCCTGACTCGTGCAAGGGCACGGTTCAGGATGTCTCCTCCATCGACGGATTCGCGGATGTGGACGCACACAATGTCCTGTGCGCCAACGAATCCTGCACCATCACCAAGATCTACGACCAGTCCGGCAGGGGGAACCATCTCGAGCCCGCGCCCAAGGGCGGCGCCAGGGCTACGCCCGACGACCCGGCCAAGGCCAACGCCCTTCGGGTCGTCATCGGCGGCCACAAAGCCTACGGCCTGCTGCTCAAGCCCGGCGTGGGCTATCGCGCCGGTTGCAATGGCTGCACCCAACCCAGGGCAAGCGGGATGGCCCAAGGGGACGAGCCGCAGACTGTGTACATGGTCACAAGTCAGAAGGACTTGATCGACGGGTGCTGCTTCGACTTCATGAATCCCCGACCACCCAGAACTGCCCTCTTCCCCTACCCCGCCGCGCCCGAAGCGCGCCTCGAGCGCGTAAAGCGCATGGCGGACACCGCGAACGAGCTGGGCGTGTTCGCGCGCGAGATGGGCATGCAGCTCTCCTACCACCAGCATTGGGGCAGCTTCTTTCAGGACGAGG
>CAZHUY010000103.1:19838-20634 GCA_964535465.1 uncultured Myxococcales bacterium
AGGCAAGCCGGGACCTTGGGTCATGGCGGATCTGGAGAACGGCCTCTATGCCGGTTGGGAGAACACGCAGGACAAGGGCATCTCCACCAACCGGCCGCTGAAATTCGACTTCGTGACCGCCGTGCTGGTGGGCGACACCGCCGACAAGAACAGCGGCAAGGGCCGCTTCGCGCTCTACGGCGCGGATGCACAAGGCCAGGATGCGAGCCTGGGCAAGCTGACGTGCATGTACGACGGCATTCGACCCGAGAAGAAGGGCTACGTCCCCATGGCGAAACAGGGATCGATCGTCCTGGGAATCGGCGGAGACAACAGTGCCAGCGCTGGGGGACGATTCTACGAAGGCGCCATCATCGCCGGCCCGTTGGTCTCGAAGACCACGCTGTCCTTTCTCCAGGCCGTCATCGTCGCGGCGAAGTACAAGAACCCGGAGTGAGGAATCCCCCGCGCTCTGGACCGGCGCTCTGGCGATCCGCGGCTATACTCCCGCCGATTGGACCTTCGCTCTTACACCATTGATGAACTGCGCCAGCGGGTGGTTCGCCAGCCTGAGCCGGCCTTTCGTGCCGAGCAGGTGTTTCGCTGGCTGCACGGCCCGGGAGCGGGCGGCGTGGGCAGCGTGCGCGACCCCGAAGCGGCCTGCAACGTACCTCGTGCGTTGCGCCAGGCCCTGCTGGCCGAGGCACCCTTGCAGCCGCTGCGCCTGGACGCCGAGATCACCGCGGCCGACGGCACTCGCAAGTTTCGTTTTCGAACCCACGACGACAGCGCCATCGAATCGGTGCTGATCCCCGAC
>CAZHUY010000104.1:0-20537 GCA_964535465.1 uncultured Myxococcales bacterium
CTAGGGCCAACAAGCCCCCCACCCGCCGCACGCGCGCTTAGCGAATTCCTGCGTGAAATGCTCGACGAGTTGGGTATTTCGCAGACGACATTCCACCATCGGACGGGCATGTCCATGCAGAGGATCAGCGAAATCATCAACGGAAAGCGTGGCATCTCGCCCGAGACCGCTTGGGTCCTGGCCGGGGCTTTTGGCCAGACGCCGAAGTACTGGCTCAACCTTCAGGCGATGCACGATCTCACGAGGACGAAACCAGCACGACCGGTCGCCCGCATGCCCGAGGCGATCAAGGCGGCAGGATAGGCCACCACGCATTTCCGCGAGCGGGTCGGAGGACCGTCGAGTCGTCGTACGCCTGCGAAGTTGACGGCCCCGCTCGATGATTGGCGCCTTTACCGCGTAATGGGGCGACGTGCCTGGTGGTAAACGCGCAGGACTTCAAGAACTCCGTCGCGCCGCCTGTAGTAGACCCGATACGGGGGTAGCGGCCACGAGCGAACGATGAGACCGTTCTTCAGCCTCAGTTCCGGTCCTTCGAATTCTACTTTCGCAAGTCGCTCGGCAAGGGAGATCACGTCGTCGACAAGAGTGAACGGTACGTCTGCTCGCCGCTCCCGCCAGAAAGCGCTGGCGGTGTCCAGGTCTCTCGCTGCTTGTTTCGCGAAGCGAATCCTCAAGGCCGGGTCTTCTTCCCAAGCTCGGCGCGGAGTTCGTCTACCGTGAATCCTTCGCCTTTATCCAACGAGCGAGCGGCCTCCTCCAGGCCAGCTTCCTCTTCCGCGGTCAAGGCAGGAACGTCGTCGACAGATTGCAGTACGTACCTGCCGGACGGCAACGATCTCATCTCTTCAGGGAGGTGCGTGCCATCGAAGTTCAGGACCAAGGTCATGCTGAAAGAATACCTTTCTTGCCAGCCTCCGACCATGATCCCCATATGGCGCGCTGAGCGGTCGTGCGTCACCGGGATAGTCGTGTGAGGAGTCGGCCAGCTTGGCTGGCCGCGTATCATCACGGGAAGGCATGGAGAGGCGGCGTGTGAGCCCGCCGAACAGCACGCGGATCGCGTAGACTGTTCTTCAATGTCGCCTATGACACCCGACCTGGATGTTATCGCGGCCACGCTGCGCGGTGGGCCGCCGTTGCGGCTCGCCATGCTGTTTGGTTCGGTGGCCAAGGGCTCGCAACGGATAGACAGCGACATTGATATCGGGATCATCCCCGAAGATCCGGAGTTGTCTCTGACCGAAGAGCTCACCTTGCAAACCGAGCTGGGGCGCGTCTGCGGGCGCCAGGTGGACCTTGTCCGACTTGATCGCGCATCCACCATCCTTCGCTGGCAGGTGGTGCGCCACGGGCGGCCCTTGCTCGAGAGGGAGCGCTTCGTGGCCGCGCGTTTTGCGGCGGATGTAGCGGCGGAATACCTTGATTTCGCTCCGGCCTTTGAACATGCGGCGGAGAATTTTCGTCGGGTTCTCGCGGGGAGCGGGAGGGCGACATGACCGACAAGAGTGTCATCTTCCGAAAGCTGACTTCCCTTCGCGAGCATGTGGCCCGTATGCGCCGCCGCCGAGGTCAGGACTTCGAATCATTCAAGCTGGACGTCGATCGGCAGGATGCCATCGGCATGAGTCTGCTGGTGGCGGTTCAAGATGCGCTGGACATCGCCCTGCACATGGCGTCCGACGAGGGCTGGGGCGTGGCCGCGTCCTACGCCGAAAGCTTCGGCTTGTTGGCAAGCCATGAGGTCATCGATCCCACTCTCGCGGCTGCTCTGGCCAACCTGGCCTCCTTGCGAAATCGTCTAGCCCACGGATACGGCACGGTGGACATGGAACGTATCTGGACCAGCCTGCCCGACGGCCTTACCCAGTTGGACGCGTTCGCCGCGTCCATCGCGAAAGCTCTGGGGGAAGACTGAAAGGCTGGGCGGCGATCTTTGATGTACTGCAGAAGGTTGCAAATTTAAGATCAGAACTTAAATTATCAAGGTTGTGATCGACCGCGTCGCGTACCGCAAGGCCCTGGCTGCAGGGCTTCGAAGATCTCCCGCGGTGGCCATCCTTGGCCCTCGTCAGGTGGGAAAATCTTCGCTGGCCGAGGCTTTCTTGCAAGGATTGCCCGCGGCTCGCCGCTTGGCCGCTTTCGATCTGGAACGCCCCGGCCACCATGACCGTCTTTCCTTGGCGCCGGAAGAGGATCTCGGCGGGTTGCAGACGCGGCCTGGGATCATCGTCATCGACGAGGTCCAGCGCTTGCCGGGGCTGTTCACGGTCTTGCGCCCGCTGCTCGACGCTTCGGCGCGAAAAGCGCGCTACATCCTTCTCGGCAGCGCCTCCCCCAGCGTGGTGCGCGGAGTATCCGAGAGTCTGGCCGGACGAATCTCGTTCCTTGACCTGAGCCCATTCTCGCTTTTTGAAGTGGCGAAAGCCGACGCCATGGGGTGGAGGCGCCTGTGGATGCGAGGAGGGTTGCCTCGTAGTTTCCTTGCGCGATCCGATCGGGATTCGTTTGCGTGGCGCGAGGAATACATGCGCGCTTTCGTGGAGCGCGATTTGCCGGCCCTGGGGCTGGGCTCGGCCGCGTTGCTGGTGCGGCGGCTGCTCACCATGCTCGCGCACTGGCACGGCTGCGTGCTCAATGTCGCCGAATTGGCTTCGTCATTGTCCGTGTCTCATCCGACGGCAAGCCGCTACCTCGACCTGCTTGAAGGCGCCTTCATGATCCGTCGGGTGCCGCCCTACTGGGCGAACGTGGGCAAACGACTGGTCAAGGCGCCCAAGGTCTACTTGCGGGATACCGGCGTGTTACACCAGTTGCTTTCGCTTCCGTCGAACGAGGCCGTTCGTTCACACCCGAAGGTGGGGGCGTCGTTCGAGGGCTGGGTGATCGAGCAGGTGCTTTCCGCTGTGCGATTGCTTGGGGAACAGGTCGAACCCTTCTACTGGCGCACCCACGGCGGGGCCGAGGTGGATCTGTTGCTGCGTCTCGGGCAGAGAACGATTCCCATCGAGGTGAAGCTGGGCGACTCGCCCCGTCCAGGGCGCGGGATGATCGAATGCATGAAGGATCTCGCGTTGGACCGGGGCATCGTCATGCACGGCGGTGCGGACTCATACCCCTTGAGTCCATCGATCGACGCGCTCTCGTGCACCCTGCTCGCGCGCCCGAAGGACCTGCTGAAGGCATTGCAGCGCTAACTGGCGCAAGGGGCGCACCCGGGGAAGAGTCGTTGACTCTCACCAATGGCCTGGAACCCACCATCGCGTACTTCCGCGGCCGGGAGGGGTAGGGGCTGGCTATACCAGGTCGCGCAAGAAGGTGACCGCGGGCGCCACGCGGATCCCTTCAGGGCTCAGATAGTCCTTGCTGCCGGTCGCTGAGATCTGCCAGGCCTCGACAGCCGGAAAGCGGGCCTTGAAGTAACGCAGTCCCTTCTCGATATCGGCGTCGCCCCACTTGCACTCGATGATCCATTTGGGCTTGCGGCGCTCACACACCACGAAGTCCACCTCGCGCCCGTCGATGTCGCGAAAGTACCGCAGCTCCAGATCGAGGCCCAGAACATCCTGCTGATACTCCACCCATTTGGTCAGGTGGCAGGCCACCAGGTTCTCGAAACGCGGCCCATTTTCGGGAACCAGGGTCCAGTCCAGGTGGTAGTGCTTGCGCGCTTTCTTCACCGCGCGGATGGCGGGAGCGCCGAAGGGCGGCACCCGGAAGATGGCATCCAACCTCTCCAAGATCTGCAACCAGTGCTCGACCGTCTTGTGAGTCACTTGGAGATCTTCGCGTAGGGCGTTCACCGAGAGAGGAGAAGCCACGAGTTCGGGCAGGCGCAACATCAAGGTCTCGATGAGGCCCAGATCGACCACCCGTTCGAGGCTGACCAGCTCTTCGCGCACCAGCAGGTTGCGGTGTTCGCGCGACCAGCGGCGCGCCTCGACATCGGATCCAGAGAAATAGGGCTCGGGAAATCCGCCAAGCGTGAGGAGATCCTTGAGGTCCGCTGGCCGCCGCATGTCCAACTCCGCCACCGAAAGCGGGTGCAACCGCATAAGGTGGTAGCGGCCCTGCAGAGAGTCGCCGCCGAAACGATAGAGCTCCAACCGGCCGCTTCCGGTCACCAGCACCCGTTGACCAGTCTGCCGACCGTCCCACAGCCCCTTGACGTAGTTACGCCAACCGCGAAATTTGTGGATCTCATCGAGTACCCAGGTCTTCACGGCAGGGAGCTGGTGGCGAAGGATCTTCTCGCGATCGCTGGCCACGTCCCAGTTGAGATAGCCGTCATTCTTGCCGAGGATGGCCTTGGCCAGAGTCGTCTTGCCGACCTGCCGAGGACCTGCGAGCAGGACCATCTTGCGCGCCAGGTCTTTCTCAATGGCAGTCTGCAGGTAGCGCGTCGACGACCCTCGTTGGCCCATAGGCAATTTCTACCATGGGAGAAATTACTCGCGAGTGTTTTCTCCCATGGGGGAAAAGCACCAAGCGCCTGGGGCGGCTGGACGCCCCAGGTGCCTGGAACGCGGCCTGGAAGCGACCATCACGGCCGGGTCGGGTAGGGCGCTAGCGGAACCAGTCGCTGGCGGGCCGGGCGAAGAACTCCTCCAGGGGAACACCGTCGTCACCCACCAGCCAGGTTTCCGCCTTGGGGTAGCGCTTGTGGAAGGCGGCCATGCCGGAAAGCTTGCCGGAACGACCGCTTTTGACTTCGATGGCCCAGATGCGTTTACCGGCGGTCACGACGAAGTCGACTTCGGCCGAGCCGTCGCGCCAATAGCTCACACCAAATTCGGTGGATGGCAGATCCTGGCGCAGGCGGGCGCCCACGGCGTTTTCCACCAACCGGCCCCAATGGCCGCCGTCGGCTTCCACCTCGCCACGCGACCGCAGCGACAACGCGTTCACCAGGGCATTGTTCCACAGAATCAGCTTGGGACTGCTGCCACGCTTGCGGATCTGGCCCAGCGAGAATAGTTCGAGCCCTGATGCCAAGAAGGCCAGCTCAAGCAAACGCAGGTAGTTGGCCAGGGTCGTGGTGTTGCCGGCATCTTGAAGCTGGCCGAGCATTTTGTTGTAGGAGAGAATCTGCGCCGGATAGGTGGCCGCGAGGGAGAAGAGGTGCCGTAGGAGAATCGGCTTGGAGATGGGCTGCAAGGCCAGCACGTCGCGCGACAGGACGGCGTCGATCAGCGAGTCCGCCACGTAGCGCTTCCACGCGGTTTCGTCGTCGGCCATGGGCGCGGATCCTGGATAACCACCGAAATACAGCCAGCGGTTGAGATCCCAGCCAAAGGCCTGCCGGCACTCGGCCCACGACCAGTGCGGGCAACGGTGGAGAAAGAAGCGGCCGGCGAGGCTTTCGCTGGCGCCTTTGTGGACCAGGAGGGCCGATGAACCAAGCAGCACGGCGCGCACGGGGCCCCGCAGGCGTCTCTCTTCATCCCACAGGCGCTTGACGACCTCGCTCCAACCCGTCACCTTCTGAACTTCATCCAGGACCAGCAGCACCTTGCCCGCACGGCCCGGTTTCTGCAGTCGCGCGCGCCGCCACTGGGTGTCCAGCCATTCCGGCCCTGGAGGCAAAGGCGCGTCGGCGGCGGCGAACACGGTCGGCCAACCGAGAAGGTCGGCGAGCTGTTCGGCGGCGGTTGTCTTGCCGACCTGCCGTGGTCCGACGATGACCTGCAGCAGGGGGACTTTGCCTTGCAGCGCAGCGGCCAGATCCTCGACGATGGCGCGACGAAAGCTCATGCGCCATCCTGGCGCGAGCCGTGGCGGGGCGCCAAGATTACTCAATCGTTGAGTAACAATACTCAATCGTTGAGTAAAGGGACTCCGGCCCGGTGGCGCGCGAGTCAGGGGCGCGCATGCCCCCGCCTTTCGAGGCGGTCGCCATCGATGTCGGCGCCTTGTGGGACGTGCCTACGTCACCTCCCGGCGGGGCCGACGACAAGGGTTGATTGGATCTAGACCAAGCCCGCGAGGAACTTCTCGTGGTGGATGACTCGCAGATTGTGGGCGGGAAACGCGCGGTCGTGGCCGGGCTTGGCCACCAATTGAAAGCAACGGGGATGGCCCAGCTTCTCGCGAAAATACAGAAGCGCGGGGGCGGGGTCGGTTTGCCCGGACTTGCATTCCACCAGCCACCAGGGCTTCCCGTCACGCACCACCAGAAAGTCCACTTCGCGTTGTTCCTTGTCGCGGACGAAATGCAAAGCGAATTCCCCCTGCGCGGTGTCCGTCCAGTAGTGACAGGCCTTGAGCAGGTGAAGCGCGACCAGATTTTCCAGCCGCGCACCGGGGGCGGACGCGGGAATCCCGAGAAAGTCGAACAGATACAGCTTGGGGGCACCGCGAATCGCACGGGCGAGTCGCTTGGTATACGGGCGTATCAGAAAGGAATGGTAGAGGGAGTCGAACACCGACAGCCAACCGGCCACCGTGCCATGGGCCGCGCCCAAGTCCTCGCGCAGGGAGTTGATGGACAGAAGGCCGCCCACCTTCGTGGGAAGCAGATCCGCCAGCAGGCGCAGGCCAGAAAGATGTTCCACCGCACGCAGGTCGCGCACGTCCTCGCCCAAGAGTCGTTCCATGCGCAAGCGACTCCACCGGTTGGCCCGGGCCTCGCTGCCCCCCAAGAGGGGTTCGGGAAAGCCCCCGAGTCGGAGCAGATCCTTCAGGGCATAACGTGGTTCCGAGATCTCCAGCGCCGTATCGGGCGTGGGTGGGGTGGCGCTCTCGCCGACCGAGAACGGGTGCAAACGGTAGGGGATGAAGCGGCCGAGCAGGCTGTCTCCGCCCTTGCGATAAAAGTCTAGCCGCGCGCTTCCCGTGACGATGAGTCCCGCCCCTGCCCCTTCGATGTCGAAATATCCCTTCAGTCGGGATTTCCAGCCGCGATCCTTGTGAATCTCGTCGAGCACAACCGGACCTTCCGCCCGATCGGCGAGGGCATGCCGGGGCGAGCGTGTCCAAACCCTGCGGAAATCCGGGTCGTCCCAGGTGCGATAGTTGTCCTTGACGACAATCAACGACTTGGCCAGCGTGGTCTTGCCCACCTGGCGAGGTCCGGACAGGAAGGCCATCTTGCCGAGAGCCAGGGCATCCTGCCGCATGGGATTGGCCAAATAGCGCGCCTGTTCCATGACGGCCAGTTTACACCAAACTGGAAACTGGCCATGGCCAACTTCCATTTAACTAAAAACTGGCCATGACCTCAGCCCGGCAGCTTCGGCGCAGGCCCGTGATCATCGGCGGATCACCCCAATTCCGCAAGCAGGTGGTCAATGTCCGTGACCAGGATTCGCCTTGGGTCGCCACCTACGTGCTTGCGGCAAACCAGCACGGTGTGGGTGGCGCCGATGAGTTTCGCGGTTTGCTCCAGTCGGGCTGCCTCGGCAGGCGAGGGGGAGGTGGTCAACTTGATCTCGATGGCCCAGCGCTCGTTGGCCAGATCCAACACAAGATCGATCTCGTAGCCATCGCTGGTGCGCAGATAGCAGGCTTGGGGCGCGCGGCCGTCGAGGGCCAGATGGGAAAGGATCGATTCGATGACATGGCCCTCCCAACTGGCCCCGACCCATGGCTGTGCCCACAGGTTGTCTTCGTTGGCGACGCCCAACAAGGCGTGCAGAAGCCCCGAGTCGCGCACATAGATCTTGGGCGACTTGACCAAGCGTTTCGACAGATTGCCCGAGAAAGGGATCAACCTGCGCAGCAGAAACGCGCTTTCCAGGAATTCCACGTGGGCATTCACGGTGTGATAGCTGACGCCGAGACTTTGGCCGATGCGGGAGGCATTCCAGACCTGTCCGTGCGAAAGCGCGAGCATTTGAAACAGCCGCGAGGTTTCGTTCGGCCGTCCCGGGAGGCCCCAATGGGGCAGGTCACGACCCACCAGCAGCGCCAGATAGCTCTTCTGCCAATCGGGAAAACGGCGTGGTTCAAGGACGCCGCCGTCGGGAAAGCCACCGCAGAGCCAATGGCGCTTCCGCTCGGCTGGGGCCAGCTCGTCCGACAGGAAGGGGGACATCTCGACCACAGCCAGACGTCCTGCCAATGATTCGGACACGTTGCGCATGAGCGCTGGGGACACCGAACCGGTGAGCAAGAAGCGGCCGTTTCGCTTCCTATCGAGGTCGACCGCGCCGCGTAGACGGGGAAACAACTCGGCCCAGGATTGGGCCTCGTCGAAGACCACGATGCGCCGGCTCGACATCACCTCGGGGAAGTGGGCGTCGAGCCGCACGCGGTCCTCATTCTGCTCGAGGTCGAAGTAAGTGGACGCCAGCCCGCGCGACAGGGTCGTTTTTCCACACTGCCGCGGTCCGACCACCACGACAGCGGGCCAGTCCTTCAGGCTGGCGCGAATCCGGGAGGCGATCTTTCGACGCTTCACAGTTTGCATATTAGAACTCACTTTCTAATTTGCAAATAGGTGTTCTGCGCACGGACCTTAGCCCGGCAGCCCGAGGATCTTGGCTGCGATGGAGTCGGTCGAGCAGGTGCGAACGCCCTCGCCCGCGCCGCTGAACCCGGAGAGGTCCGCCCCCGGATGAACGATCCACCCCTGGCATTGGTAGGCTTTGGCCGCGCCCATGAACAGCCGCATGGGATGGCCCATCTTGGGCAGGATGGTGCGCGTCGTTTTGGCCTCCACAAGGGCAAGGCGGCGGGCGCCCAGGGGCACGGCGAAATCCACCTCGCCCCCGGTCTTGTCGCGCAGAAAATACAGCTCACGTCTGTGTCCGTGGTGCTGCTGGGCCTTGACGATCTCGCAGGCCACGTGGTTCTCGAAGATGGGACCGGCGAAGGGCGAACGCGCCAGATCGGAAGCGCTCCGTAGCCCCAGCAAGTGGCAAACCAGGCCGGTGTCGCTGAAATAGACCTTGGGCGACTTGGTCAGGCGCTTGCCGAAGTTCTCGGTGAAGGGCTGGGCCAGAAGCAACAGCCCGGTGACCTCCAGGATTCCAATCCAGGCGTCGACGGTTGGCACCGATACCCCCAAGGGCCCGGCGAGCTCTGTCTTGTTGAGCACTTGTCCGGCGCGGGTCGCGAGCAGCCCAAGGAAACGACGAAAGTGGGCGAGATCGCGTATGCCGCTCACCGCACGCACGTCTCGCTCCAGATAGGTCTGCACGTAGGAGCGAAACCAGGTCTCGGCCAAGCTAGGGCGGGCCAGGACCTCGGGGAAACCGCCAAGAAAGGGCGAAACCTTCGCATGCTCTTGATGGGAAAAGGGCAGCAACTGGAAGACAGCCACTCGCCCCGCCATGCTCTCGGTGACGCCTTTCATGAGCGGTGATTCCTGCGAGCCCGTCAGAAGCCAGCGTCCCTTGCTGTTGGGTTTGGCGTCGATGCGGCTGCGGATGTAGGGCAGAAGCTCCGGCGCGCTTTGGATCTCGTCGAGGATGGCCGGAAAGCGCAGGCTGTCGAGGAAGCCGCGTGGGTCATCCCGCACTTGGGCCAGAGTGTCCGGGTCCTCGAGCAGGCGATAGTCCGCCTTGGGCCGCATGAGCTGAAGCAGCGTGGTCTTGCCGCTTCGGCGCGGGCCTGTGATCAGAACGGCTGGAAAACCACGGCTGGCGGCATCGGCAACGGTGATCAGCCGGCGAAAGGTGCGCTTGGGCATGATGGACGAATCTAAGGTACGACTTTAGAAATGGCAAAGTGTCACGGGTCGGCGATCCGGCGTCGCGGCCTGGAAGCGACCATCGGGTTTGCATATCAGAACTCTCTTTCCATCTTGCAAACCCGATGATCAGGGCCAGCTTGGTGGAGACTGGCCGGCCCGATCTGATCGAAGGTTTCCTCCCGCGATCGGGTTGGGTAGGGCGCTACCTGAACCAGTCGCAGGCGGGCCGGGCGAAGAACTCCTCCAGGGGAAGGCCCTCGCCACCTATCAGCCAGGCTTCCGCCTTTGGGTAGCGCTTCCGGAAGGCGGCCATGCCCGAGAGCTTGCCGGAACGACCGCTCTTGACCTCGATGGCCCAGATGCGTTTGCCGGCGGTGACAACGAAGTCGACTTCGGACGCGCCGTCGCGCCAGTAGGTCACGCCAAACTCGGTGGATGGCAGATCCTGGAGGAGGCGCGCGCCCACGGCGTTTTCCACCAAGCGGCCCCACTGGCCGCCGTCGGCTTCCACCTCGCGACGTGATCGCAGCGACAACGCGTTCACCAGGGCATTGTTCCAGAGAATCAGCTTGGGACTGCTGCCGCGCTTGCGGATCTGGCCCAGCGAGAACAGTTCAAGCCCTGATGCCAAGAAGGCCCGCTCGAGCAAACGCAGGTAGTTGGCCAGGGTGGTGGTGTTGCCGGCGTCCTGAAGCTGGCCGAGCATTTTGTTGTAGGAGAGTATCTGCGCCGGATAGGTGGACGCGAGCGAGAAGAGGTGTCGCAGAAGAATCGGCTTCGAGATGGGCTGCAGGGCAAGCACGTCGCGCGACAGGACGGCATCGATCAGTGAGTCTGCCACGTAGCGCTTCCACGCGGTTTCGTCGTCGACCATGGGTGCGGCTCCCGGATAGCCACCGAAATACAGCCAGCGCTCGAGATCCCAGCCAAAGGCCTGCCGGCACTCGGGCCACGACCAATGGGGGCAACGGTGGAGAAAGAAGCGGCCGGCCAGGCTTTCGCTGGCGCCTTTGTGCACCAGCAGGGCCGATGAACCAAGCAGAACGGCGCGCACGGGGCCTCGCAGTCGCCTCTCCTCATCCCACAGGCGCTTGACGACTTCGCTCCAACCCGTCACCTTCTGAACTTCATCCAGGATCAACAGCACCTTGCCTGACCGCCCGGGCTCTTGCAGCCGCGCGCGCCGCCACTGGGTGTCCAGCCATTCCGGCCCTGGAGGCAAAGGCGCGTCAGCGGCGGCGAACACAGTCGGCCAGCCGAGCAGGTCGGCGAGCTGTTCGGCGGCCGTCGTTTTGCCGACCTGTCGCGGCCCGACGATGACCTGCAGCAAGGGGACCTTGCCTTGCAGCGCAGCGGCCAGATCCTCCACGACGGCGCGACGAAAGGTCATGCCTCATCCTGGCGTGAGCCGCGGCGGTGGTCAAGATTACTCAGTCGTTGAGTACAAATACTCAATCACTGAGTAAAAGCGGACAGGGCCCATGACGCGGAGATGCCCCGCCAGCGTCGGGCCGCGCGAAAACCCGCCATCCCACCGTCCCCGTTTCGCTGCTATATGAAGGTCATGCGCGGAACGGATAAGAAACGTATCTTGGTCACGGGCGGCGCCGGGTTTCTCGGATCGCACCTTTGCGAGCGGCTGGTCCACGAAGGGCACGAGGTGGTTTGCCTGGACAACTTCTTCACCGGGCGGCGGTCCAATCTGGACCCTCTGCTGGGCAACCCGCGTTTCGAGCTGTTCCGGCACGACGTCGAGCAACGGCTGACCATGGAGGTGGACCAGATCTTCCACCTGGCGTGCCCGGCCTCGCCGGTGCACTACCAGCGCAACCCGGTGCGCACCATCCGCACGGCGGTGCAGGGGACGCTGAACCTGCTCGAGGTGGCGCGCGAGTCCGGGGCGCGCATGCTGATCGCGTCCACGTCCGAGGTGTACGGCGATCCGGCGGAGCACCCGCAGCGCGAGTCCTATTGGGGGCACGTCAATCCCATCGGGCCGCGCGCCTGCTACGACGAGGGCAAGCGTTGCGCCGAGGCGCTGGCGGTCAGCTACGCGCGCCAGTACGGGGTCGAGGTGCGCATCGCGCGCA
Source organism: uncultured Myxococcales bacterium (assembly GCA_964535465.1). Classification (GTDB taxonomy): domain Bacteria; phylum Myxococcota_A; class Polyangia; order Fen-1088; family Fen-1088; genus Fen-1137. The sequence goes on from CAZHUY010000104.1 coordinate 11,728, forward strand.
TCTTCAACACCTACGGCCCGCGCATGCACGAGAACGACGGGCGCGTGGTCTCCAACTTCGTGGTGCAGGCGCTGGCGGGCAAGCCGCTGACCGTGTTCGGCGACGGCAAGCAGACGCGTTCGTTCTGCTATGTGTCCGACCTGATCGAGGGGTTTCTGCGCCTGATGGCCAGCCCGCACGGCTGCGATCCGGTGAACCTGGGCAACCCGCGCGAGACGTCGATGCTCGAGCTGGCGACCATGATCTCCAAGATGGTGGGCTCGGTGGCGGACGTGGTGCACGCGCCCCTGCCCAAGGACGATCCCGTGCGCCGCATGCCCGACATCGCGCTGGCGCAAAAGCTGCTCGGCGGCTGGACCCCCCAGGTGCCGCTGGAACGCGGCCTGGAAGCGACCATCGCCTACTTCCGCGAGCGGGTGGGGTAGGGGCTAGTCCCAGAGGGCCGAGACGGGAACCGCGAAGAATCGGTCGCCGAAACCGACCACGCTCTCGCCGTCGTAGAGGACGACCCCGGCCGCAAAGCGCGCGCCGCACGCCTCCCGCAGCTTTCTCAACCCCTGGAAATCGGAGGCTGTCACCGTCGCCCCCGCCTTGATCTCGATCCCGGCCAAGGCTTGCGTTCCGCGCTCGAGGACGAGATCGACTTCGGCGCCGTCTTTGTCGCGGAAGTGGAAGAAGCGGATGGCCTCTTCATGCCAGTCTGCTTGTCGACGAAGTTCCTGGAAAACAAATGTCTCCAGCAACTGACCGTAACTCGCACGATCCTTCCATAAGCCTTCAGCGTCGAATCCCAGCAGGTACGAGGCTAGCCCTGTGTCCCCCATGTGCAGTTTCGGAGTCTTGACCAGCCGTCGGAGCTTGTTGCTGTGCCATGGCGGAAGGTGCTCCCACAGAAAGATCCGCTCGAGCAGTGTTATGTAGTCTCGAATGGTGGGGCGGCTCAACTGGAACGGACCGGCCAATTCGGCCACGTTGACCAGATGAGCGGTTTGGCCCGCCCCCAATTGCAGAAGCCGCGGCAAGGCATCGAGGGAGGTGATGCGGGCCAGGTCACGGACATCCCGTTGCACGAGGGTTTCGATGTAGTCGCGATACCACGCGGCCCGGCGGCGGGGTGTTGTACGAGCAAGCGCGGCCGGGTAGCCCCCAGCGACGATCCGATGCGCCAAATCAATCCCCAACCGTCTTGCGCCCTGGGCCTTGAATCGGCCGGAAAATAGGGCGTCGAGAAACCTCGATTCTTTGCGGGCCAGCTCGCTTTGCGAGAGCGGATGCAGACGCAGGATCTCCATCCGGCCAGCGAGCGAGTCGGCCAATCTGGGCACCAAGAGAACACTGGCGGATCCGGTTAGGATGAAACGCCCGGGGTTTCGATCGCGATCAATCGCTGCCTTCAACGCCAAGAACAGGTTAGGGGCGCGCTGGATCTCGTCGAGGATCACGCGTGGGGGCAGGCCAGCCACGAATCCAACCGGATCACTCGTGGCAGCGGCGAGCTGAATGGCATCGTCGAAGGTGATGTAGATGTGACCATGGGCCTCGCCCACCAGACGGGCCAGGGTGGTTTTTCCGCACTGGCGTGGCCCATGCAGCAGCACGACGGGCGTGTCGGCCAGAGCCTCGTCCATAGCGGCGCGAAGAAAGCGGGGATACGGGGCGGGCGCGGTCATGCGGACTAGCGTACCGTCACCTTCGGCTAAATGAAAGGTTATGGTTCGGCTAAATGAAAGGTTATGGTTCGGCTAAATGAAAGGTTATGGTTCGGCCAAATGAAATGTTGCGGTTCGGCCAAATGAAAGGTTGCGAGATCCTCCGCTGGCTTTCGCCTCGTCGGGCTGAAGTTCGGGGCCGGGGTGCCGATGGGACATGTGGCGCTCAAACCCTCTTGGCGCGCTTTGTTAGGACGGCATCGGGCCGATGGTGCTGCTGGCGGAAATAATGTAGTAGAAGTAACCAATGCAGGTTGTCATGGATGACGAACGACGAAGTAGCCCGCGTTACCAGGTGCAGGTCGAGGTCGGGATGCAGACCGAGAGCAATTTCTACACGGGTCTCACCCAGGATCTGAGCGGGGGTGGGGTGTTCGTGGCGACCCACCAGATCCGCCCGGTTGGCGAGCACATCAAGGTTCTGCTGAAGCTGCCGGGACAGACCGAGCCCTTCGAGATCCTCACCGAGGTGCGCTGGGTGCGCGGGACCTCGTTGAGCGTGAGCGCCGAGGATCCGGGGATGGGCCTGCGTTTCCTGCAGATGTCCGCGCGCGCGCGCAGGGTGATCGGCGAGTTCATCACCCAGCGCGATTCGCTGTTCTTCGACGAGGATTAGCGCGGGAGCGACTACTACCGCCCCACCCGCATCAGCTCGATGAGGGGGGCGCTCTCCTGGCCGGTGGGCAGGGGGGCGGTCAGGTCGATGCGCACGTGGATGGCGAAGTCCTTGTCGCCCTCGGGATCGACCAGACGCTGCTGGGCCTCCCACAGGCGCGTTCCGGCGGGCGCCAGGATGGTGTTGTGCGGGTTGCGCGCGGCCGGGGTGACGTCGATCTTGGCATGCTCCTGGTAGTAGCCGGCCAGCTCGGCGCCGATCTTCTCGGCGGTCCATTCGGGGGCGTCGCTGGCGGGGTTGTGGCGTAGGGCGGCCAGGGCTTCGTCCCAGTCGCGGCGGGCCAGGGCGCCCAGCAGGCGGTGCAGCTCGACGCGGATGCGGGCGGCTAAGGCGCGCGGATCGGCGGCGGGATCGCGCGGGCGCGGGGCGCGCGTGGGGGCGGGGACGGGAGCGTCGGGGCCGGGGCTGCGCATCTCCTCCCACTCTTCGAGCAAGCTGGAGTCGACAGCGCGCACCAGGCCGCCCAGGCTGGCCAGCAGATCCTCGACCTCGGGCGTGCGGAAGCGCGCCGGCACGTTTTGGTTGAAGGTGCGGTAGGCGTCGGTCAGGTAGCGCAGCAACACGCCTTCGCTGCGTTGCAGGCCGTAGTCGCGCACGTAATCGTGGAAGCTGCAGAAGCGTTCGAGGATCTCGCGCGCCACCGATTTCGGGGCGATGTTGTCCTCGCCCACCCAGGGGTGCTTGTCGGAAAAGGCGTTGAAGGTGTCGTAGATGAAGTCGCGGTTGGGCTTGGGCCACTCCAGCTTCTCCAGCTCCTCCATGCGCTCTTCGTACTCCATGCCCTGCGCCTTCATGGCGGCCATGGCCTCGTCCTTCACGCGCGAGAGCTGGGCCATGAGCACGGGGCGCGGGTTCTCGAGGATCGCCTCGACCAGCGAGAGCACGTCGAAGGCGTGGGTCTCGGCGGCGGGGTCGAGCAAGGGCAGGGTGTCCACCAGGTAGAGCGACAGGGTGTGGTGCAGGGAGAAATCGTGCTGCAGGTCGGGGCTGGCCACGGCCTGCGGGCAGGGCGCCTTCTCGTCGAGCACCAGGGTGACCAGGCCCGCCTTGCGCAGGGTGCGGAAGCAGGCCGCGGCGGTACGGCGGTGGCGGCGCTTGAGCACCTCGCTGTCGTGGCAGGCGGCGATGACCTCCTGGAGCTTGCGGTAGCCGCCGCCCCGGGTGGGATCGCCCTTTTCCCCTTGCAGCAGGGTGAGCAGCAGACCGTGGGTTACGGCGAAGCGCGATTCGAGCGGCTCGGGCGTGCCGGCGGCCAGGCGATCGAAGGTGCCTTTGTCGAAGTGCACGTAGCCCTTTTGCGGGGGCTTCTGCATGTGCACCTTCTTGCCGCCCGCCGCCTTGGCGCGTAGGCGCAGGTTCTCGACGATGTGGGCGGGGGCCTGCGCCACCACCCAGCCGCGATCGTCGAAGCCCTTGCGGCCGGCGCGTCCCGCGATCTGCTTGAATTCGCGCACGCTGAGCACGCCGTCCTTCTGCCCGTCGAATTTGCACAACTGGGTGAAGAGGACGGTGCGGATGGGGATGTTGACCCCCACGCCGAGCGTGTCGGTGCCGCTGACCACTTTCATCATGCCCTGCTGGCTCAGGCGCTCGACGATGCGGCGGTAGCGCGGTAGCAGGCCGGCGTGGTGCAAGCCGATGCCGTGGCGGAGGAAGCGCGCCAGCTCCTTGCCGTAGGGGCTGTCGAAGCGCTCGTCGAGCAGGGCGGCCTTGATGGCTTCCTTCTCGTCGCGGGTGCAGATGTCCACCGACATCAGGTTCTGCACTTCCTCGGCGGCGGTGCGCTGGGTGAAGTTGACCAGGTAGATGGGCGCGCGCTTCTGCTTGATGAGATCGGCGATGGTCTCGTGCAGGGGGATGTCGCGGTACTCGAAGTCGAGGGGAACGGGGCGGATGGCGCCGCGCACGCTGGCGACTTCGCGGCTGGTGAACTGCGCGATCTGGCGTTCGATGGGGCTGGTGTCGCCCAGGGTAGCCGACATCAGCAAGAACGTGGTGTCGCGCAGGGTGACCAGCGGGATCTGCCAGGCGATGCCGCGCTCGCGATCGCCGTAGTAATGGAATTCGTCCATGACCACGTAGTCGGCGGGCGAGCGCGAGCGGCGCAGGGCCATGTTCGACAGGATCTCGGCGGTGCCGACCAGGATAGGCGCGTCGCCGTTGACGGCGGCGTCGCCGGTGACCAGGCCCACGCGCTCGGGGCCGAAGCAGGTACACAGGTCGAAGAACTTCTCGTTGACCAGGGCCTTTACCGGGCAGCTATAGAAGCCGGTCTTGCCCTCGCACAGGGCCTTGAACAGGAAGGCGGTGGCCACCAGCGACTTGCCCGACCCGGTGGGCGTGGCCAGGACCACGTGCTTGCCGGCGAGGATTTCGAAGAAGGCCTCCTCCTGCGCCGGGTACAGCTCGAGGCCCATGGCGTTCACGTAGGCCAGGAACTGCTCGAGGATGCGGTCGGCGTCCACCGGGCCCGCGGGTGGGGCCAGGGCGGGCGTCTTGGCGGCAGGGGCGTCGGTCATGTCAATTCGCGCCGAGAATGGGCAGTCCCAGACGTTCCGCCAAAGCCCTGGGGGTTTCGCCGGCCGCGTTGGCCACGTCGGCGCGCGCGCCCTTGTCCAGCAGCAGCTTGATCAGATCGATTTGCCCGCCGGCGGAGAAGACCGCTCGCCACAAGACCGAGCAGCCCTCGTCGTCGCGCGCGTTGACATCGGCGCCGCTGGTGACAAGCACGTTGGCCAGGCCGGGCAGATACTCCTGCGCGGCGAAGTGCAGCGGGGTCCAGCCGTGCTCGTCGGCGGCGTTGACGTTCGCCTTGTATTCCAGAAGCAGGCCGAGCAACCCCAGGCTGTTGCCCAGCACCGCTTGGTGCAGGGGGGTGCGCCCCTCCTCGTCGCGCGCGTTGGGGTCGGCGCCCGCGGCCAGCAGCTCGCGCACGCGTACCAGGTCGCAGATGAAGGCGGCCTCGACCATTTGCTGATCGAGCTCGTTCTTGCTCATGGGGTTGCCCATGGCCTAGGAAGTTAGCACCGCGCTCACGGCTTCTGTAGGAACTTGGCCATGACCGTCTTCACCCCGACGGTGGCGAAGCGGATGGTCACCTTGAAGTCGTCGCCCACCGACTGCCAGGCCTTGACCTCGCCCACGCCGAACTTGGCGTGGCGTAGTTTCGAGCCCACGCGCAGGCCCATGCTCTCCTCGTGCGCGGCGTGCGGGGCCATGCCCTCGTCGTAGTGGCGCGTAATGGTGCCGGTCGGGGCGGCGGGCGCGGGCGCGGGGCGGCTGGGAGCACGCGCTTGCCAGCCGCTGGCGTCGCGGCTCCAGCGCCCCTGCCAGGGGCCGGCGCCTTCGCTGCGCTCGTCCTGGTAGGAAGGCGAGGCCGTGATGACGTGCTCGACCACCTCGGCGGGCAGGTCGCGCAGGAAGCGGCTGGGGATGCCGCCCAAGGCTTGGCCGGCCATGCGGCGCATGCGCACGCGGCACACGCACAGCTTCTTCATCGCCCGGGTGAAGGCGACGTAGCACAGGCGGCGCTCCTCCTGCACCTCGGAGTCGTTGTCGATGCTGCGCTGGTGGGGGAAGACGCCTTCCTCCATGCCCACCACGTGCACCACCGGGAACTCCAGTCCCTTGGCGGTGTGAACCGTCATGAGGGCCACGGCGCCCTTGTCGGGATCGAAGCCGTCCACGTCCGCCACCAGGGCCACCTGTTCGAGGAAGCCGGCCAGGGTCGGCTCCTCGTTGGCGGCCTGGTACTCGCGCATCTGCTCGACCAACTCCATCAGGTTCTCCAGGCGTCCTTCGGCTTCCAGGCTGGTCTCGGCGGCGAGCTGATCGCGGTAGCCCGAGTCGGCCAGGATCTTCTCCGCCAGATCCGCGGGGGGCAGGGTGGCGGCGGCCGCGCGCAGCGACTCCATCAGCTCCCCGAAGGCGGCGACCTTCTTGCGCGGCGCCTGGCCCAGGATGTCCGGGTCCTGCGCCGCGATGGCGACCGCCTGGTGCAGGCTGACCCCGCGCTCGCGCGCCACGGCCTGCAGACGTTCCACGGTGGTGGCGCCGATGCCGCGCGTGGGGACGTTGATGATGCGTTCCAGGCCGACGGCGTCGTCGGGGTTCTGCACCACGCGCAGGTAGGCGATGAGATCCTTGACCTCGGCGCGGTCGTAAAAGCGCGTGCCGCCCACGACGACGTAGGGCAGGTTGCGCAGGCGCAGGGCCTCTTCCAACACGCGTGACTGCCCGTTGGTTCGGTAGAAGATGGCGAAGTCGCGCGGCGGGGCGCCGGCGTTCACGGCTTGGGCGATCTGGGTGGCCACGTACTCGGCCTCGTCGCGTTCGGTCTCGCCCTCGTAGATGACCACCTTGTCGCCGTCGCCGGCCTCGGTGAACAGGCGCTTGGGGCGGCGCTCGGTGTTCTGCGCGATGACGGCGTTGGAGGCGGCCAGGATGTTGCGGGTCGAGCGGTAGTTCTGCTCCAGCTTGACCACGCCCGCGCCCGGGTGGTCGCGCTCGAAGTCCAGGATGTTGCGGATGTCGGCGCCGCGCCAGCCGTAGATGGACTGATCCTCGTCGCCCACCACCGTGATGCTGCCGGTGCGTTTCGCGAGAAAGCGCACCAGCCGGTACTGCACGTTGTTGGTGTCCTGGAACTCGTCGACCAGAACGTGATCGAAGCGTTCGGCCAGCTCGCCCGCCACCTTGCTGTCGGGGCTGCCCAGGCGCAGGGCCTGCAGCAGGAGCCCGCCGAAGTCGATGGCGTTGGAGGCCACCAGACGCTCTTCGTAGGCACGGTAGGCCTTGGCGATGACCTCGTCGAGCGGCCCCATGGGCACGAAGTCCACAGCGGTGATGCCCTGGTTCTGCGAGCGGTCGATGACCGACAGGACTTGCCGGACCGGGAAGGTCTTGTCGGAGATGTTCAGATCGGTCAGCACGCGCGACATCAGGCGGCGCTGATCGTCGGTGTCGTAGATGACGAAGTCCTTGCGGACGCCGATGGCCTCGCCGTAGGTGCGCAGCAGGCGGGCCGACAGACCGTGAAAGGTCCCGATCCACATGCCGTGCAGGCTGCCGTCGCTGCCCAGCAGGTGCGCCACGCGCTCTTTCATCTCGCGCGCCGCCTTGTTGGTGAAGGTGACGGCCAGGATGCGCCGAGGGTCGGCCCCTTCCGCCAGCATGCGGGCCAGGCGGCAGGTGATGACGCGGGTCTTGCCCGAGCCGGCGCCCGCGATGACCAAGAGAGGCTGTGACGGGTAGGTCACCGCCTCTTCCTGGCGAGGGTTCAGATTACGCAATAGGGATGCCCCGAACGCCGGGGCGGCGAGCTGAGAGGGTTCCATATCGAAGACTACTTGACCGCGGCCCCGGGTTTGCTGCTGCGGGCGCCGGAGTTGCTGCTGCCGCTGTTGGGCTTGTCCGCCGTGGCGGGCAACCCGCGATCCAACACCACCAGGGTTTGCACCGACTGGATCTCGTTGGTCTCGCGCGCGAAGATCTGCACCAGGTTGCTGCCGGGCCACAGCGGCACGTCGGTCTGGAAGGACAACTGGGCTTTGTCGCCCTTGTTGGGCATGTAGAAGACCTTCTTGGGCGGCAGCTTGGAGTCGCGGTTCCACACGCGTATGTAGACGTCCTTGACCGAGCTGTCGTCGGTGGCGGTGGCCGAGATGCGCACGCTCTTGCCCGAGACCACGGTGGGCGCGGTCGAGGTCAGGACGGGCGGGGTCACCATCCACACCGGAATGAAGGTGCCGTGCACGGTTCCGCCCACGGCCAAGTCGGAGGCGGACACGAAGGCCGGCCGCCCCGGCTCGATCTCCACGCGTCGGTACGCGCCCAGCTGGCCGGTGCTGCGGAACACGGTGCCCTTGGGGGCCCGCCCCACCACCAGCGAGTTGTCCAGCGGGGCCTCGCGCAGCACGGCCTGGTCGGTGTTGACCGTGACCGACTGGTCGGTGGCGGTCGGCGTGGGGCCGGCGGCCGCGATCTTCACCTTGATCTTGTCGGTCAGCGACTCGCCCAGGATGGTGTCGGCCACCCCCAGCTCGAGTTGGTACTCGTCGCCGCGGAAGTCGTGGCCCACCTCGTAGACGAACGAGAAGGTCTTGGCCGCGCCCGGCGCCAGATCAGTGGTGTCGAAGCGACCCGCGCTGATCAGGATGCCCTCCTGGCTGGCGCCGTTGCGCAAGATGGCCTCGGTGCGCAGGGACGGACCCTGACCGATGTTCTTCACCTTGACCAGCATGCGCACGCGCTCGCCCCGCTGCACCTGACCGTCACGATTGCCCGCCACATCGTCGATGGTCTGGTAGCTGGTGGCGAAGAGCGGGTGGGGTTTGCCCTCGATGTTCAGGATCATGGTGGGGCTGTTGGCCCCTCAAAAAGGTGAAGAAATGCTCGATAAGCTTTATGATACTATTGTTAATAAC
>CAZHUY010000105.1:0-14531 GCA_964535465.1 uncultured Myxococcales bacterium
GGCCCGTCAATTTTGTATGAAATAAGCAACACCCTGCCATCCATGGTAGAATGGTCTGCGCTTGGCTGCCACCGTTGCTGCTGGCACCGGAGGAGGCTGTGCCCCCTGCCCCGCCCGATGACGAGGGCGTGCCCCCTGTTCCTGCGCTGCCCGAGTTGCCGCCCGCGCCGCCCGCGCCTTCCATGCAGGGCGTGCTCTCGGGGAAGGCCTTGATCTTGGCGATGAGCTCGGCATCGGGTGTGATGCCGAGATCCGTGTAGCTCCCGAAGGTGTAATCGACCAACTCGTCGTTGAACTTGGTGGTGTAGGGCACGAAGGCGGAGCGCACGTTGCCGGCCTCGCCCTTGCTCATGTCGAACACCTCGACCGGAGTCTTGCAGGAAAAGTCGAAGTCCTTCAGGTCCAGAGTGCGGAGCTTGTCGTTATCGTAACTATAGAACGACATGCGTTGGGCGCGCGGGTCGATGATGAACTGCCAATTGGTGCGCGTGGGGCTCGCGCCGACCTGCATGACGGAATAGACGAAATCGAAACCGTTCTTGTCCTTGTCGGGGTCGTAGGCGAGGTAGCGCTCGGACATCTTGCCGTAACGCCCGCTGGGATCGTCCCCAACACCGGTGCACAGGTCGTATCTGTAGTTGACGAAGATCGGGACCGACATCTCGTCGCGCTTGGTGACCACCATCTCGCCATCCAGCCATGCCATCAGCGCCACCGCGCCCGTGCGATCCCAAAGCAGGAACTGCGATTGCCATGCCTCCTCGGGTGACTGGCGGACCACCTTGTCCGAGGCGATGACGTCCTCGATGGTCGCGCTGGTGTCGAGCTGATACTGCGCCCACTGGCCGACGCTCAAGCGCGGGATGTCGCTGTCCGTCGACTGCAGCGTATCCCAAAGCGCCATCTCCATGATGACCAACCCCGCCTCGTTCATGCCTCGACCGGTGATCTCGCGGCCCTCCGCAACAAGGGAGATGCTGCCGTACTTCGAGGTCCAAGTGAACGGGGGATCGTTCGGGAACACGAATCCCTGTTTCTTCACGTTGCGCTTGTTGGTGACGAGGACGAGCCGGCCGGGAGCAGTGGGGGAACGGTCGGTGAACGCGTCCATGTTGTGACCGATGAGGACCTGGTCGTTCTTGTCGATGAAGACCGTTGAGCACGCCTGGGCGGCCCGGGGGACGGCGCTGAGAAAGAGCATGAGGTTGACGGCAGCAAGGCAGGCTCTCATCAGTGGTACTCCCTCGTGGGTTTCAGGCTGTAGCTATTTGCGCCTGACCCACGTGCTTTGTCACGGCAGAGCGTAGTTCTTGAATGGGGATCTCACGTCAGGCTGCCATGGCCTACGTCGGGCCCCCAAATCACGATCTCGGTGGCCCCCGGCCCCCACGAGACCTTTGTGGTGGTCAAGGAACAGACGCGCAAGCAGCGCTTCAACTATCCCCAGGAGAGCAAAAGGAAATTTACCCATCTTTACATTTGCGCAACGAGAGCAACACAGGGCACGGTCATCCTGAGTCCGAGGGAAAGGAGATCGCATGCCATCGAACGACGAGACCTCGAAGCGCGCATGGTTGAGCCTGATGACGGGGCTCACATTCTTTGCCATCGGCCTTACCGGGATCCTGATGTTCTTCCACGTGCGCGTGCCGGGAATCACGCTGCTGCACGAGCTTGGGGGACTGATGTTCGTGGTGGTGGCCATCTGGCACGTCAAGCTCAACTGGCGCTCTATCGTCAGGTACTGCTCGCGCCCGGCAGGAAAGCTCGCGCTCGCGGCAAGCACGGTGGTGCTGGGCGCGTTCTTGGGGCTCGGGCTCGGGCATGACCACCACACCGACCACGGCCCGTGCGCGCCTGAGGCGACATCGCCTCATCCATGACGGAGTCGTGGGGAGTGGCGCCGCCCATGTCCCGTCCGAGAGTAGTTGGCAGGGCTGATGGGACAGTCGAGCTGGCGGCGGCTCGTGCGGAATCCGGATGTCTCCGTCCGAACTTCGGACTGTCCCCGGCGACGAAACGACCCTCGGTTAGAAATCTGAGGCATGGGCAACGGAACGCAGGGATGGCATTCCAGTACCGTTTGGGGGATGCCGAGGACGAAATCCGGCGGAGATGGGCAGGCGCCCGACGGAGCGCCCACTGGCGTGGTCCTGCAGGCCGCCGTTGCCGATCGTGATGATCGGCATCCTGTGGATTCCGGCCATGAAGTCCCTGAGCGCGGGCATCTCCAGGGAAATCCGGGCGCGCCCCCGAAGTTAACTTAGCTAGACGTCCGTCGTTTTTCTTTGACATGACGTCGGGTCGCGACAATTGTCCTACGGGTCGGCAGCCAGATGCCGCACTCACAAAGGGAGAGCAAGCGCGATGCGATCATTCATTCGATGGCAAGGGTCGAGCTGGTTGGGCCTCGGACTGTCCCTGGTCGTCGCCGGTTGCGGCAGCGATTCGCAATCGAGAGGCGACGCGGCCGTGTTGACCCCTGCCGATGCAGCTCCAGCTGACGGGATGATCGCCACCCCGGATACGGCCGTCCTGGATGCGCCCGTCACCGACGTTCCCGCGCTCGACGCCGCGTCGTGGGCGGATACCTCTGGCGATGAGGACGGCCTGGATGCCCTGCCCGTGGGTGACACCAGGCCGGCGAGTTCCGATGCGGGGAGGGGCGATGGCGGTCCCGGCGTGGCTTGCACCTCGCTGGTGAACCCCATCTTCGTCTTGTCTGGCGACACGCAGGTGCCCATTGTGCGCCAGGTGGGCAAGAAGCTGCGGGCCATGGCTGACCCCACCACCGTGGTGTGGGTGGCCACCGGCTCGTGTTCCATCATCGATACGCTCTACACGGGCGGCAACATCACGGCGACCGGGTCGTATATCCCCGACGATCCGAATTGGGACGCCAAGAGCGGCGCGGTCCCCACCTGCACCATGCCCGCGGGCGGTGTGGCCCCCGACCTCGGCATCCCCATCTCTTTCCCCGCGGCCTGCAACAAGGCGACACCTCCCGCCACCCTCGGCGCCATCAGAGGCCCGGTTCAGAGCTTCGTCTTCGTGGTCCCCACCGCCAGCGTGGCCACCGCCATCAGCGCCGAGGAGGCTTATCTGGTCTTCGGCTTCGGTGCGGCCGGCGGCGTGCAACCGTGGACCAACGAGGAGACCTACTTCATTCGTCCAGCCAGCAAGGGCACCCAGGTCAGTCTGGGCGCGGCCATCGGCGTTCCGGCGGCCAAGTGGAAGGGCAAGCGCATCGACAAGTCGACAGAGGTGGCCTCCAGCACGGCGAGCGCCAAGGCCCCCGACCAGGCCATCGGCATCCTGGGAACCGAGATCTTCGACAGCGCGGCCAACCGGGCGGTGCTGCGCACCCTCGCCTTCCAGGGCTTCTCCCAGAACCTGGGTTATCTGCCCGACTCGGTGGCCACCACCTTCGACAAGCGCAACGTGCGCGACGGACACTACCTATCCTGGTCACACGTCTTCTACATGACCAAGGTCGACGCCGCGGGAACGCCCAGCAAGGCGCGCGTGAAGACCTTGGTGGATGTCTTCGTCGGAGGGCCGGGGGCCACCGCGGCGGGCATCGACACTGTCGCGCTTGCCGCCAGCAACGGCCTGGTCCCCGTCTGCGCCATGACCGTGCAGCGCAGTGCCGAGGGCGGCGCCCTGTCGCCCGTGACGCCGGCCGCCCCCTGCGGGTGCGCCTACGAGGCTTCGGTGGGCAAGATCCCAGCCGGCTGCGTGGCCTGCCTCGACGACAGCACCTGCACCGGCGAAGCCCGTTGCTCGTACGGGTATTGCGAGGCCGCCGACGGTCGTACGTCATTGGCGGGTTGCACCGCCCCGGGCGCGGACCACGCGAGCATCATCAACGCCGCGTGCACCGGTCGCACCACCAGTCCCAAGCGCCCCCTGCCCGCCCTGCAGATTCAAAATGGTGGCACGCTGCCGGCCCTGCCGTAGGGCAACGATTGGGCTGGTCCTGCTGGCCGGGACCAGCCCAGCCCTTGCGGCGACGGACATCCCGCCGTTGCCCGACATCGCCGTCGCTCCCGAGGATCCCACAGGCTTCGAGACGCGGCTGTCGGGCTTCGTGCAGGCCGACGCCGTTCCCTATGCACAATCTTCCGAGGATCAGATCGCGCCGGTAAGCGGCGAGCCGCTCAACCAGCAGCGTTTTCTGCTTCGCCATGCGCGACTGCGTCTGCAAACGTGCCAGGGCCCGTGGCTCGGAGTCCTGGAGGTCGACGGCACGACGGTCAAAGACCCGAGCGTGACGCTCAGGGGGGCCGAGGTGTCTTATCTCCTGACCCCCGCGTCCCCGCTGCCCAACAGGCTCGCGATGCTGTCGCTCGGGGTAATGCGCATCCCGTTCGGGGCCGAGAGCCAGGAGGGCGAGTTCGACCGTCTCTTCATCGAACGCAGCCATTGGAGCCGCGCCTTCTTTCCTGGTACGTACGATCTGGGCGCGCGTGCTCAGGTGCGCTGGGGAGCCTTCGTGGCACAAGCCGCGATGATGAACGGCGAACCCTTGGGAGCTGGACGCTTCACGGGCCGCGATCCCAACGCGGCCAAGGACATCATGGGGCGGCTCGGCCTCGCCCTGGCCCGCTGGCGCCTGCGCCTGGACGCGGGCGTGTCCGCTCTGTCCGGCAAGGGATTCCATGCAGGGAACACCGCCACCAAGGATGTCCTGGTCTGGCGCGATCAGAACGAGGACGGCCTGGTCCAGATCAGCGAATTGCAGATCATCCCGGGCGCCGTGGCCACGCCGTCGCGCAACTTCTCCCGCTTCGCCTTGGGCGCCGACGCGCGCGTGGTTGCGGATGTGCCACGCCTGGGCGAGCTGGCGGTGGCCGCGGAGGTGGCGTGGGCCGGCAACCTGGACCGCGCCCTGCAGCCCGCCGATCCCATGAGCAGTGGTCGCGATCTGCGCGAGCTGGGCTTCCAGGTCAGCGTCACCCAGGATCTCGGTCGCCATTTCACATTTGGCGTTCGCTACGATTGGTACGACGCCGACCTGGACGCCAGCCAAGCCCTGCCGCTGCAGGTGGTGCCCGTGTCAGCCAAGTACTCGACGCTGGCCCTGGCGCTGGCCTGGCGCTGGAGTGAACGACAGCGGGTGTCGCTGGAATTCGATCGCAAACGCAACCCCGACGGCCGTGACCGCACGGGGCTGCCCGCCAACCTGCCCTCGAACAGCCTGACAGTGAGGGGCCAGCTTGCGTTCTAGGAAGCCCGATGTGAGGTTCGACGGCCACGGCCACCCCCTTCGGGGGCTTCGGGACGGACAGCCCACCCCGCCTGCCCCCGAGCGCTCCGCGCTCGCCCGTCGCGACCACGACCACGGCCACGGCCACGGCCATGACGTTCGAGATCATGGTGCGAGCGCAGGCCACTCTGTGTTCTCTGTGGTTATTCCGGCTGTGCTGTTCTTCCTGAGCTGCGGCGCCCCAGCACCCAGCGAGGCCGATTCGCTGCTGTGGGTGGAAGACGCCACTTTCGCCGCAGGCGCCCTATCGACGATTGCCAACGAGGGCGGACCCGCGGTGATCGATCATTACACGCGCGCCGCCTGGATAGCCCCGGGACAGCGCGGGAGGATCCTCACCGGAACCCTGGCGGCGGGCAGCGTGGCCTTGCTCTTGGGACTGCAGGGCGACGACGGACACTGGATCCTGCCTGCCTCCGCGCCCAACACCTGGGCCCCGGACCAGCCGACCTTCTCGGCCCAGCTCGGGTTGTCGCGCGCCATGATGCCGGGCGAGGCGCAACTGCACCTGGTGGCCATCGACGCCGAGACGCGCGCGGGTCCACCGACGCTGGTTCCCCTCACCGTGTTGGCGGCGGCGCCCGCCGAGGGGCAAGTGGTGGTGACCCTGAGCTGGGACAGCGACTCCGATTTGGACCTGCACGTGGTGGATCCATCGGGGAACGAGGTGTGGAAGGGCGACATCGCCAGCGCGCCCGCGGACGATGGCTCCTCCAGCGCCGGGCTTCTGGATTTCGATTCCAACGCCGGCTGCGTGCTCGACGGGCGCCGCATGGAGAGCGTGGCCTGGGCCAAGGCCCCGGCGGGGCACTACCAAGTCCTGGTGGACGCGTTCTCGCTGTGCCAGGCCAGCGCGGCCCGCTGGCGTGTCGATGTGTTGGTGGACGGTGTGTCGCGCCTGTCGGCGCAAGGGCTCGCGACCGCATCCTCGGCCCGCTATGACAAGAAACGCGGCGCGGGCGTCTTGGCCCTGGAGTTCGACTGGGCAGGAGGCTCGTAGGTGCTGTTCGCCGCTGCGCTCGCATTGTTCTTGGCGGCGGAGGGGACGGGCGAGCTGGGCGAGGCGGTGCCCGCGATGCCGACCTTCCGCACCGTCGTGTCCGCGCCCACAGCAAAGGCTCGTGATGGGAGCTTCTCACTCGGGGCGCCCGAGGCCACGCGCCAGGCCGGAGCCGCGGGCGATCCGGCACGCGCCCTGGAGAACGCGCCGGGCGTGGGTCGGCTGGCACCCAGCAGCGATGGCCTGGTGATCTGGGGCAGCACCCCGGCCGAGGGGCGCGTGCTCCTGGACGGCATGGAGATCCCGGCCCTCTTCCACTTCGGCGCCTGGCGCTCCGTCCTGCCGGCCGAGGGCATCCGTCGCATGACCCTCTCGCCGGCGGCCTTCGATGCCAGCATGGGTCGGGTCGTGGGCAGCGTGGTCACGCTGGAGAGCGCGCGCGTCCCCACGGATACGCGCCGGTTCTGGCTCGCGAGCGATCTCCTCGATACCAGCGCCGGCGCCCTGGCGCCTCTCGGCGAGCGCGGCGCGATTCTGCTCACGGGACGCTTGGGATACCTGAAGGCCCTGGCGCCTCGCTTGCTCTCCTCCGAGCAGCGCGCCCTGGTCCCCTTGCCCAGCTACCGCGACTTCCTGGCCAAGTCCTCCTTCGCAATCGCCGAGGGCGCCAGCCTCACAGTCGAGGTGCTGGGCGCCTGGGACAGCCGCGCCTTATCACTGCCGGCCAGCAGTTTTGTGCAAGCCCTCACCCATCACCGCGAACGCAACTTCACGCGCATGGCGGTGGCTTACCTGGATGCGAGCGCCGCGGAGAGCACCTCGGCGTTGCTGTGGCTGGGACGGGATCACGCCAAGGATCAGCAACAGCTCGGGCTGGTGCCGGTGGCCACCACGCAATCCTCGTGGCGCGCGGGCCTGCGCCTGGCGCGCTCGCAATCCTGGCAGCAGCAACGGCTCGAGTGGGGCGTGGACGGCGCGCTGGACATCTCGGCGCAAGCCCGCCAGGGCTCGCTCACCAATCCACCGCGCGAGGGCGACCTAGCGATCTTCGGCGTTCCCCCCGCGGCGGCCATCGGCCACGATTCATGGCACCCGGTGCTGGCCAACCTGGCGCCCTATGTGGCCGGCGAGCTGCACTGGGGGCGCTGGGAATTCCGGCCCGGGTTGCGCCTGGACGGCTTCTTCGTGAGCGGCGATCGCACCCTCCCCCCGACGGGCAACACGCCCCGGGTCGGGTTCTCGCGCGCCGACGCCTACCTTTCCCCGCGCCTGTCGACCAGCTTCGCTGTCACATCCTGGCTGTCTCTCAGCGCCTCGGCGGGTGTGCAACGCCAGGCCCCCGACGCCGCGGACCTGAGCCCGGTCTTCGGCTCGCCTGGGCTGGGCGCCGCGCGCGCACGCGTGGGCGTGCTGTCCGCCAGCGTGGTGCGTGGCCCGCTCACCGGCGAGGTCAACGCCTTTGCCCGTCGCCTGGACGGGCTGGCGGTGCGCAACCCGGAGCCCTGGCCGGGGCTGGCTCAGTCGCTGGTGTCCAAGGGACAGGGACGCGCTCACGGCATCTCCCTGTCGCTGTGCACCGACTGCCGCGATCCTGGCCTGTGCGCGTCCCTGGCCTACACCCTGTCGCGCGCCCAACGGCGCGGTCCGGGCGCGACGGAGTGGCGGCTCTTCGATTTCGATCAGACCCACCTGCTCTCCGGCTCGCTCGGCTATGGCGGACGGTCCTGGTTCGCGGGTGCGCGCCTGCGCTACGCCACCGGCATGCCCCGCACACCCGTGCTGGCCGCGTACACCGACAGCAGCGCCGGCATCCATCGCCCCATCCTGGGCGCGCAAAACTCCGAGCGCCTGCCGGATTTCATCGAGATCGATCTGCGCCTGGAGCGCACCTGGCGATGGCCGCGGTTGGCGTTCACCGCGGGCTTCGAGGTCCTGAATCTCGCCAACCGAAAGAACGCCGAGGAGATCGTCCATTCGGGCGACTTCACTCGCCACGCCTACGTGACGGGGATGCCGACGCTGGCCCTCATCAACGTGAAGGTGGTGCTGTGATGCGGGCCCGCTTCTTCCTGCTGTTCATGACGGCCGTGGCGTGCAGCTCGGAATTCGATCGCTCGGCGTCGTTGCTCACGGTTCCGCGCCTGCTGGCCGTGCGTGCCGAGCCGCCCGAGGTCGCCCCAGGCGCCGAGGTGACCTACAGCGCGCTGGTCGCCACGCCTGCCGGCGAAGACGACGCCGCCCCCATCGACTGGTCCTTCTGTGCCACGCCACCGGCGCGCACCGAGTCCGGCGCCGTCAGCTCCGCTTGTCTGCAAGGTGAGACGGACATCGCCGCATCGGGCACCAACGTCACCCTTTCCACCCCCGACGATGCCTGCCGTCGCTTCGGTCCCTTGGGCATGCCGCTGGTCAACACCACCCAGGTGGGGCAGCCCGTCTCGCCGGATGAAACCGGGGGCAGCACCCAACCCATCCGCCTGGCCTGGCCGGGCGGACTGGCCTTTGCCTTCGAACGCCTCACCTGCGATCCACGAGGGGTCTCAATGGATGTGGCCAGCGCCTACCGAGCCGCTCGCCAGCCCAACCGCAACCCCCGCATTGCCGCCTTCACCACGTCACCGGAGAGCGGCCCGCAACTGGATCTCACGGTCACCTGGAGCGCCGATGACATCGAAACCTACCTGACGGTCGACCCGGCCACCTCCACCTTGGTGTCGAAGAGCGAGCGGCTGTGGGTCGCCTGGTTCGTCACCGGCGGCCAGTTGGACCACGACGCCACGCCCGCGACCTCCACCGATCTCGCGGCCAGCACCCACTGGCACGGCCCCTCCGCACCCGGGACCTATTTCGTGTGGGCCATCCTTCACGACGATCGCGGCGGCCTGGATTTCGCCCGCCTGGCCTTCACCGCCCAGTGACCCTGGCGGGGCGATCCCCTGCACGCGCCCTGCTTTTTCTTCCAGGGCGCGTGCGGGTCGGGATTACGGAGTGATGGCGTCCAGGCCCGGGAAGAGAACCGGGAGGGAGGCCAGCGACGGCATGGGCGGGTGGTCGGTCTTGAGGCCGTTGACCCGCGTGATGGCGAAGTTGGTCAGGAACAAGGTGTGGCGATCGGCGCGTCCGGTGCCGAAGACCAGGCTCGACGGGGCGTCCAGCGGCAAGCCCTCGGCCAGCACGTCAACCCGCCCATTCCACCACACGGTCACGATACGATCGCTGGTGTTGACGGCGACGAACAGAACGCCCAGGGCATCGAAGGCGATGCCGTCCGCCCCACGCAAAAGCTCGCTGGTGGCCACCGTCTCGATGCCTCGTGCCTTGCCGTGGTGAAAGCCAATGCGCACGATGCGACCGAAGTCGGAGTTGGCCACGTAGAGGTGGCGTCCGAAGGGTCCGAAGGCGATGCCATTGGCGCCCAGCGGGTTGCCGGCAACCGGGTTGCTCGGATCGCCGAGCAGCAGCGGGTGATTGAACCAGACCGCAACCTGGCCCTGCGGATTGATCTTGTAGATCTGCCCCAGGCCGGAATCGGTCACGTACAGGTTGCCCGCGCGGTCGAAGACCAGATCGTTGGGAATGGCCCCCGCCTGGTTCAGGTCGGCGAACTGGGTGACCTGTCCGGCGGGCGAGATCTTCCACACGAAGGCCGTGCTGAGGTTGGGGGCGAAGGCGGCCGTGGCCATGTAGATGAAGCCGTCCAGCCCAACCTTGACCCCCAGGGTGGCCGCCCCTTGCATCACCGGGACCGGGATGGTCGCCACGGTCACCAACTGGTGGTCCGTCGTGTACTTCTGCAAGGTTCCACCCATCGAGAAATACAGATTGCCGGCGTCGTCCGCGGTGATGGACTCGGGCAACTGCCCCATCATCGGGTCGAAGCTCTGCAGCACCGTGACCGGTGGGTCCGCCAGCGCCGTGGTTGCTGACAACACGGAAATCGCGAGTGCCAATGCCATGGTCGTACGCCTCATCTCTAGCCTCCTCTGTGGTTGTTCCGGGCTAGGACTCACAGGACCAGGCCGCGGCTTCTCGTCTTCGTGGTTGCCGTGATATCGAGATCGCCGTGCCCAGGTGGCCCGCCCAGGCCTGGCAGGTTACCCGCAAACGACGGCGAACGGAAAGGAATCGCGCTGACCGTGTCTCCTCATCACTGCCGCAGGGCACGCAGTTGGCGGGCGTCGGCGCGGTATGTGCCGACCGCGACGGCAAATGCCGCCAAGGTCAGGGCCAGGAGACCGAGCCCCCACTGGTTCAGGATGGCCGAGATGCCCTCCACCCAGGCCTGCTGGGCTTTCTCGCTGGTCACGTTGGCTGCGTGCGCGCTGCTCAACATGATGACCACGTCCAAGACGGTCCAGAACAACATCATGGCGATCATGGCCACGAAGGGAAGCACGAGCAGTACGGCCAGAAACAGGGCCGGCGTGACCAGCAGAATGCGAGAGAGGAGGTGCGGGGGGCGTTCCATGGGTCACTCGTTCATCAGGGCAACCGACTTGATGTGCAGCCAAGCCGGCTTGCCAGGACAAAGCTGGAGCTGTTCGACCGAGCGACGGGTGAGACGGGCCAGCAGCGCACTTCCATCGCCGAGACGCAGCCGCAGCAAGGCCTGGCCCGGGTGCTCGCCGGGGCCGATGGCGTCGACGATCCCGGGCAGGCTATTGAGGATGCTGGAACCCGCCACCTCGCCCAGCGACACGCTGACGTCCCGGGCCAGCACGCGCACACGCACCGTCTTGCCCAAAGGCGCGCCCTGGTCGCGCGCCCACAACGAGCCGCCCGCCCATTCGAAGCGGGCCAGGGAGTAGGAAGCGTCCCGCTCGGCCACCTTGGCCTCCAACACCACACCCGCCTCATCGCCCAGGGTCACCGGCAGGTCCAAGCGGGCCAACACCTCGGTGAGCGGCCCGTGCGCCAAGGTTTTGCCGTTGTCCAAGAGCACCAGGTGGTCCGCCAGACGCGCCACCTCGTGGACGGCATGGCTGACGTACAACACGGGGATCTCGAGCTCGTCGTGCAGGCTCTCCAGGTAGGGCAGGATCTCCTTCTTGCGCGCGACATCCAGCGCGGCTAGCGGTTCGTCCATCAGCAGCAGGCGCGGGCTGGTGGCCAGGGCGCGCGCGATCCCCACCCGCTGTTTCTCTCCGCCTGACAGCGAGGCCGGTTTGCGCGCCAACAGCGGGCGAATGTCCAGCAGCTCGATGGTGTGGTCCAGGGACACCTTGCGATCCGACTCCGGCACGCGCCGCCAACCGTAGTCCAGGTTGCCGCGCACCGAGAGGTGAGGGAAGAGATTGGCCTCTTGAAACACGTAGCCCAGGGGCCGGCGGTGGGTGGGAACGAAGCGATCGCCGTCCTGCCAGATGGCGTCGCCGACCGAAAGGAAACCATCCGCGGTCCGCTCCAGCCCGGCCAGGAGCCGCAGCACCGTGGTCTTGCCCGAACCCGAGGGACCGAACAGCGCGGTCACGCCGCGGCCCGGGATCGTGAGATCCACATCCAAGGTGAAGGCCTCGCGTCGCAGGCGAAAGCGCGCGTGTATCTCGCTCACGTGGCCCTCCGGTAGCGACGCCACAGGTGCAGCGACAACAGCACCAGGAACGAGAAGGCCAGCAGGATCCCCGACATGCGATGGGCTTGGCTGTATTCCAGGGCCTCTACGTGGTCGTAGATGGCCACCGAGGCCACCCGCGTGACCCCGGCGCGGTTGCCGCCGATCATGAGGACCACGCCGAACTCGCCGACGGTGTGGGCGAAGGCCATGGCCCCGGCGGTGAAGAAGCCGGTGCGCGCCAGGGGAATGGCCACGGTGAAGAACCGTCGCAGCGGCGAGGCCCGCAAGGTCGCGGCCGCCTCCAGCGGGCCATCGCCGATCGCCTCGAAGGCCGCCTGCAGCGGCTGCACCATGAAGGGCATGGAATACACAACCGAGGCCAACACCAGTCCCGGGAAGGTGAAGGCCAGGGGCGCGAGGCCCAAGCTCGCCACCAGCCGGCCCAGCGGACCGTTCGGCCCCATGGTCATGAGCAGATAGAAGCCGAGCACCGAGGGCGGCAGGACCAGGGGCAGCGCCACCACCGCGCTGACCGGGACGCGCCACCAACCGCGGCCACGCGCCAGCGCCCAGGCCAAGGGCGTTCCGACCAGCAAGAGAATGATCGTGGTGAGGCTGGCCAACCGGAAGGTCAGCCACAGCGCCTGCACATCAGAGGGCGAGAGGGACACCGTGTAGTTGTATCCAAAAAGCCCAGGCCTACGGATGGGCGGGCTTGGCCTTCTTGCGCGCCCGGGCCGCGGGCGCCACGGGTTCCCCCTTGGCAGGCGCCTGCGTGCGGGGCTCGACCGCAGCCCGCGGCAGCGTGTAGCCGTAGCGGAGCAGGATGGCCTTCGCCTGCCTGCTCTGCATGAACCCGGCAAAGGCGACCGCCAGCGGATTGCCGGCGCCACGCTTGGTGACGATGAAACCCTGCTCGAGCGGCTGGTGCATGTCATCGGGCACCAGGGCGTAGCCGCCCTTCTTGGCCAGCTCGGGGCTAACGGCCAGCGACAGCGCGATCAAGCCCACCTGGGCGTTGCCCGACTCCACGAACTGCGCCGTCTGAGTCACGTTCTCGCCCAGAACCAGGCGCGACGCGACTTTGTCCCAGATCCCGGCCCGGTGCAGAGACTCCTCGGCGCGCTGGCCATGGGGCGAAACTCTGGGATTGCCGATGGCGATGCGGGTGAACTTGGGGTTGGCCAGATCCGCGACGGTCAGCTTGCGCGCATCGACGCAGGTGCTCCACAGTGCCAGGCGGCCCATGGCGTAAACACGCATCTCGGATCCGGCGAAGCCCGCCTTGGCCAAATCAACCGGCGCGGTGTCGTCAGCGGAGAAGAAGAGATCGAAAGGCGCGCCCTGTTGAATCTGCGTTTGCAGTCTGCCGCTGGAGCCGTACACGACCTCCAAGGTGTCCTTGGGGTGGGCTGTACGGAATTCGGCGGCGATCTCGTCCATGGCGAACTTCATGCTGGCGGCCACCGCGGCCGTGGCCTGCTCGGCCTGGGCATGGACGGAGAACAGGGTTGCCAGCGAACCCAGGAGCAGCACCCAGCCGTTCGTCATGGGACGAGCGTACGGAGGCACGCGCCCGTGGTCAAGCCAACATGCGGCCAGGTCGCGGATGCTTGACTCGTCCTTTCAGGCCTCCGCTGCCACCGTTTCCCCGGTCTGCGCCGTCTGGTACCCGGTCATCGCCCCCAAATCCCGTCGGAAGCGCGCGCTCGCCAGGCATTCCAGCAAGACGCGGGCGCGCTCGTCGGTGCCCAGCTCGGCGTGAAAGACCAAATCGAAGCGAGCCAAGGCCAGAGGCGTGAAGCCGAGCCCGAAGACCTTGGCCGCGGCCCGCGTGGCCACGCCTACGTCGCCCAGGCCGCTCGCCACCAACTGCGCCACCGCCCGATGCCCGCGCGCCGTCTTGACGATGTTCAGGTCATCGAGGGAGATACCGGCCTGCTTGAGCAGGCTGCGCAGCAGCTCCTGCGCGCCAGCGCCATCCTCGCGGCCGACCACGCGTAGCGAGCGCCCCGCCAGATCCGCCACCGACTTGAAGGCCCGTCGGCCGTCCTTCTTGAAGACCAACCCCTGCTCCCAGGAGGCCAGCGTCACCATGAGCATGGGGTCCGCGCCAAAGCGCTTTCGCACCACGCTGGCGTTGCGGTTGCCCAGCTTGGCGTCGTCCAGGTGAACCCCGGCGATGTGCACGCGCCCCTGCGACAGCTCGTCCAGCGCGGGCAGGCTGGCCGCCTCGATCCAATGCAACCGCGGCCCGTGCGGGCGCTCGCCGATGTGCCGACTCAGGAGCCCGAGCGCCGGATCGCAGCCGGCCACGAACAGGTTCCGCTGCAGATCCTCGACCGGCCGCAGGGGGCGCACGTTGACCTCGCACGACCTGCCCTTGGGGGGAAGCGCCAGGCCGTCGGCGGGCGTCTCTTGGGCGAAGGCAAAATCCCCGTCGAGGCGACGCGCCATCCAGTCGCGCCCCACCTGCGCCAGGGCCACCCGGATGCTCGCGGGCTCTCCCTCGGGTTCGGTGGCACCGGCCTGCTCCTTGGGCAAGAGGGCCTTGATGGTCTTGTCATCGTCCCCCTCGACAAAGAACAGATCCTCGACACGACACTGCAGCACGCGCGCCAGGTTCAGCGCGATGAGGGTCGAGGGCACGGTGTCCCCCGCCTCGATGGAGCTCAAGGTCTGTCGGCTGACGCTCACCTGCGCCGCCA
>CAZHUY010000105.1:14541-20476 GCA_964535465.1 uncultured Myxococcales bacterium
CGCTTGCCATGCCCCCTATTGTGGGGAAGGGACAGGCCAGGTCAATGCGATGATGACGACGTGGCACCTCCCGGCGGGGCATCGAGAGACGGCGCCAGGGTCAGCCACCATTTCGGCAAGTTACCCGCGCATTGACAGCCTGGTCGCGGGTGTTCCAGACGATGCTGTCGAACCAACCCCACACGGTATCCATCTCCGGCAAGATGCTCTCGGCGGCAGGATAGTCGAGCGTCTTCGCCGAACACCCCGCACACAACCGGTAATGGAGGGTTGGTCGGCAATTGCTGGGTCCGGTGAGAGGTGCGTGCGGCAGAGACGCGAGGTCCAGGGCCGCGAGCCGCGCGAACAGGTCATTCATTTTCTCCCGATCGAATTCCATGACCGTGGCCGGCTTCGACGGTACTTCCTCGGGGTCGAAGGCCTCGATGGCCGGCCAAACCCGCATCCATCCCCCGGCTGCACTGACCATGATCGCGGGTCCCATTCCGGTGGCAGGGTCGGGGCTCTGCCAGACAAAGAGGCCCGCCGCGTACGGATCGCTGCAGAACGAGTAGTTGATGAGGCCTTCCCGCCCGCTCGAGGTACAGCCGGCAGACAGGTTACCGCCGCACGTGGACCAGCACCCCTCGCTCCTGGTCCCGACGTTTTCACAGGACACCGTGCATCCTTGGCAATCGGCTTCGCAGACGAGCTGGTTGTTCAGATACCAGCCGGTCACCCCTCCCACCGTCTGGCATTGGTACCCGCATCCCGGCGCCGTCGTGCCGCCATCGCCACCGCTGCCGCCGGTTCCCCCGGCCCCGGCATCGCCGGGCCAGCACATCATGTTCCGGCAGGTGTAGCCGGCGGCACAAGGATTGGCGTCGCTGCAGGATTGGCTCGAGCAAGCCCTGGCGCCGTTCGCGCAAACCCAGTCGGTCACGCAGCCATTCGCGTCCCTGATGGGTTCCCCACCACACCAGTTGCACGGCGGAACAATCGGACAACTGCTGCTGCTCGTGCCGGAAGTCCCACCGCTACCGCTGGAACCGCCCGAGCCACCCGCCCCCCCGTCCGCGGGCCAGCACAGTTGATCCTTGCACGTGCTGCCCGATGGGCACGACGCGGACGTGCTACACGGCGACGTCGTGCAAGGATTGGCGCCATTGGCGCAGCGATAGGCGATGTAGCACCCGCTGCTGTCGGTCAGCATTTCCCCATGACACCAGTTGCACGACGGCCCGGTCGAACACATCCCGGCCGATGAGCTTCCGCTCTTGCTCACCCCGCCGCTGGCACTCACGCCACCCGAGCTTCCCATGGCGCCGGCCGCGGACTTGCCGCCTTGGCTCACGCCTCCGTCCGTGCTCGCCAGCCCGCCGGATGCTCCGCCCGAGCCGCCCAAAGGCGCATCGGCGGAGATTCCGCCTGCGCCACCCAAAGCCGCATCGAGGGCAAAACCACGCGCGCCACCAGCGTCCGCGGCTGTCGACGACACGGCGGCATCGGGCGCGGTCCCCAGCTCGTGCATGCCGCTGCCGCAGCCCACGAACGCTGTCACCGTGATCACACTCACTGTCAAGCGAAGCCGATATGTTTTGGTCATCATGTTCGTCTTAGTGGGGAATGGGGTTCACGATTCTCACCGGTCCGCGAGGATCAGGGACTTGAGGCGCGCACGGTACGGGCTGTCCGGATAGGCCGCCATGAAGGCGCGCGCACGCCGTTCCGCCTCGGCACGCGAGGCGGGTCGCAACCATAAAGCCTCAACCGTCAAGGCCTCGCGTTCTTGCGCCAGACCGGCGCTGGCGCTCGGGCCGGGCTGCAGCAGTCTCAACGCCCCTTCGGGATCATGGGCGCGCAAGGCGGCCCGGGCGCGCGACAGCCTGCGCCCCTCCTCCAAGAGCTCGTTGCTGACCACCATGGGTGCAGGTTCCTCGTGCATCTCTGGGGCCCTGATGGGGACAGGCGCAGGCGCGAGGGGCCTGGGTCTACGCGCGACGGGCTTCTCCACGACAGGCGCCGGAGCCGGCGGAGCCAACGGCTCGATGACCGGCGCTGCTGGCCTGGGGATCTCCGTCGGGGGATGAATCGCACGCACGGGTGGGGGCTTGGCGGGAGACGTGCGCGAGCGTGCCAGGTGCACGCCCGCACCCATCGCGGTCACCAGCGCCACGCCCAGGGCGATCTTTCCCACCGCCGCCGCAGCTCCCGTGGCCGCGACTGGGGCCGCGGGGATCACCGGGGGCGGAACCGGAAGCATCTGAATCTGCGGCGCCAGCCCCGCCCAGATGCGCTCCCGCTCGTTCTTTGACGGGGCTTCGGCCGCGCTGTCTGCCAGCAGGGCCCGCATCTCGGCGTCGACTCCGCCGTCTTCGCGCCAACGCACGGGATCTTTCATGAGGTCTGTCCTTTCCCCGCCAGCGACGCGGTTCCGAAAACGGGGGCCGCGGCTCGGCGTCTCGCCGCCAGCGCGGCCGCAAAGGCCTCGCGAGCCAAGCGCAGGCGTGAGAACACCGTCTTGACCGGCGCGCCGACCAAGGTGGCGATCTCCTTGCCGCTCATCTCTCCCAGCTCGAACATGACGAAGACCTCGCGCTGCTCGGGTCGTAGCGAATCCAATATCTCGTCGAGCATCTGCGCCCCCTGGCTGCGCTCGACCTTCTCGTCAGGCCTGGGCCCGATGTCAGGGGCAGCCAGAACCATCGCCGTGTCGCCGATCTCGCGCCGCACGTGCGCCAGGCGACGGCGATCGCTGGCCACGCGGTAGCAGATCCCAACCAGCCAGGTGCTCAGCTTCGACCGTCCCTCGAACTCGGGCAGCTTGCGGAACGCCACCAAGAAGACCTCTTGAGCCGCGTCGGATAGATCGGCTCGCGGCACGCCCATACGCAGCAACGCACGCCACACGGTGGCCACGTGCTGGTCGTAGAAGGCGCGAAAGTCCATGAGAGTGCTGGAGACTATGAGCGGGTTGGATGCGGCGCGATTCTCACGGAATTCGCAGCAAGACGCTCAAACCGAGGTTGAACCCTGGGTTCGCCGTGTCGTACACCGGCGCCAGACCGCCCACCGTGAAGCGCTCCTTGCGCAAGGAGAACAGGTATCCGGCGCGTCCCAGCAGACTGACCCGGCGGTGCACACGTACACCTGCCCCCAACGAGCCTCCCACCGCCAGCCACGGCACCCAGAGAGAGCGCGCGTCCACGTAGCCCTCGCCCTTGCCGCGCAAGCCGCCCGCGCCCAGCTCGGCACAGACCATGGGGAACAGCGTCCCCCCGTAGGGCAGAACGCCGCCGCACAGACGGGCCATGCCAGCGACCAAGGTGAAGCTGGTGGTGCCCGGACCGTTTTCGAAAGAACGGGCGGGCATCCACAAGGCCGACAACCCCGCGGCCACGTGCGGCCAGGGATGCCAGAGGACATCCAAGGTCGGCCCCAGCGAGGCCGCGCCCAGCATGCCCGTCGCTGCCAAGGCGCCTGCCCCCACCTCCCATGGTCGCTCGACCTGAGGCGCGGGCGGAGGCGGAGGCGGAGGCGCCTTGGCGAGTGGCACGGGTTGGCCGTCGGCGATCATCGACAAGGTCAGAACCAGGGCCTCGGCCAAGCCCGCACAATCCTCGCTGGGATCGAGCAGGCTGCGGGTTCCGCCCTCGAGGCCTAGGGCCGAGACCGTGGCCAGATAGCCGTCGCGGGTTCGCTTGATGTCCACGCTCACCTTCTCGGCCACCGGAAGCCGCGCCGAGGCCCCGCCTTGTGCCAGCCGCTGCCTGAGCTGCGCGGACAGGGTCTCGTGGTCAGGACAACGCTCGGCCTCCGGCGCGCGACTGAGATCGAAGAGCAAGGGCGCCTCCCCGGAGGCTTTGGCGAGCAGGAGCCCCAACATGAAAACCAGCTGACCCGACGGCATGGGCCATTATGTGAGCCAAGCGTCAGCTTCTGACAAGTCACCAGCACGCGCTCTTCGTGGCTGCGATCACAGGAGTGCCTGCTCACCGCCGTCACAGCCCGCAGGCGAATTCGAGTATGCTGAGACTCCCCAGGAGGGAGACGAGATGAAACTCGACCGGAATCACACCTTGCTTTATCTGGTGGCGGCCTTTCTGGCATGCGGCGGAGACAAGTCGAAGTCGGGCGCGGGGCCAGACAGCGGGGCCACGACGAATGGGGACGCGGCGGTGGGGACAGACCTGGTGGCCAGGAACGACACGGGCCGCGCGGACGGGCCCTCCACGGCTGATGGCGCCGTCACCTCGGACGGACCTGTTGTCACGGATACCCCCACGGCTGATGCGAAAATGAAACCGGACCTCGCCGCCCAAGCCGACCAGGCCAGGTCCGAGACACCGGCGGGTCGCGGCGACGCAGCCCGAGACACCCGCAGCGACGGCCTCCCCCCCGACACGCGCGCCGACGCCTTCATCCCCAACCGCGACGGCGCCAGCGCGACTTGGTGGAAACCCGTCGCCGGCACCACCTGGCAATGGCAAATCGGCGGCGGAGCCTTCGATGGCAGCATGGCCGTCCAGGTCTTCGACATCGATTGGGAGGTGGAGGCCTCGACGGTGCAATCCCTGCACGCCGCCGGTAAGAAGGTGATCTGCTACGTCAGCGTGGGTAGCTGGGAGGAGTGGCGCCCCGACGCCGCCCAGTTCCCCGACACGGTCATCGGCAAGGACTATCCTGGATGGCCCGGCGAGAAGTTCGTCGACATCCGCGCCCAGGCTCTGCGCGACATCATGGCCAAGCGCCTGGACGTGTGTCGCCAGAAGGGCTTCGACGCCGTCGAACCCGACAACATGGACGTGTTCGAAGCCGACTCGGGATTCCCCCTGACCCGCGCCGACGGCATCGACTACGCCCAATGGCTGGCGGAGCAGAGCCACCGGCGCGGCATGGCCATCGTGCAGAAGAACGCCTCGTCCATCGTGCGCGACATCCGCGCGAGCTACGACGGCGCGCTCACCGAGGACTGCTACGACGGCGGCTGGTGCGCCGACATGCAGCCCTACCTGGACCACAACCAGCCCGTCTTTGCCTGCGAGTACGCGAGCGCCATCTTCAGCGCCGCCTGCACATGGGGCCAGGCGAAGAAGTACAGCTTCATCCTGAAGAAGGAGGACCTGGGCGCCTGGATCCAGCTCTGTCCGTAGGGCGCAACGGCCCAGGTGCCCAGACGGTCACCTCGCCCAGGGAGGGTTTGCCGCGTCTCCGAAGCGAGCCACGCTGTCGATGCGGTGGCCGCTCTTCCAGAGATCGTCGAGAAACGCCGCCCGCTCCTGGTCCAGGCGGACCACGGCGGTGTGTTTGCCCTGGTGCTCGAAGACCGTCACGTTGCGCACGCGCACCCCATGCTGGCTGGCCAAAGCGGCGACCGAGGAGAAAACGTCCTCGCTGCCGCCCACCGTGAAGGTGATGCGCACGCCGGGACTGCCGGCGCCCAGGGCGGCCAGCAAGGCGCGCGAGATGTCCGAGCCGGTGAGGATTCCCACCAACTCGCGTCCCTTGACCACCGGCAAGGCGTTGATGCGGCGATCGATCAGGATGTGAGCCGCCCGTTCCATGGGGGCATCGGCCGCGATGGTGATCAGCTCGGTGGTCATGACCTGACGAATGGGCCGCGCCAATTCCTGGGCCACCGCGCCGGCCAGCGAGAACGGATTCAAATCCGGCGGGCAGGCGCGCAGCAGATCGCTCTTGGTCATCAGGCCCACCAGCACGTGGCTCTCCACCACCGGCAGTTGACGGATGCGGTGCCGGGCCAGCACGCGTGCCGCGACCGAGATCTTCTCGTCAGGCCCGACCGTCATGACATCGCGGCTCATCCACTCGGCGACAAACATGCCACCAGCATGGCGAAAGACGCCGCCCCACACAAGCTAGAGCCAGTTTGAAAACTCGCTCTAAATCACCGTTCATGATTCCGGATCAGAAAAAAGGTTGAAAAGCACGGG
The DNA here is from genome assembly GCA_964535465.1 of uncultured Myxococcales bacterium. Taxonomy (GTDB): domain Bacteria; phylum Myxococcota_A; class Polyangia; order Fen-1088; family Fen-1088; genus Fen-1137. The sequence goes on from CAZHUY010000105.1 coordinate 20,475, forward strand.
AC
>CAZHUY010000106.1:0-10233 GCA_964535465.1 uncultured Myxococcales bacterium
CTCGGCCTGCTCGATGATGGTCTCGATGAACATGTCGATGTTCAGGTTCTCGATCTTGCCGCCCACCTTCTCCAGGCACTGGTAGATGGGCACGGTGCCGATGGGCACCGCGGCGTTGCGCAGGATCCACTCGCGCGTCTCGTGAATGTCGGGCCCAGTGGAAAGATCCATGACCGTGTCCGCGCCCCAGCGGGTCGCCCACTGCAACTTCTCGACCTCATCCTCTATGGACGAGCCGAGCGCGCTGTTGCCGATGTTGGCGTTGATCTTCACCAGGAAGTTGCGGCCGATGGCCATGGGCTCCAGCTCGGGGTGCTTGATGTTGGCCGGGATGATGGCACGGCCCGCGGCCACCTCGTCGCGCACGAAGGCGGGCGACAGGTTCTCGCGGATGGCGACGAAGCGCATCTCCTCGGTGATCACGCCGTGGCGGGCATGGTGCAACTGCGTGTGGTGGCCGCCGCCTTGCTTGGCGCGTCCGGCGATCCAGGGCGCGCGCAGTTTTGGCAGCCCTTTGCGCGAGTCCTGCACCTCGGGACCGGTGGTGTCGTAGACGCGCACCGGCTCTTGCCCGCCGGCCAGCGCGATTTCGCGCATGGGAACGGCCAGTCCGTCGCTTTCCACATACACCTTGCGCGACGAGGGAAAGTCTTGGGAAAGGGGTGGGAGTCCGCGCTCCCTTGCGTTCGTGCTCAAGGTATCTCCTTCCTACGCCGGCATTACCCGGTTCAGGTTCAAGGGGTCGCGTCCGAACGACGCCTCTCAGCCGAGGGCTCCCCCGTTGACGCGTGTTCTACGAGCCCGCCCTGTGTGATGCAAATGCAGCGTCGCTAATTCAGGAAATCCCGCGGCCGCTTCGCCTTGCCCCCCTCCATGACACGCATGCGGCTGCGGGCCATCTTGCGCTGCAATCCCAGCAAGAGCTTGGCCAAGCCATTGCCGCGGCCGCCGCACAAGACGTAGGCGGTCACCACGGCGGTCAGGGTCGCGAAGAAGGACGGCCAGGCGCCGTAGGCCAGGTTGGCGAGCAGGGCAAGCCCCACGAAAAGGGCGGTCAACACGCGCGCCGGCATGGCCAGGCTGCCGATGATGCGCACCTGAGCCGGACCGTACAGCACCGCCAACCCCACGAACAAACCCAGCACCGAATCCCCGCAACCCGAGTTGGGCAGCCACCTCCCCCACCAGGCGGAGAGCAGCGCATACACTACGTTGGCGGCCAATCCCGTGACGAAGAACACGAGCAAAAAACGCCGTCGCCCCAGGGTACGCTCGATGGCCGCGCCCACGAACCACAGGCCCAGGAGATTGAGAAAGCCCAGCGGGTTGCGGTCCACGAAGATCGAGGTGAAGACTTGCCAGATCTGGCCACGCATCACGCCCGGCCCGATGACCAGGTATTCGTCCATCAGGGCGCGCAACGGCTGGACCAGCATGTAGACGACCCAGGGCACCGCCACCGCCAGCACCAGGGCGCGAATGGTGGGAGAAAGACGCTGCGCCAAGGGCCTCATCCAGGGCGGCATCTGGTAGTTCGAATGGGCCATGTATCGCCAAAGCTAGCACGGCTCGACCGACATGCGCGTCGGCACAAAGCGAAAGCGGGCTAGGGGACGTACACGATCCCCGGAACTGGCGTGGTGCTGTCCCAGTAGACCGGGAAGGTCACACCATAATCCCACACACCCTGGCCCACCAGCTCTCCGGTCGGGGCATAGCCGTACAGCGCCACTGCGTAATCCGACTCCGGCAGGGGGTAGGACAGGCCTTGATAGGCGTAACAGTCGAAGGGGAAGAAGTGGTCTTGCCCGGTGTTCACATCGCGCGCCGCCATCTCGACCTCGCTGATCCCGGCCCATTGGCAGTCCCCCTGGAGGCCGGTCCGGGAATCCACGATGCTCCATGTGGCACCCAGGTACCCGGTGTGACGGTGCGGTCCGCCGCATCCAACGCCGCCCAGGAGCAAGCCCAACAAGCCAGCGAGACAGAGTGTGTATTTTCGCAACATGAGACTTCCTCCTGTGTGGCAATTCTTCATCGGCTGCAAGACTTGGTTGTGTCGGGGCCCCCACAGTTCGCGGCACACTCGGCTTGAATAACCACCGTGTTGAGTTGTGTGGGTTGTCCTCTACGAACGCTACGCAAGATCGGTGCCACGCCGCTGCGCGCCGAACAGGTGCCGCCGCCCTCCTGCGGAACCGGCCCCGCCAGGTCGCGACCGTCTTCGCCCACCGGGACCAGTGACAGCGCGTAGTCCCCGGGTGGAATGTCAAAGGGCGTCCCCCCCTGCCCGGCCCCGCAAACGAACTGGCACGCCTCCCGTCCCGCGCACAGATCCTCCCCGCCCACCGCTGGCACCACGCTGAAGCGAACCTTGGCGATGCGCGGGCAGGCGCAGCTACACTGCGAAATGCGCCGGCCGTCCGAGGTGTGGAGATCCCAGGTGGCTTCGACCGAGCCGCCGTCGACGGATACGCAGCCGGCTGCGGTCAGGGCAAAAAGCAGAAGCACAATTCGAGCCATGGAGTCTCAGGTAGGTTTATAACAGCAGGAATCCAATTCCGTCCTAGAACAGGTCGATAAGGAGCCCCCCTCGATGATTCACGTTCTGCTGCAGGCAGGTGGTGCCGAAGACAAGCTCGACATCGTTCAACTCATCTTACACGCATCGGGCGTGGCCAAGATCACGCTGGTGCTGCTGGGCCTCATGTCGGTCGTGTCCTGGTTCGTCATCGGCACCAAGTGGCTGTATCTGGCCCGCGCCTACAGCCGATCCATCAAGTTCGTCGACCTGTTCTGGCGCACGCAACGTCTGGACGACGTGTGGAAGGTGTCGGAGAGCTCGGCGCCCTCCCCTGTCAGCGAGGTTTTCCGCGCCGGCTTCGTCGAACTGGCCAAGCTGCGCAAGCGCCGCACCGAGGCTGGTGACGAGGCCCAAGCCGCCGAGACCCACCTGGGCGACATCGAGAGCATCGAGCGCGCCCTGGCCCGCGCCCGCACCATGGCGGTCACCGAGATGGAAAACAAGGTCCCCTTCCTGGCCACCACCGCCAGCGCGGCGCCCTTCATCGGTCTGTTCGGAACCGTGTGGGGCATCATGAACTCGTTCCGCAACATCGGCGCCAAGGGTGCCGCCAACCTGGCCACCGTGGCCCCCGGCATCGCCGAGGCCTTGGTCGCCACCGCCATCGGCCTGGTGGCCGCCATCCCGGCGGTCATGGGCTACAACTACCTGTCCCGCCGCATCCGGGTCATCAGCGCGGAGATGGAGACCTTCACCAACGACTTCCTCAACATCATCCGGAGGAGGTTCTTCTAGCCATGGCCATGTCGGTGGGCGGCGGGCGCGAAAGCGGAACCCTGTCGGAGATCAACGTCACCCCCCTGGTCGACGTCATGTTGGTGTTGCTGATCGTGTTCATGGTGACCGCGCCCATGCTGCAGACCGGGGTGGATGTCGACCTGCCCGACGCCAAGGCGCAGACCATCCCCGACGATTCGGGCAAGTTGATCGTGACCATCACCAAGGAGAAGAAGGTCTACATCGGCAAGATGGAGATCCCCTTCGCCGAGGTAGAGGCCAAGCTGCGCGGCAACGCCAAGCTGCAGGCCGACCGCGAGGCCTACCTGCACGCGGACACCAACCTGCCCTACGGCGACGTGGTCAAGATCATGTCCGCCATCAAGCTGGCGGGCGGCGACAAGATGGGGCTCATCACCGATCCGCTGGAATAGCATGCAGGCATCGGCCAACACACGCATCCGACCGCTCGGCCGCGGCACCTTCCTGGGCGGCGTGGCCGCGACCCTGCTCATCCACGCGGGGCTGGGCGGCTTGATCTACTACGGTCAGCTCAAAAACCCACCGCCGGCCGAGACCGCGCGTGACTTGATCGTCACCAAGCTGGTCGCCCTGGGCAAGCCGCGAGAAAAATTCTGGCTGCCTCGCATCGTCCAGCCACCCAAGCCCAAGCCCCAGGCCGCCATCAAGCTGGCCGAGGATCCCAACGCGGCCCCGTCTCCCAAGGATCCCCCCAAGGAAGCCCCCAAGCTGGAGGACACCAAGATCTCCAAAGAGCTGCGGCGCGCCCTGGAACGCGCCAAGGCCCTGGCCCAGGCCGCCGGCTCGGAAGAGCCCGCCGAGGGCTCGCTCACCGGATCGCCCTTCGGGACGGCCAACCAGGCGACGGCGGGTGACGAGTACGCCACCGCCATCTTCGAGGCCATCCGCGGCAACTGGAGCACGCCGACCGGCTTGGTCTCGGACAGCGAGTTGGCCACGCTGTCATCCGAGATCAGGGTCTCCATCTCCGCCGATGGCAAGCTGGGTACCCCACGCGTGCTCAAGCCCTCGGGCAACCAAGACTTCGACGACTCCTGCGTGCAGGCGGTCAACGCCACCGTGCGCGTACCGCCGCCCCCCGAGGCCCTGGCCGCCCGTTTCAAGCGCGGCACACTCCTGGTCTTCGCAGGCAAGGATCTCGCGCGCTAGCCACCATTCATGACGATTGGAAACACCATGAAGAAGCAAGCCCCTCGATTCACCAGCTTCCCCCTCTTCGCCGCCGGTCTGGTGGCGCTCTCGACGCCTGCCTACGCCCAAGCGCCGGCCGGCGATGCCGAGGAGCTTCCGCGCATCGTGATCAGCGATCCCAACCGTGACCTCTTCCGGCTGGCCCTGCCCAATGCCGGAGGCGATTCCGCGCTGGCCCGCTCGGCCACCGAGATCGAGCAGCGCGACCTGCAGGTCACCGGCCTCTTCCGTGTGCTCGACCCCATGTCCTTTCCTGACACGCTCCAAAAAGAAGGCATGGGGTTCTCGTCGGCCTTGTGGTCGCAGGTCGGGGCCCAGGGCGTGGCCAAGATGAACATCTCGCGCCAGGGTGGCGGCTTGGCTCTGGAAGGACGCCTGTACCAGATCGGCCGCGGCGAAAGCCCGGTGCTGAACAAGGTCTATCGCGGCCAGGATCTGCGCACCCTGGTGCACACATGGGTCAACGACGTCATCGCCCAGTTCACCGGCCAGCGCGGCGTGTTCGGCGCGCGCATCGCCTTTGCCATGGGCAAGGGCGAAATCGCCAGCGTGGGCATGGACGGCGCCGAGATGAAGGTCCTGACCGCGATGAAGAGCCCCTGCTTCATGCCCGCCTACTCACCCTCGGGTGGACAGATCGCGTTCACTTCCTATCTGATGGGCGGCGCCGACTTGTGGCTGGTGTCCGCGGGCGGCGGCCGTGCCCGTCGCATCTCGAAGCGACCCGGCCTGAATACGGGCCCGGCTTGGCTCCCGGGTGGCGGCTCGCTGGTGGCCACGCTGTCCTACGAGGGCAACGCCGAGCTGTACCGGATCTCGGCGACGGACGGCAGCGTGCAAACGCGGCTGACCCGTTCGCCCAGCATCGACCTGTCGGCCAGCGTGTCGCCCGACGGCTCGAAGATCGCCTTTGTGTCGGACCGCCAAGGCACACCCCAGATCTTCATCATGCCCTCGACGGGGGGCGCGGCCAAGCGCCTCACCTTCCAGGGGACCTTCAACCAAACGCCCCGTTTCTGCCCCAAGGCGGACACTCCCATCATCGCCTTCACCGGCCGGGACGAACGCCTGGTCTTCGACATCTTCACCCTGGACCTGCGCACCGGAAAGGTCGAGCGGCTGACCCAGAACCAGGGCTCGAACGAGGATCCCACCTGGTCCCCGGACTGCCGGCTGGTGGTGTACTCGTCGAGCCGCGGCGGCCTCTTCGCCACGAACCCGCAGACCAGGTTGGAGTACCAGATCTGGAAGGGCGCGGCCAAGAGCCCCAGCTTCGGGCCAGCCCCTTCCGGAAATTGACCAGTCGCGGGCAGCAAGGCGGAATGCGAAGACTGGCGACCATCGACGTCGGGACCAACACCACGCTGCTGCTCGTCGCCGAGGAGCGGGAGGGGCGGATTGTGGTCCTCGAGGATCGGGCGGAGATCACCCGCCTGGGCCGGGGTATCGGCTCGGACGGACGCCTGGGCCAGGAGGGCATCAACCGCACCTTGGGTGCCCTCTCGGGCTACGCGGTGTTGGCGCGAGTACACGAGGCGCCCATTCTGGCCATCGGCACCGAGGCCCTGCGCCACGCACCCAACGCCGCCGACTTTCTCAACCGCGCCGCGGCTCTGCTGGACACGCCCATCGAGGTCATCGCCGGCGACCGCGAGGCCGAGCTCACCTTCCTGGCGGCCCAGCGGTCCTTTCCCGAACAAGCCAAGCAAGGCATGGTGGTCGTCGACATCGGCGGCGGCTCGACCGAGATCATCGTGGCCCGCAAGGGCCGTGTCGATTTCAACCGCAGTCTGCCCTTGGGTTCGGTGCGCTTGACCGAGCGCCACGTTCACCACGATCCGTCCCTGCTCGCCGAGGTCGAGGCGGTGGCCGCCGAGGTGAATAGCCTGATGGCCGAGGTCCCCTTCCCGGCCGAGACCGAGCACGCCTGTCTGGTGGGCACGGCCGGCACCGTGACCACCCTGGCCGCCATGGCGCAAAACCTGAAGAGCTACGATGCGCAGCTCGTGCATGGCTATCGAATGACCCTGCCTGCCCTGCAACAGCAGTTGGACCGCCTGGTCAGGTCCACCCAAGCCGAACGTCAGGGCATGGCCGGGCTGGACCCCCGCCGCGCCGATGTCATCACAGCCGGTGCCGTCATCCTGTCCCAGATTGGGCAAAGGGTCGGCGGGGGCGAGATTCTGGTCAGCGATCGGGGCATTCGCTGGGGTCTGCTGCTGGAGAAGCTGAGCGCAAGCGCTTGAAATCACAGCGTTCGCATGGCCTTTGCGGACGCCCGAACGGGCCGGGTTGCGGACCGGCCTGCAACCCGCTAGCTTGTGCCCCTATTACCAGTGCAGAACAGCCGTTCCATCCTTCTGCTCGCTAGTCTTCCGATCCTGCTGACCATGGGTTGCAGGACCCGGATGCCCACCATCGAAGCCCCGTTCAGCGACGACTTCGAACGGGGCGAGGTTGGTCCCACCTGGCTGGACACCAGCCAGGGCTCGGCCTACCGCATCGTCGAGGGCAAGCTGGTCGCCAAGGCGGCCTACAACCATCCCCTGTGGCTGCAGCGCAGGCTCCCCGCCAACGTGGTCGTCGAGTTCGATGTCATGTCCAAGAGTCCGGCCGGCGACATCAAGGTCGAGCTGTTCGGGGACGGCAAGTCCTACGACCCGGACAAGAACCGCTACGATCCCACCAGCTACCTCATCATCTTCGGGGGCTGGGGCAATTCCAGCAGCGTGATCGGCCGCATGGGCGAGCACGACGAGGCGGTCAAGGCCTCCAAGGTGCGTTCCAACCAGGATCCGCCCTTGGTGCAGCCGGGCCGCAGCTACCATTTCAAGATCACCCGCAAGAACGGCAACATCGATTGGCAGATCGACGGCGCTCCCTACCTGTCCTACGCCGATCCTTCGCCCTTGGCCGGAGCGGACCACGAGTATTTCGCCATCAACGATTGGGAGGCGGAGCTGGTTTTCGACAACCTGCGCATCCGCCCCGCTGAATAGAAGTCACCATGCCCAGCCAGGACAAAGCCTCGGAAACCGTCGTGCCCAGCGAACCTCCGGGGGCTCCCCCCAAACCCACGCCATTCGACGAAGGTGGTTCTGACTTCGACCTGCAGCTTGCCCTGGACCGGCTGCGCGGCCGCAAGAGCGTGCTCATTTTCATGCACGACAATCCCGACCCGGATGCCTTGGCCGCGGCCTTCGGGCTAAAGCGGGTCATCGAACACGGCATGGGCGCCAACGCGGCCCTGGCCCTGGGCGGAATCGTGGGCCGGGCGGAGAACCGCGCCATGGTCGAGGCGCTAGGCATCCCGCTCCTGCGGCTGGATTCCCTGGACCTCTCGTCCTTCGACACCTTGGCCATCGTCGACAGCCAGCCCGCGACCGGCAACAATTCGCTGCCCGCGGACCGGACGGTGGACATCGTGGTGGACCATCACCCGGCGCGCGCGGAGAGCGCCGCGGCGCCGTGGTGTGACATTCGCGCCGAGCTGGGAGCCACCTGCACCATCATCCTGGACTACCTGCGCACCCTGAACGCGCCTCTCGATACCCCGCTGGCCACGGCGCTGTTCTACGCCCTGCGCGCCGAGACCCGGGATCTGGGCCGCGAAGCCACCCACGCCGAGCGCCAGGCCTACATCTACCTCTTCCCCTTGGTGGATTTCCACCTGCTGTCGCTCATTGGCCAGCCCAAGGTACCGCGCGAACACTTCGCCGCCGTGGTCCGGGCCCTGCGTTCGGCCCAGGTGTGGGGCGACCTCGTGACCGTGAACATGGGCGACATCGGCTACCCCGACCTGGTGGCCGAGGTGGCGGACATGCTGCTCTCGTGCGAAGGGGCGCGCTTCGTCCTGTGCAGCGGGGTGTACGCGAATCATATCTACCTTTCCCTGCGCACCGAGCCCAGCGAGAGCCGGGCTGGGACCCTGATGAGGCAGCTCATCGGTCACGAGGGTGCGGCCGGCGGGCATGGCACGATGGCCGGCGCTCGCCTGCACGCCGTCCCCGGCCCGCCTGTCGAGCAGCAAGCCACCTTCAACCGCCTGATCCAGCGCCTCATCCAGCTTCTCGGCCGCACGCCGCCGGCGCCCGTGCCCCTGATCGGTTGACCGATCGCCACGTCCCGCATGCGTTGCCGTTGACTTCTCGGCGCCAGCGGGCAAGATTCTGCCCCTCGCCACCGCGCGGACAACCCGCGGTCGCGGGCCAGATCAAGTCCCTGAAAACCGAATACAACGCCGGAGTGGCGGAATGGCAAACGCAGCGGATTCAAAATCCGCCGTCCTTACGGGCTTAAGGGTTCGAGTCCCTTCTCCGGCACCACCTCAGCAGAGCGCTGTGTCGGCCTTGCCTTCACGCTCTCCAATCTGAGTATGCGCCAGGCCGAGTCGTGCACCTCGGTGGCGAGAACGGGTTGGGTCTCGTCGCACGCCTCGTGCGCGGCGAAGTAGCGGCCCGACCACGCCCATTCCACCAGCAAGGACCGCGGGTGCGAGCAGGAGTAGGAGATCTCCCGGCTCAGCCTTTGGCTTGCCCGCGCGAGCAATTGCTTGAGCGCCTGCATCTGCTCGTCGGTGATTTGCCCACGGTGGGCGGGCTCCGACCCGCGAACGAAATGCAGGGCGCCTTCGCGCGAGACGCAGAACTCGTAGGCGTCCATCTTCGACTGCTTGGCCCCGACCATCTTCAGAACATGGATGAGGTTCGGCACCGTGTGATGGCAGACGACTTCCGGCTTGGGGGCCGGTGGGATCGACCGCCCCGAGGCACATGAAGCCAACATCATGAGCGCAAGCAACTTGCAGACCCTGCCAGGTTCGAAAGCCATCTCGCTCCACCAAGGTTGAACCATTTGCGGTCATGGCCTCCACAAAAATCAGCCTGCGATTCGACCAATTCGGGCTTTTGGCGCGACGGGAATTGTGCTCATCTTGCGCCCAAGGAGGTCGAAATGCACAGGCTTGTCAGCTCGTTCCTGTTTTCCACCGTGTCCATAACCATGGGTGTGGTCCTCATGTCTGCATGTGCGTCCAGCCGGCCCGTCCAAAAGGCCGCACCCAAGCCGGCCCGCACGGGGATCAACAGGTTGGCGAACGTCTCGCATGATGAGCGACAGGTCGAAGCCTGGCTGGCCGGCATGACTCTCGAGGAGAAGCTGGGGTTCGTGGCGGGCACCGGCTTCGACACGGCCGGACTCCCGCGTTTGCACATCCCCGCCCTGCGCATGACCGACGGCCCCATCGGGGTTCGCGTGGGCACGGCCACGGCCTTCCCCGCAGCCACCCTGCTGGCCGCCAGCTTCGATCCGGCGCTGGTGGAGCGTGTGGGCACGGCCATCGCCCGCGAGGTCAAGGGCCACGGCCGCAACGTGCTGCTCGGGCCGGGGGTCAACATCACGCGCACGGCCCTCAACGGCCGCAACTTCGAGTATTTCGGCGAGGATCCCACGCTGGCGAGCCACATGGCGGTGGCCCACATCCGCGGCGTGCAGAGCCAGGGCGTGATGGCCACGGTCAAACACTTCGCCGCCAACAACCAAGAGGTCGAGCGCATGACCGTGAGCGCGCAGATCGACAGCCGCGCCCTGCACGAGATCTACCTGCCTGCCTTCGAAGCCGCCGTGAAGGAGGCCAAGGTCTGGTCGGTGATGTGCGCCTACAACAAGCTCAACGGCGTCTATGCCTGCGAGAACGCCTT
>CAZHUY010000106.1:10333-20429 GCA_964535465.1 uncultured Myxococcales bacterium
CGGTGATGTGCGCCTACAACAAGCTCAACGGCGTCTATGCCTGCGAGAACGCCTTCCTCCTCGACCAGTTGCTTCGCCGCGACTGGGGTTTCCGCGGCTTGGTGATGAGCGACTGGACCGCCACCCACAGCACGGGCCCCGCCATCCGCGCCGGCCTGGATCTGGAGATGCCCAAGCCCCAGCACTTCACCCCGGAGGCCATCCGGTCGGCCCTCGGCGCGCAGGAGTTCGGGCTGGAAGAGCTGGATAAGATGGTGCGCCGGCAACTGCGCGCCATCGCGGCCTTGCACCTGGACGAAGACGCCAGCGAGCATCCAGAGGCCACCAACACGCTCGAGACCCGCGCGCTCAACCGCGAGGCCGCGCGATCCGGCTTCGTCCTGCTGAAGAACCAGAACGACATCCTGCCGCTCGTCCCGGGCAAGCTTCGTCGCGTGGCGGTCGTCGGACCGCGCGGGGGCATCGTCGACAGCGGCGGCGGCAGCGCACGGGTGACCGCCACCCACAAGGTTTCGTTGGTCGAGGGTTTGAAACAGGCGCTGGGTTCCAAGGTGCAGGTGGATTTCGCCCCCGGGGAGATCACCCCCGACGGCCTGGAACCCATCCCCGCCTCGGCCCTATCGCCCCCGCCCGGCCACAAGGGACAGGGTCTGCTGGGCGAATACTTCGTCGCCTTTCAGCGCGATGGCGTGCCCAAGCTGGAACGCGTCGATCCGACCATCAACTTCCACTGGGAGATGTCCAGCCCGGCGCCCGAGCTGCCCGACGATCACTTCGCCGTGCGCTGGACAGGCACCCTGACGCCGCCTCAATCGGGTATGTACATGCTGGCCCTGCGCTCCGACGATGGCTCGCGCCTGTACCTGGACGACAACCTGGTGGTGGACAACTGGGGCGACCACGCGCCCACGCTGAAGACCGCCGAGATCGAGCTGAAGGGAGGCCAGGCCTACGACATCCGCGTGGACTACTTCGAGGGCATTCTCGGCGCCTCGGTCGAGCTGCTGTGGCAGAGGACCGTCAAGGATCCCCTGCGCATGGTGGCCGAAGCGGCACGCAAGGCGGACGTGGTCATCGCCGCCGTGGGCAACGGCATGGCCGACGAGACCGAAGGCGCGGATCGCGCGTCGCTGGCCCTGCCCGGAAAACAGGACGAGAGCATCCGCGCCGCCTTGGCCGTCAACCCGAAGGTGGTGGTGGTGACCACCACGGGCGCCGCGGTGGCCATGCCTTGGCTGGACAAGGTCCCGGCGGTCCTGCACGCCTGGTTCCCCGGACAGGAGGCGGGCACGGCCATGGCCGACGTGCTGCTGGGCGAGGTCAGCCCCTCGGGCAAGCTGCCCGTCACCTTCCCCAAGCGCCTGGAAGACGAGCCCAGCTTCGGCAACTACCCCGGCAAGAACGGCGTGGTCGAGTACCAGGAGAGCATCCTGGTGGGCTACCGCTGGTACGACACGCGCCGGATCGAGCCGCTCTTCCCCTTTGGCCACGGGCTTTCGTACACCAGCTTCGGCTACAGCGATCTGCTGCTCACGCCATGGAATGCGCAAGAGGGCATCACCGTCACGCTGAAGGTGACGAACACGGGCGCCCGGCGCGGTGCCGAGGCCGTGCAGATCTACGTTCACGCGCCCCAGACCCCGGTGCTGCGCCCCGAGCAAGAGCTGCGCGGCTTCGCCAAGGTCGATCTCGCGCCCGGAGAAGAGCGCGAGATCAAGGTCAAGCTGCCGGCCAGGGCCTTCGCGTACTACGACGCGCAGGCCGGCGGCTGGCAGATCCCGCCCGGCACGTACGAAATCCGGGCGAGTTCCTCATCGCGGGACACCCGCCTGCGCGCCACGCTGGACATCCCGGCACAGGCGGAATAGCGACGCGGGTCGCGGGTCGCGGGTCGCGGGTCGCGTGTGGGCGTGAGCGGCTCGCGTGAGCGTGGGCGTGGGCGTGTTCGGCTCGCGGACAGTGGGCTGCCGGCGCCCGGGTCGGGTGAGCAGGGGACACGAGCCAGGTAGGGGCAGATCGCGCGACCGGCGGCCGATAACCTCTGAGGAAGGCACGAAATCAGGAACTGGACAGGCAGACTGCAAGCCGGATGGGACTCGAGCACGAGGAGCTAACCGGCATAATCATCGGTGCGTGTGCAGGCGAGAGAGGCCGACGACTGCGCGGCCGAGGCGAACGTCACGCTTGACGGAGTGTTTCCGGTTGAGCTGCGGCGAGGGCCGTATCCGGCTTCGCCTCCGAGAGTCGGGCGACAAGCCGGGTCGGGTGCAAGGAAGGGCGAGAACCGGACCGGAATGTACCCGTGTACTTGAGGACCGGAAGCGCAGCCCTGACGCCGCACCCGGCCCGGATCGTCGCCCGTCGGTGCTTCGAAGGATCCGTGTCGCCTTTTCTCTACCCGGCGATGAAGCGGCAATCCTTGGTGCAGACGCCCTGGCCATTCCTCTCGCCCAGGTCGCACTGTTCACCACGGTCCGTGTCGACCGAGCCGTCGCCGCAGTACTTGGCCTTGGTGCAGCCGGCGGTGCAGCCGTTGCCCTGGTCGGTGCCGTTCTTGTTGCCCTCGTCGCACGCCTCGGGGCCGTTGGTGATGCCGTCGCCGCAGTAACCGCCCCAGGTGCACTTGGTGGTGCAACCGCCGTAGGTTTCGTCGTTGTTGGGCCCGGTGCACCGGTCTTTGGGATAGTTGTTCTCGTCCGTACCACAATCGCACTCCTCGTCGGCAACCGTCTCCCCGTCACCACAGGTTGGGACGCAACTGCTCGGCGAGGCATTGAATCCACTGAGCGTCAGCTTGTAGGACGAACCATCCGTCTGACGCTCGGCCTGGAAGACAGCGATCTCATAGACCTTGCCATCCTGCAAACCGAGGTTGGCGGTCTGCTTGGTCGGCACCGGCGGCGGGCTGAGCGGGTAGGTCGCGGTCACCGTGGTGCTGCCATTTCCGTTGGACCCAATGACGACCTGACCATTGACGGGCGTGTGAACGCCACCGAGGTCCACGGCGAGCTTGCCATTGATGAACACCCAAACGTCGTCATCACCGACGAAGTCGAGAGTATAGGTCTTGCTCTTGTCATAGGGGAACCAATAGCGGACCTCGCTCGTGAAGCTGAAGTTGTGCAGCTTCTCCTTGCCGCTGGCGTCCTTGTCTTTGGGCCAGGTGGCCGAGGCATCGTAATAGGGGGGAATCGTTGCCGCCTTGAGTTCGGCGGCAGGAGAGAAGTTGTCGCCGTCGACGGGGAAGAAGAGCGGGTTACCATCGGCTTTCGAGACGATGTAGTAGGCCTTGTAGGTGCCGTTGTCAGCGAAGCAGCTGCCGGGCAACTGGGTGTACCCCTGGTCTTCCATCTTCTGACAGTCGGTCTTCCCTCCGGTTGGGTTGGTGTCGGCGTCGTATTGGTATTTGAAGGTGCAGGGAATGGCGTTCCCGTCGGCATCGAGCATCGGATCGGTGGTGGTGCCGCAGTAGTTGGCGATGGTGGTCGTGTTCCACTGCTCGCCGTCCGCGCCGTACCGATTCACGTAATTGCCCTTGCCGTCGTTCCAGAGGGTCAGCTTGGTCGAGGTCGCGTGGTTCACCCCGCTTACGTTGGTGTACCACTGGCTGAAGGTGGTTTGGCTGGCGATGTGCGCGTTCGTGACGTTGCCCGTGTAGACGGGTTTGCCGTTGGCGTCGAGGGTATCCTTCACGATGCCGGTGAGCGGGTTGTACGAACCAGAGACGCCGGCCTGGAAATCCGAGGGGTTCTGGAACTTGAAATCCCTATAGATCACGGGAACCAGCATCTTGTCGCCGATGGGCGGCTGCGAACAGGTCCAGCCGGGCTCGGTCTTACACTCCTTCGAGCAGCCATCGCCGTCCGCGGCGTTCCCGTCATCACACTTCTCTCCGAGGACGATGGCGTCGCCACATTGTGAGGTGCACCCCGCGCCGCTGGTGCACTTGGGCTCGATCTGACATTCCGCCGAGCAGCCATCGAACGGCGTTGAGTTGCCGTCATCGCAGCTCTCGGCGCCCTCTTTCTTGCCATCCCCGCACGTGGTCTTCGAGCACTTGGTCGGGTTACCATTGTCGCACTTGTAACCGAGCTCCAGGTGACAGGTACTGGAACAGCCGTCGCCCGAATCCGTGCCTCCGTCGTCGCAGGTCTCGGTTCCCGAGACCACGCCGTCACCACACTTGGGTGTGCATTTCTTGCCCGGCACGCGGCACTGCCAACCGGACTCGATGGTCTTGCAATCCTTGGAGCAGCCGTCGCCGTCCACTTCGTTGCCGTCGTCGCAGGTCTCGTTCGAGGTCAGGATGCCGTTGCCACAGATCGCGATGTTCTTGCAGGGCTCGCCCGGTTTGCGGCAGTCCCAGTTGGCTTCCTGCTGGCAAATGGCGTTGCAGCCGTCGCCGCTGTCCTTGTTGCCATCGTCGCAACCCTCGCCCTCGCTTTCGTCGATGACCCCGTTGCCGCAGCCCTTGCCCGTGACCGGGGGCGAGGCATCCCAGTTGATGGATCCAATGATGCTGCTGCCAGAGCCACCCTGCGGCCCCGATCCACTGCCGGAGCTTTCGCCGCCGCCCGATGGACCGCCCCCCCCTCCCCCAGGTTCGGTGCTCACCTGCGCCTTGGTACACGCCCCGACCAGCACGGCCGCCGCCCCCACCACGAGACACACGCGCAGGGTTGCAGATAGGGAAGATTCACGGTGGTTCAGGATCGAAGTACCAGGCATTGCACATACCTCAAGAAGAAGGTCCCGTCCCCACTCCATCACGATGGGAGTCTAGCAATACCAGAACGGGTTCGACCTCGGAAACTCATCCTCGCGCGCGACGGGCATCACGTCCCCTCGCGTTATAAGTAACACCTTCCCGTTCGCCTGGTGTTTTCGTAAACAAGCCCGCATGGCGGTGAACATCGAAAGCCTCTACCGGACGCACGGACCACTGGTCCTGCGGCGATGTCGCGCCCTCTTGCGGGACGAGAACAAAGCCGTGGACGCCATGCACGATGTCTTCGTTGAACTGCTGCGACACAACCAGCGCCTGGACGAGCGAGCCCCCGGGGGCCTGCTGCTGACCATGGCCACCAACCTGTGCCTCAACCGCATTCGCTCGGAACGCCGCCACCCCGAGGATCCCGACCAGGAGCTGCTGACCAGAATCGCCAGCCTGGACGACGGTTCCGAGAATGTCTCCCTGGCCCGGCGGATCCTGGACCGCATCTTCGCCGGTCAGCCGCCGTCCACCCGTTTGATCGCGGTCCTGCTGTACGTCGATCGCCTGACCCTGGAAGAGGTGGCGGCCGAGGTCGGCCTGTCCGTATCTGGCGTGCGCAAACGCCTGCGCACCCTGAAGGAACGTCTACCGCTTGCCCAAGGAGACGCATGATGCCCTCCCCCCAACATGTGCCAGATTGGCTGCTGGAACGTCTGGCCGCTGGCGAGCTGCCCGCCAAGCAAGCCGAACAGGTGCGCGCGCGCCTGGCCGAAATTGGACAGCTCGAACGGCTCACGGCATTGGCGGCTTCCAACGAAGAGATCCTGCGGACCTACCCGGCCGAACGGGTGGCCGCGGAGGTGCAACGCCGAGCCAAGCAGGCCGAGGCTGCCCGAGGCCGGGGTTGGACCCGGCCGGTTTGGGCCCTGTCCTTGGCCGCGGTCGGCGCGACAGCCGTGGTGCTGGTGATGAACGCGCCCGCGACCATGCAAAGTCAGGTGGCGCAAGACCAGCCGGACGAGGTTCGCAGAAAGGGCCTATTGCCCTCGTTGGGCCTCTACCGCCAGAGGCCCGATGGTGTGGAACGCCTGGACCCCCACTCGCGCCTTCGCCCCGGGGATCTCGTGCAGGTGCGCTACATCGCGGCCGGCAAGCCCTTCGGGGTGGTGGCCTCGGTGGACGGGCGCGGGTCGGTGACCCTGCACCTGCCCGAGACGCCTGGCCGGGCCGCGGCCCTGGTCCGCGACGGCGAGCGCGCCTTGGTTCACGCCTACGAGCTGGACGATTCGGCCGGGTTCGAGAGATTCGTGTTCGTGACGGCTGATGCCCCCTTCGACACCGATCTGGTGGTGCGCGCCCTGAAACAAGACGCACCCCTTGCCAAGGGTTACACCCTGTGGTCGATGACCCTCAGCAAGGAAAACCGATGATCCGATTCACGCCTGGCTTGCTTGCCGTCTCCCTGGCCACGCTGTTGGGCGCGGCCAAGGCCAAGGCCCAGCCGGACGACACGCCTTCGCTGCGCCGGTTCGCCTTGGTGGCTTCGTCGAACAACGGGGGGCCGGAGCGCGTGGCCCTGCGCTTCGCCAACTCGGACGCCCAGTCGCTGGCGCGCGTGCTGGCCACCTTGGGGGGTGTGCAGGGACGCGATGTCCTGCTGGTGCAGGAAGCCACTCGTTCGGGACTGCAGAGCGCGTTCGCCCAGGTGAAGAAGGAGATCGCGGCCGAACAGCGCGCCAAGGTGCGGCGCGAGCTCTTCGTGTACTACTCGGGGCACTCGGACGAGGATGGGCTGCTGCTGGGTGGCGAGCGGGTCGGCTACCAGGAGCTTCGCCGCTGGATTGACGAATCAGGCGCCGACGTCCGCATCGTGGTGCTGGACTCGTGCGCCTCGGGCGCGCTGATTCGGCAGAAGGGCGGTGTCCGTCGCCAGGCCTTTCTCTCGGACGCGTCCACCCAGGCACGCGGGCACGCCTTCCTCACCGCCAGCTCGGCCGACGAGGCCGCCCAGGAATCAGATCGCATCGGCGCCGCCTTCTTCACCCACTATCTGATCTCGGGCATGCGCGGGGCGGCCGATGCCAACCGCGACCGGCGCGTGACCCTGAACGAGGCCTATCAGTTCGCCTACAACGAAACCTTGCACCGCACCGAGACTTCGCGCGTGGGCGCCCAGCACCCGGCCTACGATTTTCAGTTGGCCGGCACCGGGGATCTGGTGGTCACCGATCTGCACTCCTCGGGGGCGCGACTGGTCCTGTCGCGCGACCTCTTCGGCCGCATCTACGTGCGTGACACCAACGATCATCTGCTGGCCGAGCTGCGCAAGGAGCCGGGCTATCCGGTCGAGCTGGGCCTGGAAGCCGGTGTCTACCGGGTGGTGGTGGACGCCGACGGACGCATCTACGAGAGCAGGGCAACCCTGGCGGAGAATCGCCATGTGGAGGTGGGCAAGGACAACTTGAACGAGGTGGCGCCCCTGGTGAGCACACGGCGTGGCGACGAAACGCCGGTGCAGCAACCACGCCTGGGCCCCAGCCTACCCGCCCCTCGGGTGTACAAAGACGTAGCCTTGGATTTCGTCTTGGCGCCGGGGGTGCGCACCTCGGGCGACTCGGACTTGCCCATTCGCCACGAGTTCGTCCTGGGCGTGATCGGGCACTCCGATTCGCTGCACGGTCTGCAGCTCTCCTTGGCCGGCAACATCGCCCAATACGAGATGGTGGGCGCGCAAATCGCGGGCGTGTACCAACTCACCTATGGTCCGGCACGCGGGCTGCAGTTGGCCTCGGGTTTCAACATGGCACTCGGGGGATTGACGGGCGCGCAGCTCGCCTGGTTCGTCAACGTGTCCAATGTCGATCTGCAAGGCTTCCAGACGGCGCTGCTCAATATCAACCGCGGGACGCTTCACGGGGCTTCCTTCGGGCTCGTCAACGTCACCTCGCAAAGCATGAGCGGCGCGCAGATTGGCCTGGTGAACGTGGTCAGCAAGGACGTGCGCGGCGCGCAGATAGGAATGGTCAACCTGACGCTTTCAGCCAGGGAATCCAGGGGCGCGCGCATTGGGCTGGTCAATCTGGACCGCAACGAGCTTGGCATGCACGGCTCCATGATCGGGGTGGTCAACGTCGGGGGAAAGATCCACGGCGCGCAGGTCGGTCTGGTCAACATCGCCGACGAGGTCCATGGCGCGCAGGTGGGCCTGGTGAACTACGCATCCAAGAACGACGGGGCCTCCATTGCGTTCCTGCCCCTCGTGCTCAACGGGTACAACCGCCTCGCCGTTTGGTACAGCGACAACAGCTACCTGAACCTCGGCGTCAAATTGGGGACGCCCCACGTGTACGTGCTCATCGGGGCGGGCTTGACCCGCGATCGCAGCCCTGAGGGTCACCGCCTCACCTCATACACCTTCGGCATCGGCGGCCACATCACGCCCTTCAAGAAGCCCCTATTCTTCGACGTCGATCTGGTGGGCACGGACCTTTACGAACGAGATGACTGGGTGGAAGACGCGAGCCTAGAAGAGAGACGCAACCTCCAGACCCTGCGCCTGCAGATCGGCTGGCAATTCGCGCGCCATCTGTCCGTGCTGGCCGGTCCCACGCTGAACGTGCAGGTGGCCCGCGACGACGTAGACCGCGCCCCGCGCGGAGTCGGCGCCATGGAGAAGGTCTGGCACAGTGACGGCTACACCGTCCGCTTGTACCCGGGGTTGGTCGCCGGGCTGCAGTTCTAGGCGGTGCGATGGGCTGGGCTGCCAGCGCCTCGACGCTCTTTTCGGAACACCCTCTATGACACAAACAGACAACACAAAGCACACCTTGTAGGCGCGCACAATCCGACCACAAATAGTGGTGACAAGGGCGCGCGAACTGGAGCGAGGATTAGGCATGAACATCCTCCCACGCTCCCTTTCCACCGACCTCGACGCCGCTGGGGCTACTCGGAATCTGCAGCCCCGCCGTCGGGTGGCCGTGGCCAGCGTTCTCGCCGGTCTTGCCCTGAGCATCACCACGGCCGCGCACGCCAAGCCGTTCATGGACTATCTCAAACCCATGCCCCCGGTCGAGCCGCTCAGCGATGCCACCTGGGGGGTGGACGGCGTGCTCCCGCGCGACATCGCCAACGGCATCGAGAGCGTCAAAGGAAAAGGCGTTCACCCGGAGTACTACTACTGGGACGGTCAGATCATCAGGGCCAAGGACGGCAAGTACCACATGTTCATGAGCACGTTCTCGGGGAACACGAACTTCGGCACGTCCTGGATGACCTCCGACGCTTACCACGCCATCAGCGAGACCAATCCGCTCGGGCCCTACAAGCGCAAGGACTACATCTACACCTACAACGGCAAACACACCGGTCACAACGTCACCGCCTTCGAGCTGCCGGAGGGCGGCTACGCGGTCGTGGTCAGCGAGAACGTCAGGCCTTTCACCATCTTCAAGTCGGACTCTCTCGATGGCCCCTGGACGCCGTGCAATCCCTCGATGCCGTTCGATGTGGCCAACGTCAGCGTCTTCCCGCGCCACGACGGCAAATACCAACTCACGTATCGTCACGGTGGCATCGCCATCGCGGACACCCTGTGTGGCACCTACAAGAAGGTGCAGCCCAAGTGCACCTACCCGACGGCCAATGCCGACACCGTCTACGTGAAGCGGACCTCGATACCCGGCGTCACCAACCCCAACTTCACGTGGGAAGAGGATCCCCACATTTGGTACAGCGCCGGCACCTACCACATCATCTACTCGGGTTCCGGAGATCGCGTCGGCTACCACATCTATTCGAAGGACGGCATCAACGACTGGAAGGACAACGGGTACGGTTGGTCGCCGCGGGAGTACAAGAAGATCTTCTGCTACGAGGGGAGCACGGTCTGCAACCAGTGGTACAAGATGGAGCGGCCGGGCGTGCTCCTGGAGGATGGACATCCCACCCACATCACCTGGGCCGTGTCCGACGTCGACAAGGACAACCAGGTCCTGCCCGGCACGAATCACGGCACCAAGATCGTCGTGATTCCCTTCGATGGCGTCGCTTTCGACAACGACTTCGGGACCGGTGGCGGGACCGGAACTGGGGGCAGCACCGGGGCGGGCGGTTCGACGGGCGCTGGCGGGTCCACCGGTCGGGGTGGTGCCACGGGCGTGGACGCCGGCACGGGCAGCGATGGCGCGCGTGGTGGCAGCGATGGTGGCACCGGAGACGGTGCGAGGGGGGGGACGTCGGGATCCGGTGGCGCGGCGGCGGCCGGCGGTGCCGGTGGCGGCTCCTCGGCGCCCGCGACCGGCGGGGCTGGCGGCGCCAAGACCAGCAGCTCGAACGGGTCCGGTGGCGCGAGCGGCGGCACTGCGGGATCGGCCTCGGGTG
>CAZHUY010000107.1:0-20229 GCA_964535465.1 uncultured Myxococcales bacterium
ATGGCCACGTCGGTGACGGCGATTCCGGCCGTGCGGCACAGCTCGCGCAGCTCGTTGACCCGGCTCTCGGTGCTGCCGGCGGCGCGGGTCTGGCGCGACTCCATGACCACCAGCACGGCGCGCTCCTGCCCCTCGGTGGCGCGCGTGGTGGGCAGGGCGCGGTCGAACTCCTCCTGCAGGGCGCCCACCAACTCGTCCACGTTGATGTTGGCGCGATGGAAGGGAATCGGCGTGGCCACCGTCCAGGGCGACTGCTTCTCATGCGGGGGCATGAGGTGGGCCAGGTGCAGATCCGCGGGCCGTCCATCCTGTGTCACGCCCACCGCCGCCACCAGATCCAGACGCAGCAGGGCCAGATCCACCAGATCGTCGCGCGAGATGGGCTCGTTGCGCAGGTGGGTGTGCACCAGGCGCAGGCCACGGAAACGACCGTGCCCCGCGCGCATGCGCCCCACCTCGGGCAGCAGGATGCGCGAGGCGTCCCCCACCACCACATAGTCGATGTCGCCTCGGCGCGTGACCAGCACGCCCACCTGGCGTGCGATGTCGCGCGACAGTCCGCACATGAAGGTCGCCAGCTCGGCGGAGACCAGCTCGTGCGGCGGCACACGCCGGCGGTAGATGCGCTCCAGCGCTTTGATCTCGCTCGGCTTCAAGCCCGCGAGGTTGCCCGTCACCTCATGCATGGCGGGACCTCACGCTCACGGGCACAGGGGGCAAGAAAGGACGGGGAGGAATCAGGTCGTGCCTTCGTCGGAACGCGGGGGCGTGTTCTGCGCGCCTGTCGCGGGAGCAGAGGCGCCCCGCTCGTCCAGCAGGGTCAGGGCCACGGCCACGGCGCGCTTGGCCTTCTCCAGGGTCTTCTCGTCGCCACGTATCTTCTGGTAGGCGCGCAGGATCTGATCCTCGAATTCCGCCATCTTGGCCTCCAGCTCGCTGATGCGGTCGCGGGCCTGGGCCAGCTTGACCTCCCGGTCGCGCAGGTCGGCGCGGGTGGTGTCGAGATCGCCTTCCGCGCGCACCACCCGTCGGCTGACCTCGCCCAGCTCTTGGTTGCGGGCCGCCAGCTCGCCCTCGGCGCGCGCCGCCCGGGCCCCGGCCTGATCCAGCTCGGCCCGGTGGCGCTCCGACATCTCGGTCTTCTCGTCCAGGTGACGGCGATCCATTTCCGCCACCGCGCTGTGGTGCTCTTCGTCGCGCGCCTGCAGCTCACTTCGGCGTCGTTCGTCGGCGGCGGCCAAGTCGTTAGCGGCACGCGTGGCGGCTTCCTCCAGCTCGCGCTGGCGGCGCGCCTCGGCGGCGGCCAGCTCTTCCTCCAGGCGGCGTCGCAAAGCCTGAATCTCGGTCTTGTGATCGCGCTCCTTGCCGTCCAGAGCCGTCTCGTGGGCCTGGCGTTCGGCGGCGAGTTGCGCCGCGGACTCTTCCTTCAGCGAGGCGACGGCCTTCTCGTGCTCACGCTTGATGCGGGTCAGCTCGACGTCGTGGCGGTCTTCCAGAGCGGCCAGCTCGTCGGCTGCGCGTCGCTGCTGGGCCTCCATCTCGGCGGCGTGCTCCATCTCCAGGCGCGCCTTCTCGGCCCGCATCTGCTCCTCGCGCGCTGCCTCGGCCGCTTGCCGTTCGTTGGTCAGTTGCGCGACCTCGCCCCGGTGTACCTGCTCCAGGTCGGAGACGTGGTTCTCCATGTCCAGGCGAATCTTGTCCACCTCGACGCGAGCCCGATCCTCGGCCGTGGCCAGCCGCTTGCGGAAGGACTCGAGCTCGTCCTGCGTCTTGGCCAGCTCCAGGTGGCTGTCGTCCAGCCGCACCTTGAGCGCCCGCTCGCGCTCCACCGCGCGATCCTTGTCCTGGCCCAGGGCGGTCACACGCTCGTTGGCGTAGACCAGGCTCTTCTCCATGGCCAGCATCTTCTCTTCCAGATCGCGGCGCGCGCGCTCGTGCTCGCGGATGCGATCCTTCTGGTCCAGCATCTGACGCTCTTTGGCGTCCAGGGCGTCGCGTAGGTCGAGGAGGTCCTTCTCCTTGCGGTTGATGGTCTCACGCAGGCTCAGGAGATCTCGTTCTTTGCTGAAGGGCTGGGCCTGCAGACGGTTGTTGAGATCTTCGATTTCGGTCTGCAGCCGACGCTTATCGTTCTCCAGTTCATGGATATGCTCTTGCAGCCCGGCCAGCAGGCCGTCGGGGGATTCGGACATCGACATGGTTTCCAGCGAGGTGTGGTTGACCATGTCGGGCTCGGGCGGGGCGGCCATCTCCTCGGGCGGAGGCGCCATCTCCTCGGGCGGGGCGGCCATCTCCTCGGGCGCGGGGGCTGGCGGAGATACAACCTCGAGGGCAGGGGGCGGCTGATCGAGCGTCGCCGGGTTGGGGGCCGTCTCTTCCTTGTGGGGATCGGCCGGAACCATGCCGGGCATCATGCGCACCGTGGACGCGCCTTGCGGCTTGGACTCGGCCGGTGGGCCCATCAGGTCGGCGATCAAGCTGGAAGGCACCATGGTGGTGGCCTTCTGCTCGTCCCACGAATCGTCGTCCACTGCGTTCATACCGGGGTCCGAAGGCGTGGGGCCGCTCACCGTCGGGGTTTCCCTCATCTCGAGCGCGTCGAAGGCGGCCTGGGCCTCTTTGTCGAAGATGGCGTCCAAGCCACCCAGGGCAGAGGAATCGCTGACCTCCGCTTCCATCTCCAGCACCGCGCCTTTGGCGGGCGCTGCGGGTTGCGGCGTGTTTTCCTCGACGATGTCATCAGCCTCGATGGCGATCTCGGACGACAGCAGGTCCGAACTCAGGAAGACCTCGTCGGTGTTGGTGTTGGGGGCACCCAAGCCCACCAGCTGCTCCACCTTGCGCACCAACTCCTCGGTATTGAAGGGCTTGAACAGGTACTCGTCGGCGCGCAGCTTGAAAGTCTTGTGCTGCTCGAACTTGGCAGCCGGCTCCTCCGCCGAGGTGAGGATGAGGGGGATGCTCTTCAGGTCCGGGCTACGCTTGAGCTTGTTGCAGATCGCGTAGCCCACCTTCTTGGGCTCGACGGAAACGATGATGAGGGCTGGAGGGTTCTTGCGTCCCCATTCCACCGCTTCGTCGCCGTTGACGATGTTCGTGATATCGAAGCCGTAAGGCGCCAGGGTGGCGGTCAGGGTTTCCAGAGCGGCCTCATCGGGCTCTACGCACAGAAGCGTTCTCGTCGCCATAAGGACAGAGACGTTACTACGGATAAGCCCGCAGTACCAAGCCGGAGGAACGTTCTGCTTGGCGCGATGGGCGGATTGGCCGGAGGGAGTCAGAAGTTGGCTTGCGCGGCCGCGGGCGCTTGGTGGGGGCTCAGATAGACCGTTTCGACCCAATGGGCCAAGGCGTCCTCGTCGATATCGGCGGTGAAAACATAGGTCAGGCCGTCCTGCCCGCGGTACGCGGCGGTGGAGACGCCCCGGCTGTTGTTCACGTAGACCTCCCGGCCCGCCAGGGATTTCCGGCGAGGACCATAGGAGAGGTCTTCGCTCTCGGGGAAGACCATCAGCCCCAGGCGATGGCCGTCAGGCCCCTGGTAGACCACGTAGGCCCCAAAACGCTCGCGCACGTTCACCAGCCTGCCGCCTTGGCAGTTGGCGCGATTCGCGCCCGCCGGCAGGGCGAAATCCAACTTGCCGCGGAACCAATCGCTGACCGCCGAACAGCTCTGCGACAATACGTCCAGCGGCAGATCGTGATGGAAGGTGGACATGGCCTGTTCCAGCACCGGCGAGGTGCCGCGGCGCGGGCTGGCCACCAACAGAATGGCCGCCGCGGCCACCGCCATGCTGAAGGTGAAGGCGCGCGGGTAAGCCCGCCAGGGCCACTGGCGTCGCTTGGTGGGTTCGGCCTCGATAGCCAGATGAATGCGTTGGCGCAGGCCCTCCGGGATCTCCGGCCTGGGCAGGTGACCGCGTAAGGCCGCCTTGAATCGCCCCTGCAGCCGCGTGGCGCGCGCGCAGGCGTCGCATGACATCAGGTGGGCTTCATAGGCCGCGCGATCCGACCCGGACAATTCACCGTCGACAAAAGCGTACATGATGGCGTCCGCCTCCGAGCAATTCATCCCCATCACGCCCCCTCCCGCTTCAGCTTGCGAAAACCTTCCAGATCCACCACGTCCGCCGAAGCTTCGGCTGGCTTGTCCTGCGAGCCGCGGATGATTCCCGACTCGACCGCGTAGTCGTAGAGCAACTTCTGCAGCATCTTGCGTCCTCGGTACAGGCGGCTCATCACCGTGCCCGCCGGACACTCCATCACCTCGGCGATCTCCTTGTAGGACAGATCCTCGAGATCGGCGAGGATGACCGGCAAACGGAACTCGGTGGGCAGGGCCGCCAGGGCCTTTTCCACGTCGCGGGAGAGCATGCGGCCGAACAGGGCGCTCTCGGCGTCGCGCGGGTTCTGGCCCTGGAACTGGCCCAGGTGGGCATCGCAGGACTCCGCCTCGCCCATGATCTCCTGCTCGCGTTCGCGCTCACGGTAGCGGTTGCGGAAGGAGTTGGTCAGGATGCGCAGCAACCAGGCCTTGCAGTTGGTACCGGCCTCGAAGGTGTCCCAGAATCGGTAGGCGCGCAGGATGGTGTCCTGAACTAGATCCTCGGCGTCGCCCTCGACACGAGCCATGCGCAGGGCCACCCCGTAAAGCAGGCGCATATGGGGCATCACCTCGCGCTCGAAATCGGGTTTGGAGGGTGCAGTGCGAAATAACATGGCTGGTTATGCAAAAGGAACCAATTGCACCCCTGGATTATTTCCGATCAAAGGCGGGTGCGCTCATCTTCCCTGACCCCTGTTGGGCAACGCGTCAGGTTACTTGGCCGGCGATGGGGTGACCTTGACCAGGAAGCGTGTCGCCGGCGTCGTCGCAACCTCGTCGGGCATGTCCAGGTAGGTCACCCAGGTGGCGTCCGTGCCGACCCATGAGGACACCGGGCCCACCTTGCCCGCCGCGCTGGGCAGGTGCAGGGTCTTTCCCTTGGGATCAGAGAACAGGTTGAACCCCCTCACTTCGGGGCCCTTCGAGCCGAGCATGCCCACCGTGAACTCGAAGCCGGTGTCGATGGGGGCCGCCCACAGGAGCTTGGGCATGCGCGAATAGCCGCCGTAGCGTTCGGATGCCAGGAGGGGATTGCTGGAGACCTCGGGCTGCTCATCGAACCCGGCATCGGCGGGGGGAGGGCTCATGTGGGCGAAATAGGTGCCGCCGCTGCTCTTGCTGTTCTGCCAGACCGCCAGATACCCCCCGGCCACCGGCGTGGGCGAGGAGGTGATGCGGCAGTCCGCGACCTGTCCCCAGCGAATGTAGATGGAGACGTCGTTTCGGGGGCTGCCATCGTCGTTGAGGTCGACGCGGTGCCACAGGGGCAGAAGGCTCTCCGAGGTGGCGTCCTCGACCAGCGTGATGGCCACCCCATCGAAGCCCTGGGTCACATCGACGCAGTCCCAGCGCGGGATCTTGGTCGGGTCAGGGTTATCGAGGAGCCTGCGCACGTCCCCCACGGCGGCCCCGTCGGCGCCGAGGACCTGGTAGTTGATGGGCGCCGCCTGTCCCCCGGTGCCCCACAGGATCACGGCGGTCTTGCCCGAAGGTGGGCTTCCCGCGACCACGCGAATCGTGCCCGACTGGGCCGAGGCCACCAAGTCTCCGAGCACGTGACGGCTGGAGGCGACGCTGGCTCCCTGATCGTGCACGAAGGCGATGGCCTCGTAGGTGTTCGGGTTGCCTGCCTTCTCCACCAGCATGGCCGCCACGAGCTGATCGCCTGGCTCGACCTTCTGGGTGACCGCGAAGACAGGGCCCAGCGCACGGCCATCGGGCATGAGGGCCGGAGCCTCGGGTAAATTGAACTGTGATTCGCCGACGATCAGGCCTTCGTTGCTCACTCGTCCCCAGCGCACGGTGTTGCCGTCCAGCCCGGCCAGCACGAAACCCGTGCCGGCGCGCATGAGCAGGGCGTTGGCGGTGAGCGCTAGCGGCGAACTGGTGGCCAACGGGATCTGCGCGCTGACTTGGGCGCGTGGCGGTCCATCCGAACCGCCGCAGCCCACGGCCATACCGGCGAGCACCACGAAGCAACCTGCCTTTGCGATCATGCAAGGAGAATACACCGGGTTGGGAAAAACCTGCGCACCGTCGACGGACCTCGCCCGGCTTGCCATTTCCGAATGTGAATCGGTGCGGCAAGAGGCGGTGCGAAGCCAGGGCGAGGCGAGGGCGCGTGTTAGCATGCTCCTGCATGCCTTTCGGGACCCCACTGTCCTTCAAATCCGCGCGTCTGCTCTTGGCCGTGGCCGGCGGGTTGGGTTTGCTTGGGGGATGGGGCGGGCAAGGTGGGGCTGCGGCGGCGGGCAAGAAGACCGAAAGAAACAGCAGTCCCACCGTCGTCATTCCCGGGGGCACTTTTCCCATGGGCAGCGACAGCCGCGAGGCCAGCGAGAGTGAGAAGCCGGTCCACCAGGTCAATGTGAAGAGCTTCCGCTTGGACCGTACCGAGGTGACGGTCCAGGCGTACGCCGAGTGCGTGCGCCAGGGCGCGTGCCGCGAGCCCGAGGCCTACGTGAACCGGCGGCACGACTACCGCATCTTCTGCAACTGGAAGCACCCCCAGGATCGCGCGCTCCACCCGGTCAATTGCGTCGACTATTACCAGGCGGCCGGGTTCTGTTCCTGGGCCGGCAAGCGCCTGCCCAGCGAGCAGGAATGGGAGTACGCGGCCCGCGGCGGCGCGGAAGCGCGCACCTTTCCCTGGGGCGACGACAGACCCAGCGAGAAGCGCTTGAACGCCTGCGGACCCGAGTGCCCGGCCAACCTGGCGGCCAAGGGCTTTCCGCGCCAGCCGCCGCTTTACCAGGCGAGCGACGGCTGGCCCGAGACCGCGCCGGTGGGCAGCTTCCCCGCCGGGGCTTCCAAGGACGGCGCGCTGGATCTGGCGGGCAACGTGTGGGAATGGACCGCCAGCGAATACGCCAGCTACGATGGCCGGCGCCACGAGGGCAACCGCGTGTTGCGCGGGGGGAGCTGGGGCGGCGGCGACGCGCGCACCGAGCGCACCACCAACCGCTTCCGCCTGCCGCCCGAGAGCAGGGGGCAGTTCCTAGGCTTCCGCTGCGCGCAGTAGTGGTGCGCGTAATAAATACAGCTGGCGACAGGAAGCGCGTCTTGGGGGAAGATTGGCGTATGCCGGCGGCGGTCGAACACAACCCCGAGGATTCTCCTCTGCCCTTCGACAGCAGAGCTGTCCTCGACGTCACCATGGACGCGCTGATCGTGCACGATGCCACAGGGCGCGTTCTGTACGTCAACCAGTGCGCTTGTGCCATGTACGGATACGAACGGGGCGAGTTCTTTTCGCTCAGGCCGGAGGACCTGGCCGAGAACAAGCCGCCCTACGCTGCCGCCGATGCCGCCGAACACCGCCAAAACGCCTTGCAGAACGGCGTGGAGGAATTTCTATGGCACTGCCGCCGCAAAAACGGCGAGCTGTTCTGGGGTGAGGTGTCTCTGCGCCGCCACAGTGAGGCCGGCGCCACCTTCGTCATTGCCATCATCCGCGATATCAGTGAAAGGAAACGCATCGCGGACGCGCTTCACGAGAGCGAAGAGAAGCTGTCGAAGATCTTCCACGGCAGCTCGAACGCGATTGTGCTCGCCGAGCTGGAATCGGGACGCATCGTCGATGTGAACAAGACCTGGGTCGCTGCCAGCGGCATTCCCCGCGAGGCGGCGTTGGGTAAGACAGGCGTCGAGTTGGGGGTGTGGACGGACCCGGTCATGCTCGATACCTTTCAGCGAGAGTTGAAAGAGAGCGGCCACGCGCGCCAGCGCGAGGTGCTCCTGTCGATGGCTCACGGTCCCCAACCGACATTCGTCTCGGCCGAGGCCGTCACGCTGTCAAGGGGCCGCCATACGCTGTGGGAGCTGCACGACGTCTCGGCGCTGCGGAGGTCGGAGGCCGCCACCCGTGAGCGCGAAGACCGGCTGCGCATGATCAGCGAGAATTTCGACGCGGGCATGATCTACCAGGTGGTCACGACCAAGGACCGCGAACCCCGCTTCACCTACGTCAGCGACTCGGTTCGCCGGCTCTACGGCGCCTCTCCCGAGGAGGTCCTGGCGGACCCATCGCTGGTCTTCGGTCGCCACCATCCGGAGGATGCGAAGCGCATGCGGGAAGCGGAGGCCGCCGCGTTCAACAGCCTGACGACCTTCCGCTGCCAATTCCGCACGACCGATCCGTCGGGGCGGATGCGCTGGTCATCCGTGGTCGCGACGCCCCGGCTGCAACCCGACGGCTCGGTCCTCTGGGATGGTATCGAGTTCATCATCACCGATCTGAAACGGGCCGAGGAGGAGCGCGCGAGCCTGGAACGGCAGCTGCAACATGCGCAACGGATGGAGTCCGTGGGGCGTCTGGCAGGGGGCGTGGCTCACGACTTCAACAACATGCTGGGCGTCGTGCTGGGGCAGGTCGAGCTGGCCAAGGCGGATCTGCCCCCGTCTCACCCGGTACGGTCCGGCCTGGACGACATCGAACGGGCTGCCCAGCGATCGAAGGAACTGACGCAGCAGCTGTTGGCCTTCGCGCGCAGACAGCCCATCGTCCCGCGCGTGCTGGACCTGAATGAGGTGGTCACCAGCTCGCTCAGAATATTGCAGCGCCTGATTCGCGAGGACATCCGCCTGGTGTGGCGGCCGGCGCGAGAGTTGTGGGCGCTGAAGATGGATGCCTCACAGCTCGACCAGATCCTCACGAACTTGTGCGTGAACGCGCGCGATGCCATCACAGGAGCTGGCTCGGTGACCATTGATGCTGCGAACGAGACCTTGGCCGGCTCCGCCGTTCCCGGGGACCCCGATCTGCCGGCCGGCGATTACGTCCGCCTGACCGTGACTGACGACGGTTGCGGCATGGATCAGAAGACGCTGGGGCACGTGTTTGAACCCTTCTTCACGACCAAGGGCGTGGGGGTTGGCACGGGCCTCGGTCTCTCGACCGTCTACGGCATTGTTCGGCAGAACGGGGGGGCCATCTTGGTGGCGAGCGAGCCCGGCAGGGGCACATCCTTCGTCATCTATCTTCCCCGCTACCAAGGGTCCGAGAGCGTCCGGCGGGACATCAAGACCGAGTGCGAATCGCGCACCGGGACCGAGACCGTCCTCCTCGTCGAGGATGAGCCCAGCCTGCTCGGCATGCTGTGCATCCACCTGCGACGGTCCGGGTACAACGTGTTGCCCGCACCGAATGCCCAAGTCGCCATCGAGCTGGCGACCCAGAACGCCGCGGCGATCCGGCTGCTGATTTCTGACGTCATCATGCCTGGTATGAACGGACGCGAGCTGGCCCGACACATTGAAGAGATCGTCCCCAACGTGCCGATCCTTCTCATGTCTGGCTACACCGCCGACATCCTCGATTGGCAACAAACGGCGGGCAAGCGGGTGAGTTTCCTGCAGAAGCCCTTCGTGGCCTCCGAGCTGATGAAGATGGTGCGCGTGATGCTAGACAGCGCCGTCGCCGCCTGATGCCACCCGCCAGGTCGACTGGGGCAAGCTGTCTCCTCTGCTGTTCACCTTCTCCGATCTGTCATGCTGGAGGCTCGGCCCCTACGTCGGCAAGCCGTGGCAGATCGGCCGCGGGTATCGCGGTAAGAAGTGAACGAAGAGCGCACCCTCGATGCGCAATATGTGCATGGATCTGAGGCACATCGGCTGTTGCAAACGGTCGGGGTTGGGTTAGCGTCGTCGGGCAGTTCAACCCAAAGCCTTTGAGGAGCCACCATGACAAGAACCTGCATCCTCGGCCTGTCCACTGTTCTGCTCACCGCCGCCTGTGCCTCTGGAGGGGCGACGACCGCCGCAGAGATGCGTTCGTCGTCGTATCCCGGAACCATGAGTGGGCCTGAGCCCGTGTCTCGCTGGACCTGCACGCCAGGCACGACCACGGCGGCTTCTCCTGATGGATTGATTTCGGATTTCTCGGACAAGGGTGGGGTCCCCGCAAAGATATCTGCCTCGGTGCCGGCGGACGCCGCGCCCGGCGTGATCTTCTCCCAGGCCACGGAGGCCGGCCGGATGGTGGTCGAGGTCAAGGCCGCCCCGGGGCCCAAGCCGCAGGTCTTGACGGTGACACAGGCATTCAATGGGTGTCTCGACGCTCGTGGTTTTTCCGGGGTCCAGTTCAGCCTCAGCGGATCGCTCTCGGGTTGCTCGATGACCTATGCCTCGATCGATCCCACGCACCAGTATTACGAGGCCGGTGGACCTTATCCCCCCCAGAAGAGAATTCCCGCGGATGAGGTGACGAGCACGCCCCGGACCGTCACCGCTCCCTTCCAGACCTCCGATATCCAAGGGAATCCGGCAACGCCCGTGGACCCGGGCCAGCTTGGTGCGATCCAGTGGGTCATCATTGTTCCGGTCGCTCCCGACGATGGGAGCGCCGCCTCCCCGTGCACGGGCAAGATCTTCATCGACGACGTGAAGCTCTACCGCTGAGATTCGAGCCCAGTTTCGGGTCGTGATGGAGGCCAGCGTCCTGCTCGTCCGCTGGCCTCCGCACCGATTCGGCTGGATGTCGAAGCGCCTGCAGCCTTGCTTGTCGGTCGCTACGCCTGCTGGGGCGCTTGTGGCGAATCGCGCGAGCCGCAAGAAAGCTGAGCCGGATGACAAGGGATCCGACAGCTGCGGGCATTGAGGACAATGAACATGATGCTGGATGGAAGAGCCGGTTGGCTGCTCGTTCTTGGTTTGCTTGCGTGCGGCTCGCAGAATGCGGCGGACCGGGGGACCGCAGCCGGGGGCGGAAGCGGCGGGGCCGCGCATACCAGCGACCGCGCGAGCAGCGGGAGCGGTTTCGTCATGGGTGGCAAGTCGGCGAGCAGGGGTGGAGCAAGCACGGGCGGGGCGACAGGGGCAGGAGGCGTCGTGGGCGGGGCCACGTCGACCGCCAGCGAAGCGACTGGGGGCGGCTCCGCCGGTCGGGACAGCTCGGCAGAGCGGACCGGTGGGACGTCCGCATGGGCTGGCAGCACGGCCCTTGGCGGAGGCGGCGGCTCGGGCGGGGCCAGTGGTCGGGACGCGGGCGCGAGCGGCTCGTCGGCCAGCCGGCCTGATGCCTCGATCGGGGACGCTTCGCCACCGTTCCGGGACGCGGCGGACGCCACGGCGGTCGTGACTTGCTCTGGCAGCTCGACGCTCAAGGCGGGGAACAACAAGGCCACCCTCCAGTTCGGCGGCCGCACGCGCAGCTACGTGGTGTACGTGCCCAGCTCGCTCAAGGCAGGCAGCCCGGCTCCGCTGGTTTTCGACTTTCACGGTCATGGGGGAAATGCCTCGCAGGAGGCGTCCGCCAGCGGCTGGAACAAGAAGGCCGATCAGGTGGGGCTGCTCGTGGTCTATCCCGAGGGCGTGGACAGCTCGTGGAACGTGGGCAACTGCTGTGGGCTGGCCATGTCGGAGAAGGTCGACGACGTGGGCTTCACCAGGGCCATCATCGAGGCGGTCAGCAAGGCGACGTGCATCGATTCCAAGCGGGTCTACGCCACCGGCATGTCCAACGGCGCCGGCTTCGTGCACCGCCTGGGCTGCGAGGCCGCCGAGGTGATCGCCGCCATCGCCCCGGCTTCGGCCGACCTGGTGACCGATCCCTGCACGCCGGCGCGGCCCATCTCGGTGCTGGCGGTGCGCGGCCTGACCGACACCATGGTCAAGTACGAGGGGGGCAAGACCGGCTCGACCGGTTGGCTCGACCCGGGGGCCAAGGAATCGCTGGAGCTATGGAAGAAGATCGACGGGTGCACGGGATCCCCCACCACCTCGCTGCAGTACTGCGAGAGCTACACCCAGTGCAGCGCCGGGGTGGAGAACACGCTGTGCTCGTTGCCCAACACCGGCCACGACACCTACAACAACGCGGTCAAGATGAGCGTCCCCGACGTGGCGTGGGAGATGTTCCAGCGGCAACCCATGCCGTAGCGATCTCGGTGGCGAGGGCCTCGCCTCGCCACGAGGGGGCGCGGTTCAGGTCTGCAGGGCGGCCCCGCAGCACTTCTTGTATTTCTTGCCGCTGCCGCAGGGGCAGGGATCGTTGCGGCCGACCTTCTCGGCCTCGCGCCGAACCGGTTGCGGCTTGCCCTGCTCCTCGGCCGGGGCCTGGGCCATGCCCCCACCAGACTCGACCATTTGCCGTGGCCGCTTGGCCGCGGCCTTCTCGGCCATCTGGCGTGCGGCGGCCTCGCTCTCGTCGGTGGCCACCTGCACGTGGTACAGCTTGGTGCACAGGTTGCGGCTGATGGCCGCCATCATCTCGCCGAAGATGGTGAAGCCTTCCTTCTTGTATTCCTGCTTGGGGTCTTTCTGGCCGTAGCCGCGCAACCCGATGCCCTCGCGCAGGGCCTCCATGTTCTTCAGGTGCTCGATCCAACGCTGATCGATCTCTTCCAGGATGAAGTAGCGGAAGAAGCGCAGCAGGTTGGGCAGCCCGTGCCATTCCACCTCGCGTGCCTCGATGATCTTCTCGATCTGATCCCAGATCATGCCGGCCAGGGCGTCGCGATCGAGCAGACCCTTGGTCTTCACGGTGGGCTCGAAGCCGAACTTCTCTTTGATGCCCGCCTTCAAGCCCTCGATGTCCCAATCCTCGGCGTGGGCGTTCCCGGGGCAGTTCTCGTCCACCACCTCCTGCAGGACCTCTTCCGACATGTCCAGCAGACGCTCGCGCTGCTGGATCATCGACGAGGCCACTTCCTTGGCCAGTCGATCGAGGCCGGCCGAGCGGTTGTCGGCCAGACCGGTCACCTCGGGGTAGGCGCCGAACAAGCGGTACATCTCCGAGCGGAAACGCCTCTCGTCGAGCGGCACGGTGACGGGCGGGGTGGGCGTGCCATCCGCCTGGGGCGGCTGTTGCTGCGTGGTCAGGAATTCGGCCAGGCGGCCCAGCAGCGAACGAATGTCGGGCACCAGAGAATCCACGGTGTGTTGGCCCGAGGCCGCGGGGACATCGGTGCGCTTGCCTGCCTTGACCTCCGCCTCGGACAGCAAGGGGACGTAAGAGCCCTCCAGCACCTGGCGACGCAAGGAGTAGATGGTCTTGCGCTGCTGGTTCATGACGTCGTCGTATTCCAGCAGGTTCTTGCGGATGTCGAAGTTGTGGCCCTCGACCTTCTTCTGGGCGTTCTCGATGGCCCGGTTGATGAACGTGTGCTCGATGGGCACGTCCTCTTCCATGCCCAGGCGTTCCATCAGGCCGGTGATGCGCTCGGCCCCGAAGATGCGCATCAGATCGTCTTCCAACGATAGATAGAAGCGCGAGCTGCCCGGGTCGCCCTGGCGACCGGCGCGACCGCGCAACTGGTTGTCGATACGCCGCGACTCGTGGCGCTCGGTGCCCAGGATGTGCAGACCGCCCGCGGCCAGGACCTCCTGGCGTTCGGCATCACACTGGGGCTTGAACTTGGCGTAGGCGATCTTGAACATCTCGGCATCGACCTCGGCGCCCGGCTGGCCCGCCGCCTCGGGATCGACCTCGGCACGCGCCATGAACTCGGCGTTGCCGCCCAGGATGATGTCGGTGCCACGGCCGGCCATGTTGGTGGAGATGGTGACGGCGCCCTTGCGGCCGGCCTGGGCGACCACGTGGGCCTCGCGCTCGTGCTGCTTCGCGTTCAGGACGTTGTGGGGGATGCCCTTCTTGCGCAGCAGCGACGCCACGACCTCGGACTTCTCCACGCTGACGGTACCCACCAGCACCGGCTGACCACGCTTGTGGCAGTCCTCGATGTCGGCCAGCACCGCGCGGAACTTGCCCTTCTCGTTCTTGTAGACGGTGTCGTGGGCGTCCTTGCGGACCATGGGGCGGTTGGTGGGGATGACGGTGACGTCCAGCTTGTAGATCTTGTTGAACTCCTCCGCCTCGGTGTCGGCGGTGCCGGTCATGCCGGCCAGCTTCTTGTAGATACGGAAGTAGTTCTGGTAGCTGATGGTGGCCAGGGTCTGGTTCTCTTCCTGGATCGCCACGCCTTCCTTGGCTTCGACCGCCTGGTGGAGGCCGTCGGACCAGCGCCGGCCCGGCATCTTGCGTCCGGTGAACTCGTCGACGATGATGACCTCGCCGTCCTCGATCAGGTAGTTGACGTCGCGCTTGTACAGCGTGTGGGCGCGCAGGGCCTGGGTCACGTGGTGCAGCCAGGCGATGTTCTGCGGGTTGTACAGGTTGCCCACGGCCAGCTTGCTCTCGACCCGGTCCACGCCCGAGTCGGTCAGCATGGCCGAGTGCGCCTTCTCGTCGACGGTGTAGTCGATGTCCTTGCGCAAGCCCGGGATGATGCCGTTCACCTTGCTGTAGAGATCCGCGGACTGCTCGGCCGAGCCCGAGATGATGAGCGGGGTGCGTGCCTCGTCGATGAGGATGGAGGCGACTTCGTCCACGATGGCGTAGTTCAGCTCGCGCTGCACGTAACGCTCGATGGACTCCTTCATGTTGTCGCGCAGGTAATCGAAGCCGAACTCGGAGTTGGTGCCGTAGGTGATGTCGCAGCGGTAGTTGTGCTGGCGCTCGGCATCGTTGAGGCCGTGCACGATGACGCCCGTCGACATGCCGAGGAAGCGGTAGAGACGACCCATCCAGTCCGCGTCGCGGCGAGCCAGGTAGTCGTTCACCGTGATGAGGTGCACGCCCTTGCTGGATAGCGCGTTCAGGTAGACGGCCAGGGTGGCCACCAGGGTCTTGCCTTCACCGGTCTTCATCTCGGCGATGCAGCCCTTGTGCAGGACCATGCCGCCGATGAGCTGCACGTCGAAGTGGCGCATGTTGAGCGCGCGCCGGCCGCCCTCGCGACAAACCGCGAAGGCTTCGGGCAACAGCTCGTCAAGCGTGGCGCCTTTGTCGATGCGTCGGCGGAACTCGGCTGTCATGCCGCGTAGCTCTTCGTCCGACTTCTTCTGCATCTCCGGCTCAAGGTGGTTGATGCGCTCCACGTTGGGGCGCAAGCCCTTGAGAACGCGCGCGTTCTTGGTGCCGAAAATTCTCTTCGCGATGTAGCTGATCAAGGGGATCCTTCCGGCCCGCCTCGGGCGGGATAAGGGGCTAAGTTATGGCGGCCAAGCCGCCGGAGCAAGCCCGGACCTACCGGAACCCTTCCGGTGGGGTCACTCTATCCGGCCAGGCGCGGGCCGGCCTGTCAGGCGGCCCACGGTGTCCCGACGCCCTCAGATGGGGCGCGCCTGCAGGGCCTTCTCGGCCGCGGCGCGCTCGTCGGGGGTGTCGACCTCCAGCCAGCCGTGGCCGCTGATGTCCCGGCACAGGGGGGCGGCTTCGTTCTCGGCCAGGCGGGCCAGGATGCGTTCGACGTGGATGGCGCGTCCCTCTTCGGCCAGGGCGGCCTCGGCGGTTCGCCAGTAGCGGGGCAGGGCCGCCGCCGGCACGCGGGTCATGCCCACGTAGCCGGAATCGAAGGTGGTCAGCGTCTTGGCTATGCGGCGAACGCGACCCTCCGTGGTGCGCTCGACCTTCATATCGTCCGCCCCCAGTTGGCGATCGGTGTCGATGAAGGCGGTGACTTCGCTGACTTCGGGCGCCACCACCTGGGCGATGCCTGGCCTGTAGATGTGGTCCACGTTGAGCAGCAGGAATCCCTGCGTGATGCGCGGCCGCGCCGTCATCAGGGAGACCAGGTTGCCGTCACGGAAATGCGTGTTCTCCAGCAATTCGATGGGCAAGTCGGCCAGGGCGGGGCTGGTGCGGGCCTGCTCCAGCTTTTGCGACACCAGGGCATGGCCGTACCCACCCACCACGATGGCCTTCTCCGGCCGCAAGCGCGCCGCGAACTCGAGGGCGTGGATGACCAGGGGCTTGTCGGCGACTTCGATCAGCGCCTTGGGGATGTCCTTGGTCAGCGAGCCCAGGCGGCTGCCCAGACCGGCGGCCAGCAGCACGACCTGCATGGTCTTACCCTTAGACGGCGGCAGCCAAGGGTTCGGGCAGCAGGTCCAGGAGCTCGGCGAAGCGGCCGATCACCGGCTGGCCCGGGAAGCGCAGCAGGAAGCGTTCCTTGGCGAAGGTGCCCGCCAGCCCCACGAAGGGGATCTGGGATTGGTTGGCGATCTCGCCGTCATGCAAGGAGTCGCCGATGAACAGCATCTCTTGTCGGTCCACACCGAACTTGCGCTCGGCCATCTCGATGTGCGGACGGCCCTTGGCCAGACCGTCGCCGAACCCCATGACCAGGTCGAAGGGGAAGCCCGACAGGCGGGCAAAGGCCTCGACGTTTTCGCGCCCGTTGTTGGACGAAACCGCGATGCGCACGCCGCGGGCTCGCAGCTCGCGCAGGGCCGCTCGGGTGTCCTCGGGCATGCGCGCCATGCTGCAACGGCTGGGCTTGCGACCCTCGAAGATGTCGGAGGCGCCACGGTTGCGCGTGTCGCCCGGGAAGATCTCCTCGAGCTGCTTGATGAAGGGCAGGCCGCAGGTCGTCAGGTAGAGTTCGCGCCCCAGGGCGCGAGGAAGGCCGTGGGTGTCGCTCATGACCTCGGTGGCCAGGTCGGCCAACACGGGCATGGTGTCAATGAGCGTACCGTCCAGATCGCACAGGAGGGCCTTGGGCAAGCGCAGGCTTTCGGCCTGAGCTCGCGACGAGACGACGGAGATTCGTGCTTCCGAACGGGTGGCTGTTGTTACTTGCATCGCAATCCCTACACGTAGCAAGCCGTAAGCC
Organism: uncultured Myxococcales bacterium; assembly: GCA_964535465.1. Lineage (GTDB taxonomy): Bacteria > Myxococcota_A > Polyangia > Fen-1088 > Fen-1088 > Fen-1137. The sequence continues at coordinate 16,720 of CAZHUY010000107.1, forward strand.
ACCCGGTACGCGAGCTAACCCATTGAAAACACTAAGTCCCGGTGGGGGCAGAGCTTCACGATGTTAAGATTTCACCACAGGAAGTGGTGGGAGTTAAACACACCGGTGTCGAGCCTGGGCTTTGCTGACACGCCCTGGTGCTGCTGATATTCTGCCCAGGTGCCCTGTACGCATTGCGGTGGAGACCATCCTGCCAGCCTGACCCGTTGCCCGGTCACCGGCGGGGATCTCGGGCCGCCCGCTGCCGGTCTGGGCCCCGGCCAGACGCTGGACGGCAAATACAGGATCATTCGGGAGATTGGGCGGGGTGCCATGGGGATTGTCTACGAGGGATTGCACGTATCCCTGGATCGGCACATCGCCATCAAGACCCTGCGTCAAGAGATGAGCAATGACGCGGATCTAGCCAACCGGTTCCAGCGTGAGGCCAGAGCGGCCAGCGCCATCGGGCATCCGAACATCATCGACGTCTTCGATCTGGGCCGCACCCCCAGCGGGCTGCTGTTCATGGTGATGGAGCTGCTGGATGGCAAGTCGTTGGCCACCATGCTGCAGGAGACGCCGCGCCTTCCCGTGCCGTTGGCGGTGAACCTCATCACCCAGGTCCTGGGCGGCCTCTCGGCCGCGCACAAGCACGGCATCGTTCACCGCGATCTCAAGCCCGACAACATCTTCGTCATCAACACCGAGGACCGGCCTCACTTCGTCAAGATCGTCGACTTTGGCATCGCCAAACGCCTGGCCACGCGCCAACCAGGCCAGGTCGGGCGCGCCGCCATGAGCGGGACCATGGTGGGCACGGTGATGGGGACCCCGCTTTACATGGCGCCCGAGCAGGCCATCGGGCAGGTGGAAAAGATCGATGCCCGCACCGACCTGCACGCCGTGGGGGCCGTGTTGTACGAGATGCTGTGCGGACGCACGCCCTATCTGGGAATGGGCTACGCCGAAATCCTCAGCTCCGTCCTCGATGGCCGTTTCCCGCTGCCGCGTTCGTTGCGCCCCGAGGTCCCCCCGCACATCGAGGCGGCCATCGTGCGCGCCTTGGATCGAGACATGGACAAGCGGTTTTCCTCGGCGGCGGCCATGCGCGAGGCCATCGCGGGCGCCGCCGTCGAGGTCACCCCGGCTCCGGTGGACCTGACCGGGGCGCAGGCTGGGGATCCTGTCTTCAAGCTGGCCACCATCGATGGGCAGGAAGACGCGGGCCCCGCCTTCTCGCTGCTGGAGAACATCCCCCCTCCGCAGTCCAACCTGGCCCCGCCGTCCAACCCTCGGGCCGCGCGCTCGGCTGGCGCGGATCGTTTCGCCCCCCCGCTCGAACAGGAAGCGCCGCTGGAGTTGGTGGGGACCCGCTGGGGGGCGAGCCCGCCGTCCCCCCCGTCGGCGCGTCCCATCGCCGATGAGCCGCCGCCACGTCCATCGACACGGCCCAACAGGGACGCCCCGCCTCCGCTGCGCAGGCCCGTGACCGAGGACATCGCCGCACGCCCTGCGGGTGCGGTTCCGCCCCCCGCCGGGGAAATCGAGCTCGCAGCGGCGGACTCCGACGAGCCGGCCCCCCCTCCTCTGGTCGAACGCCCTCGGCCGCGTCCGGTGCCCGCCGGCACCCTGGCCTCCGACCGCCTCCTTTCGCCGCGAGCCCGGCGTATCTTGGCCAAAGTGGGCCTGGTGCTGTTGCTCGTGTTGGCGTGGCGGGTGGGCACCCACTTTTGGCAGGCGCGCTCGCTGAACGTCATGGAGGGTGCCTCGTCTGACCCCAAAGGGCCGGTGGTCAAGGTGTCCTTGTTGCTCGATCCCGACGACACCAATGTGCAAATCGATCACGTCCCCACCAGCAAGCGCGAGATCGAGCTCACCTCGGCCACGCCTCACCTGTTCAACGCCACCGCGCCTGGCCGGGTGACCCGGCGTTTTTCCTTCAAGGCCACGCCGGGACTCCAGTTGAAGGTGCGTATGAGTCACCTGTTGGCCGCGCCCAGTCCGTTGGATCCTCCGCCCTTGGCGGCCGAGCTGTCGCTGCGCCATCCCGAGTCGGCGCGAGACTCGCAAGAGGTGGACGGCGCCATGGCCAAGCTGGACAAAATCGCCCAGTGCCTGGCCGCCGCTGGTGACGAAAGTGGCAATGAGAAGGCCGGCGCCCGGGCGCGCTTGCATGGGGAGGACCTGACCCGCTGCAAGACATTGGTGCACGAGGCGCACGGCATGTCTCCGGCCATGGCCGCTCTGGAGAGCGCGGCGGACGCGTACCTGGCCTCGATCCAGAGCGGTCACAAGCTGGAGACCGTCCTGCGCGCTGGCGCGAACTTGCGCGCCGAGTTGCTGGCCGAGCGTAGCGCTTGGCAGTGGGAAGAGCTGGCCCTGCAAGAGAAGACTGACGGGCGCAAGGCGGCCTGGCATATGCGTCGCGTGGTGCTGTCCGCGTATGGCTGGCTGCGTGCCTTGAAGGCCAATCCCCCGGCGCCGCAGACGGTGGGCGAGCAAGCGAGCGCGTTCAACGACAGCTTCAATGCCTTCCTGGCCCACGCCGAGGATGCCCGGGACGAGATGGCACGCATGGCCGGGGCCAACGATTTCATGAAGGTGGCGCGAGAGAGCGCCGCGCTGGCTCGTCCCGGCGACGGCAAGCCGCGCAGCGAATTTGCGGTGCTGTCCGCCTGTCGTCGTCTGGTGAACGCCTTCAACGCCACGGTGACAGAGTAGTTCGGGTGAACGTGGCGCGGCGAGCGCTACATCTTCGTTGACGGAGCGTGCCTCGGCTGGGAAACTCCGCGCTCCCCGCTCTGTAAACGAATTTGGAGAAAAGCCGCAATGTCTGAGTACTTGTTCACGTCAGAGAGTGTCACCGAAGGTCATCCCGACAAGCTGTGCGATCAGGTGTCGGACGCCGTGTTGGACGCCATCATCGCCGAAGACAAGACCTGTCGCGTGGCCTGCGAGACCCTGACCAAGACGGGTTTCGTCATGGTGGCCGGCGAGATCACCACCACCGCCAAGATCGAGTTCCCGACCATCGTGCGCGACGTGGTCAAGAGCATCGGCTACAGCAGCTCCGAGATGGGCTTCGATTATCAGACCTGCGGCGTGCTGGTCGCCATCGAGCGCCAGTCGCCTGACATCGCCCAGGGCGTGGACGGCAAAGGCGTGTACACCCGCGACGAGCAGGGCGCCGGCGATCAGGGCATGATGTTCGGCTACGCCTGCGACGAGACGCCGGAGCTGATGCCCATGCCCATCATGTTGGCGCACAAGCTGTCCAAGCGGCTGTCCGACGTTCGCAAGAAGGGCGTGGTCGATTTCTTCCGCCCCGACGGCAAGAGCCAGGTGACCATCCGCTACGACGAGAACAACCAGCCGGTGGCCATCGACACCGTGGTCGTGTCGACCCAGCACAGCGACTCGGTCAAGTACAAGGCCCTCAAGGACGCCGTCATGAACGAGGTCATCAAGCCGGTGCTGCCCGCGCGCCTGGTGACCCCCACGACCAAGTACTTCATCAACCCCACGGGC
>CAZHUY010000108.1:0-20100 GCA_964535465.1 uncultured Myxococcales bacterium
TGTCCGGGGACTTGCTTTCGTTTGCTTGACCTATGGCCGCAGGACTTTTCGATCACCTCAAGCGCGCACAGCGCCTTGGTGTCCCGCTCGAAGAGGTCGTACGAACGGCGCCTGCGTGGGCGCGTGAGCCTGGAGAGGCTCCCCCCGAAGCACAGATCGACCCGCCTTCGTCAGGCGCCGAAGCCGGGGGGGTCAGAGCCTGAATCCCGATTGCCGCAGGCATCGCCACCGGAAGCAGCGGCATCTCCATGATGCTCCGAAGGCCCATCGTGTAGCCAGCCGCTTGTTTCGTGGCACTATGTCCTGCCCAACATGCCACACGAACAAGCATCAATAGACTTCGAAGCGTTGGCCCGCAAAGACCGCCAGGTACTCGTCCGTTTCCTCGGACGCATGGTCGGTGATGCTGACGCAGAGGACTTGGCCCAAATCGCTCTGGCCAAGGCCGCAGCGGCACTAGACACGTTCCGCGGCGAGGCCAGCCCGCGCGGCTGGCTCTTCCGCATCGCCACCAACGCAGCCCACGACTGGAACCGCAGCCGACAGGGCGCGCAAACCGATGCTCTGCCGGCCGAGGATGAAGAGACGCCCGACGGACTCATCGACGACGCTGTCCAAGAGCGAAGCTTGGTTCGCGAAGAGATGAGCCGATGCGTGGCTGGTGTCCTACGAAAGCTGCCCGAGAGTTACCAGACGGTGCTGGCCTTGAGCGATTGCGAGGAGCTCTCCGATCGTGACGTCGCCGCCGCGCTGAATCTGACGGTAGGGGCCGCGAAAATCCGGCTGCATCGGGCTCGCATCCGATTGAAGGAGGAGCTGGAGCGCGCGTGCTCGTTCTACCGCGATACTGACAATGTCCTCTGCTGCGATAGGAAGCAGGTCGACGTCGACCAGAAGGAATCTACACAACACCCGTATCGTTTCGACCGTGAGTCTCGTCTTCAGGTCGAGAGCCGCATGGACGACTCATCCGAAAACCAGAAGCAGGAGCACCCCATGGTCGAAACACTCCCCACCAAGCAGAAACACCTCATCGGCGTCGGGGCGGCAGTCGCCGCCGGCTGTCAGCCGTGCACCTCGTCGTTCGTGGCAGCCGCGCACGAGGCCGGCGCCTGTATTCGCGGTGTGCGCTTAGCCATCGAAGCAGGTCTCAAGGTACGGAGCGACGCCGCCGCCGCGATGACGAGCTTCGTCGACAGTACGTTTGCCAAGCCAGAGGTCGACGCAGCCTTCAAGGCCGAGCGCAAACAGCTCGAAGCCCTGATTGGCGTCGCCGCTGCCCTCGCAGGCAATACCCCTTCTCTTCTGGGGGCACGAGTCCTCAGCGCACGCGCCCTGGGGGCCACCGACGAGCAGATCCGGCTCGCCGGGCAGATCGGTGTCACGGCACGGAGAGGCGCCGAGAGAGAAGCCGACGCCGCCCTGGCTAGGGCCCTGGGCGAATCTACGCAGGCGAGCTGCTGCTCTGGTGCGCCCGCGGAAGCTGCTGGCACGTGTGGATGCAAGGCACCCGAACCCTCGCCGGCACCATCGTGCGGGTGTTCGTCAGCATCGGAGCCTGAATTCGAAACTCTGCGTTTGCAGAAGACCGGAGCGACCTGCAGCGTGTGCGAGACATACTCGAAAGAGCAGGCCGCGAAGCCAGTCGTGGTCATGTCTTGCGAGGGTGCTTGCCTCCGTGGAGAGATCTCACGACAGGCTGCGAACTGGCTCTGCCATGACTTGCTGCCCGAGAAGACGGTACGACTCTGCTTGGGTGGCGCTTTCACCAAGAACGGCGGTCAGCGAGGACTGGTTCGGGATGCGAAACGGGTGGTCGCCTTGGAGGGTTGTTCGATCCGCTGTGCGTCGCGCATGATGCGCGCCCATTTCCCCGATCTGGCTGCTGACGTGATCGTGGCGGACGGGCTCTGTGAGTTCGACCGTTCACTATTCGGTATCGACGCTCTCCCTAAACGCGAGGTTGAGCGGCTCGGCATCGAAGTCGCCGGCAAGGTCGCCGCTCGGTTATAGGAGCATGGCCGGGCCGCACGGAATGTCGGTCGGACTCACCCCTGCCGGGCGACCCCTGTGCTTCGTGCGGCAGACCGGTGCACCGGATGGTGGACAGCGGTGCTCGACTTTCTTCTGCGCCCGCTGCCAGACTCGCTAGCTACTTCTTGCGCAGCTTGATACCGGAGAGCATGTCGGCGGTAAGGGCCTTGTCCCCGGGTTTGCTGACTTTGTTGGCCATCAGGTCGAAGGCGACGATGTCCAGGTATTCCTGGTCGCTCAGGCTGCCGGGTTTCTGCAGGGGCATGTGCTGCTTGATGAAGGTGTAGACGTTCTCGGCGGTCTCCATGTTGGGCAGGGCGCCTTTGCCAGCCACCGGCGGCGCCTTCATCCCGCCGTAACCGGCAAACGAGTCAGGCACACGCCCGCCTTGCCCCTGGGCCCCGTGGCAAGACGCACACTGAGCGGTGTACACCGCCTTGCCCTTGTTGGCCTGCTCCTCGGTGTACGCCAAGGCCGCCACCGCCACCAACAAGCCCGCCAACAAAGCCCCCATGCCCATCGTCTTTCCCATAGTTCTGCCTCCCCAAGGTGTGTGGTTCCGAGATTCGATGCCCAGGCCCGAAATCCGGCGCCAGAGATTCCGCAGATCTCAAGGCAGATAGACCGGGTAGCCCTGGAAGATTTCGCGGTGACCATTCCAATCGGGGTAGCGATCGCAGCGCGTGCCCCAAAGCCCTATGCAGAGGGCACCTGCGGCTTGCCTCAGGCCACCCAAGCTCGCTGGTGAGCGTGAGTCTTTCAAACGCCATTTTCGAACCGGGATTCCTCGACGTAGAATGTCTGACAATGCCTGTTCCGCAAACTACGGGTTCTTTGTTGATGGCGTCTTCTCCACGGTCATTGCGTGCCATCTCCGGCGCGTGGGAGCACGACCGTGGCTGGGGATGCGTGCCCCAGCTGACCATACTGGGCTAGTTGGTCGAGTTATCCGCAGGCTTCAGGGTGATTGTATCGCCCGAGATCGGGAGGGGACATTATTCGTTGCGGGCACCGCTCAGGCTATGAGAGTTACCAGGCCGAGAATGCATCATGCGGACAACTCATCCAGACACCCGATGGCATTTTCGCCTCCGAGGATGAGTGGAACGCGGCGGCGCCATGTACGCGCGATGGCGGCTAGGCTGTCACTGTGCGAGCCACAGCTCTCGAGATCGGAACGCGTAACGAAAGAGCGCGAGATACAAGGGGATGGCTAGAACCAGCACCGTGAAATAATCCCGCGGTACCCCTACCGTTTTGCCGTGGCTAGACCGAGCCAGCCATGACGAGATCCCATAGCGGGTACAGCCGGCCCCATGCGTGCGCGGGGGTAGGCTAAAGCCCCGCGCCGACCAGGATCACGTTCTTCTGTCCCGTCGTGTGGCCCAGAACCACGAAGGGATAGGCGATGGTGCCCACGCCGGGGACGTCGAAGCCATGTAGTTGCCGGTCTGTCGTCGTCGGTGATGCCCGGTGCGTAAGTCTTTCAAACGCCATTTTTCGAACCGGGATTCCTCGAGGCAGAATGTCTGGTCACGCCTGTTCCGCAAACTAGGTCCGCCGCGGCCTCCGATGTAAGGTTCAGCGTGACCGTTCCCACCAGCCCTTGTACCTTGGCCTGCACCTTGTAGGCCTGGTCGACGCACGTAAGCGCAGCCCATTGCCCGTTTCCGCCCGGTTCGATCTGGGCAACCTCGGTGCGGGCATTTGCAGCGATTCAGCGAAAGGTCCGGCGTTCCTTCGCGGGCATGCCGTGGCCTTCGCGCAGCCAACGCTTCCACAGACGACCGCACACGAAGCGTCCGATGCGCGCAGGTGCGGCAAACCGGCCGAACAACTTGGGCGCGATGATGCAGAAGTGCTGGCAACGATGCTCGAGGATGCTGCTCGACAGCTCGTCGGGATCCAGGGCCAGGCTATCGGTCCCGTAGCCGAGGTAGGTGAATGGCCCGCTGTCGCTGGTTCCATGGCTGCGATAGAAATCCATGAAGGTGTGTCTCGTGCTTCGGACCCCGTGCGCGGCGGGGTCCTCGAACATCGAGGAGCCCGGCTCCATCTGGATGGGCAAACAGAACACGCCCTGCAAGATGCGCGCGTAGCGAGCCTTCACCTCGCGGGCAAAGGCGACGGTCTGCTCCAGATGGGCGCGCGTTTCGCCTGGTAGGCCCGCCGTCAGGTACACCACGGCGGGCACGTCGACCTCTTTCAGGTAGTCCAAGGTCGCGAACATCTCTTGATTGCTGAAGTAGATCCCTTTGTTGCGCCGGCGGATCTCCTCGCTGCCGGATTCGGGTGAGACCGCCAGATAGGACTCCTTCATCACGAAGGTCTTTCTGAAGTCGTCGATGGCCGCTCGAGTCGGCAGTCCCCAACATTCGAACCCCAGGCCACACTTCAGCCCCCGACGGCGCACCTCGGCCATCATGTCGCGCAGGAAGCCGTCTTGGCCCGGGCAGGGGTCGAAGCACGAGATGAATCCGGTGTAGCCGTAGGACAGGGCCTTTTCCATGCTGTCGACCACCGCGGTCGCAGAACGGAACACAGGCACGTCGCGGTTGAACAGTCGTTTGTGCGCGCGCTGGCTGCCCCCGCAGAAGGTGCAGTTGACCTGACAACCTCGCCCCAGCGCCAAGGGGAACATTTTCTCAGCACCGATGCGACGGTTCAGGTTCTCCTTTAGGGTCACGTTGTTCGCCCAGAACATGGGCAATCGAAAGAAGTCCCGGTACTTGTCGTGGTGATCGAGCAGCCCCAGGTTGGCGAAGTCGAGGGCGTCCAAATCCGCGGTGGACGCCGAGTAGGTGATGCCGTTGTCGACGATCTTGCCTTCGCGCCGCCACACGCAGTTGGGAACCGCGGCAAAATCGCGACTCCCCGAGAGCACCGCCTTGGCAAAGGGAACAACGCCGGCTTCGGCGTCGCCGGCAATGATGGCGTCGACAGCGGGGAAGTTCTCGAGGATTTCGGCCGGGAAGCGACTGGCGGTGAATCCCCCAAGCAGGATGACGACGTTGGGACAAGCGTTCTTGATCTTCGTCGCAACGTCCATCACGTCGAACGATTGGTAGTGCCAGTGCAGAGACATGCCCACGATCTTGGTCCCGCTCGACCGCACCCGATCCACGATGGAATAGGCGCCGTCCAGAATGGTCTCCAGACCAAGATGGGTCATGCGCGTAGCGACGCCGTTCCGGTTCAGACAATCCGCCAGGGCAAAAACGCCCATCGGGATGTAATTGATGAACATGAAATCGTCAGCTGGCCGGTAATAATTCGAATACTTCGGCACATGAACGAAGAGAAAATCAGGATCTGAATGCTTGGTGGACATAGGCTGCTCGCGTTCGATGGCCTAATCCTAAAACGGAGCGAGAGTCTTTCAAACGCCATTTTCTCGGATCCCTCACCCAGGTTGATCTCTTCTTCGTGATATTCGCTAAAAGCACTACGCGGGCCTGCATCGAGGCCCTGCAACGAAACAAAGTCTTCATCGAGCAGTACCGGGATGCCAGGATGGCCTGGCTAGCCGGTCAGGATGTGGTCTTCCCTGCCGGGACCTGGTGGTTGCACCGCTTCGCCGGCGAGAAGCGAGCCGAGCCTGACGCCACCGCCCCGCCGGCCTGAGCCGGAGCCCCCCCCGGCACCATCCGCGGCGGCTTCGCCAGGGACGTCGCCTGCCCGTTCCCGCCCGGTTCGATCTGGGCAACCTCGGTGCGGGCATTTTATACTCCTGGACCGGTGCCTCCATGAGCAAATCATCCCTCGTGCGACGAGAGTTCTTGAAGCTGGGTACGGTGGGCGTGGCCTCGCTGGCGGCCGGGTGTGCCACCACGACGGCGCAGAGCAAGACGGCGGCGGGGCCCGAGCCGGTTGCTGATCCGACCCCAGCCGCCCCAGAAACGCCCCAGCCCCCGGGCTCGCCCCTCCCGCTCCGTCGCAAACTGGGACGGACCGGCATCGAGGTGCCCCTGGTCAGCATGGGCGTGATGAACGCCGACAATCCCAACCTGGTGAAGGCCGCAGCCGACGCTGGCATAGTTTTGTTCGACACCGCGCACGGGTATCAGGAAGGACGCAACGAAGAGATGCTGGGCACCGTGTTGCCGACCCGTCCGCGGGATTCGTACGTGATCTGCACAAAGGTTTTCGTTAACACGCTCGATCGCAGGACCGGGCTGTTCGGCAAGGGCACGCGGGGCGAGGAGATCACCGAGAAGCTGGACATCAGCCTGAAGCGGCTGGGCATGGACCACGTGGACATCCTGCACCTGCACGCGCAGAGCACGCGCGAGGGCACCTTGCACGAGGCCATGCTGACCGGGCTGGAGAAGGTAAAGAAGGCAGGCAAGACCCGGTTTGTCGGGGTGTCCACGCACAAGAACGAGCCCGAGGTCATCCGCGCCGCCGTGGCCGGCAAGATCTACGATGTGGTGCTGACCTCCTACAATTTCAAGCAGGACCACCACCTGGAGGTGCAAAGGGCCATCGGCGAGGCCGCGGCGGCGGGGCTGGGCATCGTGGCCATGAAGACCCAGGCTGGCGTGTTCTGGGACAAGGAGAAGACCAAGCCCATCGACCCCAGGGCGGCCTTGCGTTGGGCCTTGCGCGATCCCAACGTGCACACGGCGATACCGGGCTTCACCACCCTGGACCAGCTGCAGGACGATCTGGCGGTCATGCGCGAGCCCGCGTTCACTCCCGCCGACGCCGACAAGCTGCAGGCGGAGAAGGTGGCGGGCCTCTACTGCCAGGGCTGCGAACAGTGCCTGGAACCGTGCTTCCACCAGCTCCCCATCCCCGAGCTCATGCGCGGCTACATGTACGGCCACGCCTACAAGAATCGCGAGGCCGCGCAGTCGCTCTTGCTCGGGCTGAACCTGCCGGCCTCGCCCTGCGGGGACTGCGATTCCTGCCCGGTGGTGTGCGCCAAGGGCTTCGACGTGCGCAGCCGCATCCGCGACATCATCAGGCTGCGCGACATCCCGCGGGAGTTCCTGATTTGAACCTGGCACTGCTTCTTTCCCTGGTGCTGGCGGCGGCCGGAGGACCGGGCGACCAACGCCTGCCGCGCATCGAGGGCTGGAAGCTGCAAGCCCCGCCCACGACCTACAGCCCCGAGACCCTGTTCGAGTACATCGACGGCGGGGCCGACGCTTACCTGAGCTACGATTTTCAGGAGCTGGTGGCCGCCACCTTCGTCAACCCCAAGAAGGTCGAGGTCACGGCCGATCTCTACCGCCACCGCGATGCGGCCCGCGCCTTTGGCATGTACTCGCAAGAGCGCCGGCCCGGCAGCAACAAGATGCCGGGCAAGCTGGAAGGGGTGGCCAGCCCCGACCACCTGGAGTTCGTGGCCGGCGACACCTACGTCAAGCTGGCCCTGCCCGGCGGGGGTGAGCCCGCGCTTCTGCTCAAGTTCGCCGAGAAGATCGCGGCCAAGCTTCCCGGCACGCGCGCCTTGCCCCCGGTGCTGGCCTGTTTCCCCGAGCGGGGCAAGAAGCCGCGCGCCGAGAAGTTGATCGCGCGCGATTTCCTGGGCCACGCCTTCCTGCACGACGCCGCGGTGGTGCCCTACGAGATCGAAGGTGCGCGTTTCCGCCTGTTCGCCATCGAGGGCAAGGACGCGGCCGACGTGCGTGGCATGGTCGTGGGCTTCCGCAACCTGGCCAAGCTGGCCAAGGCCGAGATCCCCGCCGAGGGCAACCTGACCATGAAGGATCCGCTCAACGGCGAGGTGATGTTGGCGTGGAAGGGCCGCTGGCTGTGGGGCGCCGTCGAGGATGCCTCACCCGCGCGCCCAGCGTTGATGGAGGAGCTGGGGCGCAAGCTGTCGGCCATCAACGCGATGTAGGGACGCTGCTTGCTGCGCCCTATCGCCGACGGGCAGGGCAAGCCCTGCCCCTACACCGGATCCGTCTTCCCCCATTCTCGGGACGCCCCCGCTCTCGCAAAGCGTGGTGCTCACCCGTGGTGGCAAGACCATTCTCTTCACGTGGAGCGAGACCGCTGGGACCGTCACGTATCCGCGCGACCTCAAGAGCGGCGGAGCCCCGGCACCGATCACTGTTGCCGGACTCAGTCTGACCGATGACGGGATCATCTGTGAATACCGTCAAAGCCTCTGCTCCGCCTGGCACCACCGCGCCCGCATCACGGTTGGATCCGGTTCGGCCATCGTTGAGTCTGGTCACAGTGTGAGTGTCGGCGGGCTGCAGGTCGTCTTGCAGACCTATGTCGATGCCGTGGACTATGGATATTGCGACGGGGTCGGTCGTCTCACCTTCGCGGCGTTCGTGCCCTAGAACCGCCGGAGCGTAAGTCTTCAAACGCCATTTTCGAACCGGGATTCCTCGGCACAGAATGTCTGATAACGCCGAACAAGTCCGTCTTGGCTGCCACTGACCAAAGCCGGGACCGCCGAGGCCAAGATCGCCAAGTTCTTGTCCTGCGGCGACGTGGCACCCATCGTGGCCGGCAGGCTGTGACCACCGCTCCCTGGGCCGCCCCGCTCGGCTACCCTCGGGAGGGATCCCGGACAAACACCAGCAGGCTCGCGTTCTGGTAGTCACTGCGGGAGAGTGGCGATGTCCGCCACACGCCATCCCGCGAGCCCAAGGGCCGCACGAAGGCGCCATGGAGGGCGTAGTGCTCCGTAACCAGGGATCGAATGTACCGGCTGAGGTTGACCGGGTAGCCTTCACGAAGGAGATCCGTGAAGCGGCTCTTCACGATCACCTGCGGCGGGCGAGCCCGCAGCTGCTCGATTGCGCGGTTCTGATACTGCAACGCATAGCGCGGCACACCGGTGAACGGATACGTGATGACAAACGGCGATGCGCTTCGACGCTGGCTCGGGACTGCAGAGCGACTGGACGTGCGCGGCGACCTCAGGGGCTTCCACGAAGGGCGGATTGAGTCCATATAGGTGGTACGAGAGGTCTTTGGGGGAGTAGCGCCAAGACCCAGCCGCCGGCCACACCATCACCGCGACGAAGAGCGCGGCTGTGATCGGCGGACCCATCAGGCGACTGCCCTTCCGCCTCGCGCGTTGGAACAGCGACTCGAGCGTGGCACTCGCGATGAGCACGAGGAAGGGCGTCGTCATGAGCCAATAGTGACCGAATGATGCGCCCGCGGACGCTGTGGCCACGGCCACGAGAAGACACAGCCACTGACTGCGCCATCTGGCCGGTCGCAACAACAGAGACAAACCCGCGAGCCCCAGGAGGGGCCAGGAACATGCCAGCGCCGACGGCGCGAACCGGACGAAATTCGCGAACGCGCTCCCTTGCCCGCCGAGCCCGGAGTAGGCCAAGTTGTAGACAAAAGCGTACTCGACCATCTCACCAAACCCGCCGCGAACGAGGAAGTACCCGGTCGACACCAGGATCGTCGCAAGGCTGCCCAGAGAGATGGCGGCGAGGTCATGAACCACGGACCGCTGGAGGCTACGGTGTTGTCTGTAGGCGGCCAGGAGCGCGAGCCCCAGCAGCACGAGGGTGACCGGAGCGCCCAGGGGCTTGAAGAGATTCACGAGCGAGGCGAGCACGCCACCGACGAGCCAGCCTAGCCAGGACCGCTTCGCCTCGGGGGCCGCCTCGTACCACGCGCACAAGCCGACGAGTGGCAGCAGCATGAAGATTTCGACGTTGGCCACGTGCCCCGTCATCTCTCTCGACGTCCACATGGCGGCGAGGAAGAACGGAGCAACGAGCGAGGACAAGGTCTGTCCCCGGCGGCGCAGCAGGATGTGGACGATCACACAGGTGGCGAACGAGAACAGGAGAGCGAAGACCCTGGGCATCACCACGCCGTGGCCACCAAGCCATTGCGCCGCGAGGTACACGTAGATGATGAGCGGGGGTTTCTGGATGAACGAATTCAGGTACGGGGGCAGGTTCTGCGACAGCAGAGTACGCGTACTCACCCTCGTCCCGTTCGAATGGCATCGCAAAGACTTTCCACCGCGCGAACACCATGAACAGCGCGAGGAGGCCGAAACAAAGGATCAGCAGGAGCCGAGACGGCTGGAAGGTGGTCTCCGGGAGACCAGGGGCGTTCGGCCGCTGCGAGGCAGTTGCAGAGGGCGCAGCGCGAGGCGAGCGGCGGCGTGAGGACTTCACACGGCCCATGGCGCGGTCACACGCGGACGTTCCGTCGGCGCAGCCGAGTGTCGTCGAAGAGCGTGGCTCGGTTCGTGCGAGAGATTTCGTAATCTCGGCTCAAGGGCGAATTACCGTCGGCTGTCTCGAGTGACGTCTCGAACGCCGTATTGACACTGCCCATTATAGTCAGAGCCTCCGACGTCGCAACCGCGGAGGACCGCCGGTGGTGACCTGGAAGGTGCGCCCCAAGAATTTGACGATGACCTGTCGCCGCGGCCCTCCGGGCCGCTACCGAAGGTCCGGTTGAGGTGGGCTTTGATCAGCGTGCTGAAGAAGGTGGGTATCAAAAGGCGGGTCAGCACGCATGGGCTGAGGAGGACGTTCAACAACCTGTCGCGACAAGTGGCCGGCGAGATCGTCACCCGCAGCATCCGAAAAGAAGGCCGAGGCGAAGAATGGGGGATCAGGTGGGGGATCCAAAGCCAGCCGACCCGATGACACCAGACAAGTTGAAGCTAACTTGCCGAATTGATTGTTGTGCGGGAAGGGGGACTCGAACCCCCACTTCTTTCGAAACCAGATCCTAAGTCACCCTACCCCTAGCCTAGACCGAAACGAAATCACCTAGTTACAGCCGACAGGGAGCAAAGAACCAGTTACCCACGCCGCCTCATCGCCGCGATTTCACGAACCAATCCGGGGTAACTCGGGCCTCTGCAACAGTTGTTTTCGGCCTATTTTCTCGCTATGCGGCGCACCTATTTCATTATTTTACGCGTTTTCAGCACTTGCTGAAAACGACTTGTCCAGTGAAAACCCTTGACACCCCACTTTCACTAGATAGAACATTTTCAGCATCTGCTGAAAACTGGGTATTCCGTGAAAGCACAGGACATAGAGGAACGAGCCGCTGCGGCACTCACGGCGTGTCTGCAGGAAGCACCCTTCATTCGGGTCAAGCCTGAGCGGAGGCGTCGACGCGATGATGAGGCAGACATCGTGCTCAATCTTCGGACCAAGGCCGGCTCTCTCAGCCTGATGGCTGAGGTCAAGACCACAGGCCAACCCCGCGTAGCAAGAGAAGCGGTCAAACATCTGCTGCGCCTCCGCCGCGAGCACCCGGACGCCTACGGCGTTTTCGTGGCCCCGTATGTGTCCCCGGAAGCTGCCGAGATCTGCAGGAAGGACGACATAGGGTATCTCGATCTTGCCGGGAATTGCCGACTGTCCTTTGACCAGGTCTTCATCTCCAGGGAGGGCTTCCGCAACAAGTTCACGCAAAGGCGAGATCTCCGATCGCTGTACGCGCCAAAGGCCACGCGGGTGCTTCGCGCGCTGCTGATGAGCAAGTCCAAATGGTGGAAGATCCAGGCGTTGGCCGACGAGGTGGGCGTGAGCATTGGACAGATCGCCAACGTGAAGAAGATCCTGCGTGACCGGGAGTGGCTTGCCGACGGGAAGGAAGGCTTTCGTCTTACCAATCCCCAGGCTTTGCTCCGGGAATGGGCGGACAACTACACGTATCGGAATAGCACCGTCCGCGATTTCTACGCCATGAACGAGCTCGACGATGTCGAGGCCGCGATAGCCAAGGAATGTCGCGAGCTCGGGGTTGAATACGCGTTCACCGGTTTTTCAGCGGCGCGCCGGATTGCCCCTACGGTCCGAGGACAACGCGCGATGGCCTACGTGAGCACGACCTCCGAAGCCCTGCTGAAACGGGTGGGGCTGAAAGAGGTGTCGAGCGGCGCGAACGTCAGCCTCTTGGTCCCCTACGACAAGGGGGTTTTCTACATGGCCAGCGAGGTCGACTCGATGAGGACCGTGTGTCCTGTGCAACTCTACCTCGACCTCAAGGGCTACAAGGGGCGCGGCGATGAAGCTGCCGAAGCCGTCTGGCAGCAGGAGATCTCGAAGCTGTGGTGACCAAGAAGGACTACGACGCCCTCCAGGTGGAGGCGGCCCGCTCCGTGATGTTGGAGCTGGTGAGGCTCCTCGCAGAGTACCGCGACGACATCGTGATCGTTGGCGGCTGGGTGCCAGCCCTCCTCATCCCGCAGGACCGAAAGCCGCACATCGGCAGTACCGATGTCGATCTCGCCCTGAACCACCGGACCTTGAATGGACCAGGGTACAAGACCATCTGCAAGCTGCTGGCGGGCCGGGGCTACACGCAGGACGAGAGGCAGCCCTTCATCTATTGGCGCACCGTCGAGGTGGGTGAGAAGAAGATCGTAGTGGAGGTCGACCTCCTCGCTGGGGAATACGAGGGAACCGGCAAAACCCATCGAACCCAGACCGTTCAGGATGTCCGGGCACGCAAAGCCCGCGGTTGCGACCTGGCCTTCGAGCACCCGGCGACCATCGCCATCGAGGGCAGCCTGCCCGGCGGGGCCATGGACTCGACCACGATCCGCATAGCTTCGATTGTTCCCTTCCTGGCGATGAAAGGCATGGCCCTGGCCACACGCCTGAAGGAAAAGGATGCCTGGGATATCTATTACTGCGTGAGGTGGTATCCGGGCGCCCCCGAAGCCTTGGTCAATCTCTGCCGCGAGCACATCAACCACGGCCTGGTGAGGGAAGGTTTCAAGAACATCGCCGAGAAGTTCACCTCCCCTGATCACGTTGGCCCAAGTTTCGTTGCCGACTTCGAAGAGATATCAGATCCCGAAGCACGAGCGGTCACCAAGCGGGATGCCTACGAACGCATCCGGTACCTGCTTCAGGGCCTTGGTCTTGCCTGAGCGGAGAGGTTCAGGTGGCTGGTCCAAGGGACGAAAATCCCAACAATCTCTTCTCGAAGGCAATCGACGAGGCCCAGGCGGAGCTTGATCGGCTTACCCGAGCGCAAGCCGCAGTGCGCGCCAAGTTGGCGACCTTGCGCCAGGTCACGCTTCCAGTAACACAGGCCAGATCTCAATACCCGAAATCGAGACAGCCACACCATCCCGCGATCCTGGTACGGCTGCGGAGAAGGTTCACCTCTTCCGGGAGCGCTTTCGTGGCCGCGTCGACGTCTTCCCTCGACGGTGGGAAAGCGCGAGGTCGGGAGAGTCAGGTTACTCACCCGCCTGCGCGAACGAGTGGATCCGCGGCCTCTGCGGCAAACCAAAGACCCGCTGTTCTGAGTGTTCAAGCAAGGTCTTCTTGCCGGTTGATGAGCAGGTCGTCCTCGATCACCTAAAAGGCAAGCATACCATCGGCGTGTACCCGTTACTACCGGACGACACCTGCTGGTTCGTCGCCGCCGACTTCGACGAGGTTTCTTGGAAGGACGATGTGCTCGCGTTTGCCGACACCTGTCGGACGATGAGCCTCCCCGTGGCTATCGAACGCTCCCGCTCGGGGAATGGGGCGCATGCCTGGTTCTTCTTCACAGAGCCGATCTCGGCCTGTCACGCCCGGCAAATGGTCTCGTTCATTCTGACCGAGACGATGTCGCGGAGACACGAGCTCAGCATGCAGTCCTATGATCGGCTGTTTCCATCGCAGGACACGCTCCCCAAGGGTGGCTTCGGCAATCTGATCGCCCTGCCCTTCCAACGCGAGCCGCGCCAGGTGGGCAACTCCCTGTTTCTCGACGACAACCTGGAGCCGTTTGATTGGCAGGGTCAGTGGCAATTCCTGGCATCCGTACCACGGTTGACGGCCCGGTCCGTCATCGACTTGGCCGAGGAGGCAACCCGCACCAACCGTGTTCTTGGCGTGAGCATGCCCGTGGCCGAGGACGAAGACATACCCAGGGGCGCATCCAAGAAGAAGGAATCGACATCCCAACTTGCCGTCGTGCTGCCGGCGGAAATACCGGCCGTGTTGGACCAGCAGCTTCGGTTTGAAAAGGCTGGTCTCCCGCAGGCCCTCATTGGCCGCCTCAAGCGTTTAGCGGCGTTCCAGAATCCGGACTTCTACAAGCGGGAACGACTCCGGCTCTCGACGGCCCGCGTGCCACGTGTGATTTCCTGTGCCGAAGACGATCCCTCGCGCCTGGCGTTGCCACGAGGTTGCCGCAAGGATGTGGAGGCATTGCTGGCGGCCAACAGTTCACGGCTTGTCGTTCAAGATGCGCGGCAGTCGGGCTCTCCACTGCCACTCAGGTTCTTGGGGGAACTGACCGAACCTCAGCAGAACGCGGCCGGCGCGATGCTCGGCCAGGACATCGGGATTCTCGTCGCCCCACCGGGCTCCGGCAAAACCGTGATGGGGACCTTTCTGATCGCCGCACGCGGCGTGAACACGCTGATTCTGGTTCACCGGAAACCATTGCTGGATCAATGGGTGACCAAGCTCGCCGTGTTCTTGGGCATTGCCGCGAACGAGATCGGACAAATCGTCGCGGCAAGAAGAGAGCCACTGGGCTTCTAGACGTCGCCATGATTCAGACTCTGTTTCGCGATGACGATGCGCAAGAGCGCCTCGCCGGTTACGGCCACGTCATCGTTGACGAGTGCCATCACGTTCCTGCCTTCTCATTCGAGCGCGTGCTCAAGAACGTGAAGGCTCGCTACCTGGTCGGACTGACCGCGACACCTCGACGATGGGATGGGCATCACCCGATTTGCGAGATGCAGCTGGGCCAGGTGGCGTTCACGTTTGATGCCAAGGCCGAAGCCGCTGCACGCCCGTATGAACATTCGCTGATTCCGAGAGAAACCGCATTCACGCCTTCGAAGCCGGATCTCAGCATCCAGGAACTCTACCGCGAGATTGCGAACGACCACGCCCGTAACGACATGATCGTTCGCGAAGTATCTCACGCCCTGGCCGAGAACCGCGTCCCTCTCGTCCTTACCGAGCGCAAAGACCACCTGGAGTTGCTAGCCGATCTGCTTCGTGGCGTTTGCCGACACGTCATCGTCATGCGCGGAGGGATGGTCGCCACTGAAAGCCGTGCCACTGCAGCCCGACTCTCCCGCCAGACGAGTTCGGGCGAGCGAGTGATCGTCGCGACTGGCCGCTATGTGGGCGAGGGCTTTGACGACGCCAGGCTCGACACCTTGTTTCTGACCATGCCGATCTCCTGGAAGGGCACTCTGATTCAGTACGCGGGCAGGTTGCACCGCCGTCACCCAGCAAAACGCGAGGTCCGCATCTACGACTACGTCGATGTCAAAACACCGATGCTTGCCCGGATGTTCGAGAGAAGGCTGCTCGGGTATCGTTCGCTTGGCTACGCCAGGGGCGAAGCCCCACTGGGATTCGGTGAAATTGACGACGATTTCGTTCTCGGCCGCGATTGGGCGGAGGCCGATGGTGACGACGAGGACGACCCATGGATGCCCTGAGAAGTCCGCGTACGCATATGTCAACGATGCCCCTATGGCCGAGTCCACAACGCGCGCCCTCTCCACGTGCGTGGCCACACCAGCATGGCCCCCGTCGGGACTTTGCACCCAGGTCTGGGATATCATCGCGTTGATGGTGTCTGAGCAGAATCGCAGGCCGCTGCAGCCGCGCGAGCGGCGCTGGTTCGCGGCCGAGTTGTGCCGGCCATTGCCCGTGGCAGCCGTGACTCTGCTCCTCTTCAATGATCACGTGGGCAAACCCTGCGGTCTCTTGCCGGGCATGGTCACCGGCAAGCTGAGCGACTTGGCCGGACTGTTCTTCTTTCCCATTCTGCTGTTCTCGCTGATCGATTTGGTCCTTCCCTGGCTCTCACCCCGAGGACGAGAACGGTTGGCCTGGCTCTGCGCGAGCGCCACCGGGGCGATCTTCGCCCTGATCAAGCTGTGCCCGCCGGCCAACGCATTTGCGTGCCGGTTCTGGGGTCCCATAGTGCTCGACCCGAGCGATTGTTTGGCCCTGCCAGCCGTGGGGCTGGCCGCGGTTTGGCTCGAGCGGCATTTGCGCAAACCAACGCCGCCATCACCGACCTGGGTGCGAACTCTCGTGCTTGGAGTGGCCGCGGTGGCGAGCATGGCAACTCCTGCCCCCATGATGGGACGCAACTATCCCAAATGGCGCGCTCTCGACGGTACTGGAGACATGAGCCTGGGCTGCGCTACGGCGAGCCTGTGGGCCTCGAAAACCGGAAAGGAGGGGGCAGGCATCACCTTGCGGCTGATGGCCGACCACGCCTGCCAGGTTGAGTTGGTAGAGGCGAGCTTTCTCGTCGACGGCGAGGCACACCCGCCGATCTCCAAGATTGAGAACGCCGCCCTCAAGGCCGGTGATGTTGCTCATCGCTATTTGGCTTTTTCCTTCGACGGCAACAAGGCCTGGAACCAAGGCAGCCGGAAGGCGCAACTGAATCTGCGCTTCCGAATTCAGGGCCAAAACGAATCCGTTGAGGTCCCTTGGCGTATTCCCCTCGAATATCGCCTGGATGACTTTCACCACCCGCGCACGAGAGAGCCACGGTGCGAGTAGGCCGGCCGATATCCTCGATTCTGGTTCTGTTCACGGCCGGCTGCGTGCATTGGCATGTCGAGCGGAACGCGCCCGGCAAGGTGGATCTCTCGCAACCACCACGAAAGATAGAATGCCGTGCGGCCGAAGCTCCCGAGGATCCCGGCGAGAACTATCTCGTCTTCGCGCCCGGGGCTTTCGTGGGGGGCGGCGGGACGAGCGTCTCTGGGGGCCGGGCAGCGGTCACAACCGGCATCGAAGCGAGCCTGCACTTCGGCTCTGCGTCGCGCAGCCATTTCGACGACGAATTCTTTGCTGGGGTACTGCCTGATCACGCCCTAGGCCTGAACCTTGGGTGGGCCTTTCTCGCGCCTCAATCCACAAACGTGGCGTACGCCGAGCTGCAGGTGCGACCAAGCCGTGCCTATGCCCTGGCGCCGGGCTGGGAATGGGAGCCGACCTCTGGCCGCAATGGGCCGCAGGCGACGATCTCTGTGGGTCCCTTTTTCCTTCGCGCCGGGTACCTCATCCATTCGCGTTTCGACGTCAGCGCTGGCATCTTCCTCAAAGGCTTCCTGTCCTGGATCTGGAGTCGCTGAGCAGAGCCATATGCCACGGTCCCAGTCGGGCTTCCTGGCTGAAACGGCCATGCACGAAAGTTAACCAGTGGTTACGTTTTGTGCAGAGCTGAGCCGTGCATCCGGCCACGCGGGCGGCCCGGTGCAGATGGCCAAAGATTTGAGCCCGCCCGGGGCCATTCCTCAGTGTTGCTTATATGCTACACTAGAGAGCAACCATGGAAGCCGCCACTGCCAGGTCGGCCAAAGATGTCCTCCAGGCGCTCGAAACCGGGCGTGCGGCCCGCGGTGTGAGCAAGGCCGAACTGGCGCGCCGCACTCGCCTGCCGGCGCAGACGGTCCGGCGTCTGCTGACCGACAAGTCCCCCAATCCGACACTCACCAACGTTCTGGACCTGCTCCGCCCCCTGGGTCTCGGCCTGGCGGTGGTCGAGCTTCCTCCAGACTCCGGCAAGTCCCATGCAGACGAAGTCCATGCCTGGCTGTCTTTCTATGGCGCGCCTCTGTACGGAGCCACCGCCGTCGAGCCCCAAGGCATTCCGCGGCTTGAAACCGTTTTGGCAGAGGCTCTAAAGCTCAGCCATGAGGACGCCACCGTGGCCCGCGCTCTTCCGGTCACCTTCTGGAAGAACCGACGGCGGCTCGCCCTAGAGGCGCTACGCAACGAGGCCGAGCGTTGGAACCAGCGGCAGACCCTGGGCTTCTTTCTCGATCTGACCGCCCAGCTCTCGGGCGAGAACGCTTTCAAGAAAGAGGCCGCTCGGCTTCACACCAAAACGCGCCACACGACCGTGCAGTTCTTCCGCCCGACCACCAAACGCGAGCGTCAGCTTGCGGAGATGAAGACCCCAGAAGTCGCCCGCAGGTGGGGATTCCGGATGAACATGGGGCTGGACAGCTTCACGTCGATGTTTGAAAAAGGTTCCCGGTGAACACGTTCGGCCGCGCTGAGCTCCTTTCGTTTCTCGCCGAGATCGATGAGATCTTGGAGGAGCCTGCGGCGATCGAAATCATCGGTGGTGCCGCGGCCCTTCTTGCCTACGGAGCAGCACGGCCTACCAAAGATGTCGACTGCATCGGCAACCTCGACGCTCACATCCGTCGCGCCGCTGGGAAAACGAAGCTGCGCATCCCGATCGACCGCGCCGCCGTCGCCGACCCTCCCTACAACTATGAAGATCGCCTTCAGCCGGTGAATCTTCATTTCAAAAAGCTCACCGTCTGGGTCCCGGAACGACACGATCTCCTGCTCATGAAGGCGGTCCGCGCCGCCCGGCATGACGTCGAGGTTTTGCAGCAAGTGCACAAGTCCCAGCCGTTCCAGCTCGAAGTGCTCCTGGATCGTTTCAATCGAGAGATGAGTCAAGCCATCATCGATCCGAGGATCTTGAGGTTGCAGTTCGCCCACATCATCGAGGTGCTGTTCGGCCCAGAGGCTGCGAAGAAGGTTGGGCAGAAACGCTAGGTTTGGTCGACCGGCGGGCGGCAAACGGGTACCCGGCTTTCCGGGGACGCCTGGGCCGGAGGGCACGCTCAGACATTTCCTCTGGTCCGCATTTCCCAGGGCAGGCCAGGCCCTTTGTGACCGGGCTTTCGCATTGCGCGGCAGCGGAGATACACTGCAGAAAGATAGGCGCCACGGAGGCAGCTGAAGCATGACAAATCCCGACGAGGGGAACCCAAGCGAAGTGCTCGACGGGGAAATTCCTCCCCTTAGAGAAGCTGTCCCTGATGGAAGCCTCCTTTGCAGGCGATTTCGTATTCAGGGCGGTCTTGGGACTCCAGGCACCATCGCATTCTCCCTCAAGGCCACTGATCTCCTGACCAACGAGGAAGTCGTATGCAAAATCCCGCGTCGGGGCGATGAGGCGCTCTTCAAAAACTTGCTGGAACAGTACAGGTTTATGAGGGCACTCAAGTCCCTGCGGATGCCCGCGGTGCTTGGTTACTTTCGTGAGGAAGAACCAGCTTGGGGGGAACCATTTCCCTTTTTGGTCATGGAACTTGTGCCCGGGGAGCAGGCCGAGACGTGGCGTTCCGGTCGACCTGTTCGGGACAAGTTGCGTATGTTCCTGGATGTTGTGGACACGATCGCTGACTTGAACGAGAGAGGTGTGGAGCACGGCGACGTTAACCTGGGAAACGTGTTGGTCGACGCCAAGGGGCGACCCGTCCTGATAGATCCTGATTCTCGCGCCTTCGGCTCTACTTTTGCGGCCCGGGTGAAATTGGAAGGTTCGAACGTGGACCTAGCCTGTCTCAGAAGCTGTTTGGGGACGTTGGTGGAAGACGAAAACCCAAATGTAGCTGCCGGGCTGCTTGAGCGCTTAGGGCGCGACGACATCAAAGTGCCAACCGCTCGTGAGATTGCCGTGGTGTTGAGGTCCACCTTAAACTCGAAGCTGCTCCCCGATGAGTCGATCGAGCCTCTTGATGCTTCCGCATCTCGGTATAGGGACGAAAGAGCTGCCAGTCTCGATGTCTATCGGAAGAATCGGGATGTTCGCGACATGGAATTTCGGCACCTCCGCGATCTCTTGAAGCCGATGGCCGAGAAATTTGGCTTCAAGGTCGAAACCAATCTCTCGGACGGTCCCTTCGGGCTGAATTCGGTCGTCAAGCCCGAGGAAATGAGCGAATCCACCCCACATGGCCGATTCGAACCCCGGCAACTCACATGCCAGACGCCCGATGGTGACAGGCTGTACCTTTCTTTTGATGGTGTACCCGAGTTCCGTAGGCCCTGGCCCACCGATGTGCCGGGGCTACTCGCAAACGGGGTCTTGAGCGTGGTGTTCCAAGGTGCTCAACGAGCGATCTTGATGAGACAGCTAGAGCTATGGTTCAGGGAGGGCGCGACGAGCCTCGTCTTTCGAGAGCCAGAGCGCTTTGTATCCCTCGATGGCGGTGAGCTTGTGCACGCCTTGCGTGTGCTCTCCGGTGATATCTATCCAGGAATCCCAGAGCCGGTCACGACTGGCCGGACAGCCCACCCCCTATATGAACTGCATGAAACGGCAGCACAGCACCAGGCT
>CAZHUY010000109.1:0-19824 GCA_964535465.1 uncultured Myxococcales bacterium
GCGGGGGCCAGGCGGGCAGCACGGCCAAGGGTGGCTCCGGCGGAAGCTCGACCTCGACAGGAGGCAGCACGGGAAGCGCCGGTAGCACCGCTTCCGGCTCCTGCCCGACCGACGCCGAGAACAAATTCAGCTTCTTCCTGACCAGTCACGCGGCGCTGCAAAAGGACTCCAAGAACCCCGATGGCTATGGCGGCGGACTCGGTGGCTTGGAGGGCGCCGATGCCATCTGCCAGCGTATCGCCGAAACTTCGTCGGCCTGTCAGAAGAGCAAGACATGGCGCGCCTTCCTCAGTACCCCTACGGTCGATGCCAAAGACCGCATCGGCAAAGGCCCCTGGTACGACCGTCTTGGACGCCTCCTGGCCAAGAACCTGACCGACCTCATGACCGAGCGTCCGACCGGGGCCGACCCCGCCATCGTGAATGACTTCCCCAACGAGACCGGCGTGCCCAACCATGACCCGGACAAGACCGGAGACGTGGACAACCACGAGATCCTGACCGGCACGGGTGTGGACGGAAAGGTGTACACCCAGAGCGCCACGGGAGGGGGAACGGGCGGCACGGGTGGTGGTTTCCCTGGCGGTGGTGGTTTCCCCGGCGGCGGTGGTTTCCCCATGGGCACGGACTGCGGGCCCTCGGGCGAGGCCTGGTCCGTGGAGCAAGCCACCTGCTGGGGCTGGACCACCAATGAGCCCAAGGGATGTCCTCGCGTGGGACACTCCTGGCCTCGCCAGGGCAGCGGCATCGGCTGGATCTCCGTCTGGAACGAGAGCGGCTGCGCCCCAGGCGGAACCCTGACCGAAGACTTCAGCATTGACGTGAAATCGCGGAAAGTCGGCTCGGCCGGTGGCTACGGCGGGTTCTACTGTTTCGCTGTCACCGGTCAGTAACGACGGTCTATACTCCTACACCAAACGTAACAGCCAACTGCTCACGAGGTCTGAACATGCGCGCATCGCTCCTTCTCCGGTTCGTACTTCCTTCCTTGGTCCTGGGACTTGCTGCCTGCGGTAGCGGCGGCGATAGCACCAGCGGCGGAGGGGCTGGCGCTACAGGCGGCGCTGGTGTCACTCCGGTTGGGGGGGCTAGTGGCGGCAGCACGACGACGCCCAGTGGGGCGGCACCCTACGGCGTTTTCGAGCTCCACTATGTTCGTGGTGCGAGCGACGCCGCGTCCTTCACTGATATCACCGGCATCATGCGCGACGGGACACCGACCGAGCTCGTGCTTTGGGAGAAGAAGAAGACCGAGGGCGACTGCTCGCTCTACACCCCACGCGTCCCGTTCTGCGAGGGCTGTGTGGCGCCCCAGGTGTGCGTGGCCGACAACGTGTGCCGCACGCCTCCCTCCAGCTATCCGGTCGGCAAGGTGACGCTGACGGGGCTGAACCCGCCGAGCGGCGCCAACCCCCTCGAGCTCACGCCCATCACGACGGCCGCGGGCACCAACTACCTCTGCGCCGAGACGCTTCCCATGCCGCCCTGCACCGTGGGCGGCGAGATTAGCCTGCAAGCTGCTGGCGAGGGCCAGTTCCCAGCCTTCAGCATCGCGGGCCAGTGCATCGCCCCGTTGGTGGTGGCCAATGCCACTGTCGCCATCGAGAGTGGCAAGGACTTCACCCTGACCTGGACGGCCGGGTCGGTGCCCGGGGCGCGCCTCGGACTCGAGTTCGACCTGAGCCACCACGGTGGCAGCAAGGGTCGCTTGGCCTGCGATGCGGCCGATACCGGCTCGCTGACGGTTTCGGGCAAGCTCATCAAGGAGCTGATCGATTTGGGCGTGACCGGTTTCCCCAAGGCGGAGATCAAGCGCGTCTTCACCGCCAAGACGGCGGTTGGCACGGGACAGGCCGAGTTGAGGCTGCGCTCCGACACGGAGTTCGTGGTGGAGATCCCTGGCCTGAAGTCGTGCAACACCAGCGCCGATTGCACCGCCCCGGAGACCTGCCAGGTTCCCGGTATGATGTGCGGCATCTCGTGCACGACCAGCGCGGATTGCCCCGCCGGCACGACCTGTCTGGCCTCTACCAAGATCTGCAAGTAACCCGGCCGCGCCTAGCGCGCATTTCCCTCCGGGTGCCATCGGCGGTCATGTGGCCGCCGATGGGCCCTTTGCCGGCGCCCAGGCCAAGCCCCTCCAGCTCGGGCTAGATCGCGATGGACAGCGTCCTCTTCGCGTCGATCCGGGGCATGGGAAGCCCTCGGGAAAGCCCGAGCCGACCGGGGCGGCGCTGCAGCCGCCAGCGCCGCCTCAGAACCTGACCTGAATCTCGTAGCGGCGGTTCTTGGCCTTCTTGGCCGGCGTATTGTCGGGTTTGACCAGCGGGCGGTCCGAGCCCATGCCGACCGAGATGATCTGGCTCTTGTCGATGCCGCGAGCCACCAGCTCCTTCACGATGACGGCGGCACGCTTGCCCGAAAGCTCTTTGTTGTGCTCGGCCGAGCCCGATGTGTCGGTGTGGCCGGAAACCTCGAACTTGAAGCTGTCGACCTTGCCGGCGTCCAGCGTCTTCTTGGCGTCGATGAGCGCCTTGACCAGGTTCTTCAGCTTCTTGTCGCAACCTGCCGCCAACTCGTCGCTGTCGGTCTTGAAGCTGCACTGGTTCTTGCGACCGTCGGCCAGCAGCTTGGCATTGACCTTCTTGGCCACCTTGTCGCGGGCCGCGTCCGTGCCCCGCTCGACGACGGTCGCGCTCGCCTTCTTGGCGAGCCCACCGAGGTCGAGAGCGTGTACTGGGGTTGCGATCAGCGCGGGGGCCAACAGCCCAGCCGCGAATGAGAGTCCAATGGAAAGTTTGTTCATGGCTCGAAGATTTTCCACCGCCGCGGAAATTTCTCAATCGCTGTTTTCGCGCGGCCGGATCCCCGCGTCCGGCTCACGGCGGCGGGGATCCGGTTGACGAGCAGGAGCGTCGGCTCCTACTTGGCGAGTACGAAGGTCACCTTGAGACGAACCTTGTACTCGGAAATCTTGCCCTTCGAGATAGCCACTTCTTGGTCGGCGACCCAGGCGCTGGTGACGTTCTTCAGGGTCTTCGTGGCGCGGGCTACGCCGCGGGCGACGGCGTCTTCGAAGCTCTTAGGAGAAGTCGACGAGATCTCGGTAATGCGAGCAATGGACATGGGACACTCCTTTCTGGAACTCGATCACTCTGCTTCGTGGAAAACCGGCGGGACCGCCGGGGCGATCCCGCTCGGCGCTCGAGCTACTTGACGGTGAATTCCTTCTTCATGGCGCTCGCGCCATCGAGCAGGATCTCCACCTGGTAGGCCCCCTTGGGCCAGCCTGTCTTCTTGGCGATGTGGAACTCGTTTGTCGTGGGGCCGCTCAGCCCCGCAAGCTCCAGGGCGTTCTCGTTGACGGACACCGGCCCCTTGGCGCCCGTGAAGGTCCATTTCGCCTCCAGCTTGGCCTTGGCCGCGCTGCCAACCGTTTCGACGCTGGCGTAGATGGTGTCCTTGACCCCGAAAGCGTCCGCAGCCTCCGTGACCTTCTTGTCGGCGCCAATGGCTTTGCCGAGCGTCACGGACTTCACGGAGAACACCACGGGCGGTGGCACGGGAGCCGGCGCCGGTGCGGGGGCGACGGCAGGAGCCGGCGGCGGGGGGGGCGGAGGCGGCGGCTCCTTCTTGCACGCGAAGGAAAAGAGCATGAACGGTAGTAGGTACTTGATTCGCATGGGTCCTCCGTTTTCAGGGCTTGGGGGGAATGGTGAGGGTCCAGCCGACCTTGATCAGGTCTGGATTCTTGATGAGCTCTTTGTTGGCCTCGTGGATCATCCGCCAGAGCTTGGCGTCGCCGTAGAACCGCTTGGCGATCTTGGAGAGGGTGTCTCCGCTGACGACGGTGTACTCCTGCGAGGCGGTGGAGGATGCTCCTCCTGTCACGTCGGAGAAATCAGGATCCTGCGTCATGGTGCCTCCTGTGCACGGTGTGTTGGCTCTGGGGCAGGCTCGCCCGCCGAACGTGCCCCCACTTGAAAAGTGATAGAAACGATGCCTCCCTTTGCGATTTCCGGCAATCCGATTGCGTCGCGGAATCAGATCTCGCCGTAGGCGCGAGAAATCAGGCGACGGGTCACGGTCTGGATGCCGGTGTGTTCGAAGACGCTCGTTCCCAGGTCGAGCGCCGCCGCCACGTAATCGAGCTTGTTGTCGCCGACTTCGACCACGCCCTTGATGCGCTGGAAGACGTTCTGCTGGGTGATCCCCTTGGCCGCCACGAAAGACTCGACGTGTGTCTTCGAGGCCTGGAGGTTGCCGAGGATGAGCTCGCGTTTGGCATCCACGTTCGCGCCCGGCAAGAGGCTGGCGATTTTGGCGAAGCGGCTGTTCTCGCCGAGCTGTTTGCTGGTGAGGTTCGACAGGCCACCCATGACCTTGGCGAGAAAATCGGGTCCGAGGGGGAGGACGAGGTCACAGGCCACCCAGGCGGCGAAACGAATGGCGTCTTCCTTCTCGTAGTTGACCAGCGCGGAGACGAAGTCGCCGACGCTGTCGCCGGGAAGACCGTTGGTGTAGCAGAAGGCGGCCATCTCGCCGACGAACTTGACCGCGGCATCGATGGTCTGCGTGGTGTCGGCCTTGGGCGTGATCTTGCTGAGGAAACCGAGGAAGTCGTACGAGTTCCCGAGCTTGTTCGCCAGCGAGGCCACGCCCGCGATCCCACCCGCGTGGTCGATGAGGCGGAAGATCTGCACCGCGCGTTGGTAGCCTTGCTCGGGATCGCTGTAGAGCTGGATGGCGCGCTCGCCGATCTGCTGGATCAGGGCCTGGTCTTCTTCGCCGGTGACCGACTTGATCATCTGCTCGAAGTTGCGGATGTTGGTCCACTGGCCGGGGACGATGGTGTCGAGCGCGCCCAGCAGGCGCGTGGTGAGGCTCGATTCGGGAAGCTGCTCGAGGACACGGTGCAGGGGTTGATCGCTCATGAAGGAACTCCCGTGGGGGGTCACAGGCCGGCGAAGCCGGCGAGGTTGAACTTCGAGAACAGGGGTTTGCGAGCAGCGGCGTCCAGGGACTGGCTCGACACCTTGACCTGGAAGCGGTTGCTGACGAGCAAGGCCGATTGGTTCTTGCCAACGGTCACGAGGGGGCTGCCGTTCACCGAGTCGGTGGCGCCAGCGAACTTCTTGAGGCCAGCCGCATCCGCCGCGAGATCGTTGATGGAGAGCGTGGCGACGTCCTTGCCGTCCTTCTGCAACTTGCACTCGGCGAACCCCGGCTTCTCCTGCGTGAACACGCGCTTGTATCCCTCGGTGCCATCGGCGGGGAACAGGACGTTGAAGGCGGAGCCCGCCTTCAGCGCGGGGGCTTGCGCGGCGGCCGCCGGCGCCTGCGCGGTCGTGGCCTGATCCCATCGCGTCGGCTCTTTCTTGCACGCGCCAAGCAGGAGTCCAAGTGAGAGAGCGACAAGCCAGTGGCTAGAGGTCGACATGGTGGCATCCTCGGCAATCTCACGCCGCTGTCAAGCGACGGATTGCACGGCTCGGCCATCCCTTCCTCCGCCGCGTGAGTCTTGTGTTACAGTTCACCCCCTGTAAGGAGGCTCACGATGTTCAACCTAATCTGGACGTTCATTCTGGGTGTCATTACCGGTGTCCTGGCCCGCCTCGCGCTTCCCGGCCACGACCACATCGGGTTCTGGCTAACCGGCCTGGTCGGTGTCGCCGGCTCCTTCGGAGGACACTGGATTGCCAAGAAGATCGGCCTCCTCTCTGGACAGAAGCCCATGGGTCGCACCCTGAGCGCCCTCATCAGCGTGGGCGGCGCGGTCGTTCTGCTGCTCCTCTTGCGCCTCGTCCATCGCTAGCGCCAGTTGCGGTGTCCGCGCCAACGCTACAACTGGGCTCGGGAAGGCACGGGCCGATCTATCGTCGGCGCCGGCGCAGGGATACGAGCAACAGACCGGCGAGCACGACGGTCCACGGTCCCAGCGAATGAACGGCGCGTCCCGCGCTCAGGTTGCACCCCGAGTCGCTTTTCGCGGCGGAATCCGTCGAGAGGTCGGTGCTGGTCGCGGTGGCGCTGCCGGTGGGTGCCGGGTCGACTGGGCAGGTTTCCGTGTTGGTCACCGCTGGCGGCGGCGTGCTCGACGAGGAGAGCACGCTGGTGATCTCGGTGGGAACCACCGGCATCCTCGCATCCTTGTGGCGGCAGTGGACCTCCGTCCACGCCGAGGCCCCTCGCGTGTTGCACACCTTGCTGTAGCAATACGATGCCAGCATGGTTTGGCAGCGCGTGGTCGCCCCATAGTAGGCAGCGCAGGCCAGGCACTCGGTGGTGGCGGACTCTTGTTTGGCGACCGTGCAGCTCTCGACGTAGTCCGGGGGTGGGGGCACGTCCGCCAGGGCGGGTGCGGCGGCCAGTGCCGACAGCACGGCGGCCATGGAGAGGAAGAGCGTGGTTCTGATCATGGGGACCTCGCGAGCTTCGATTGCTGGAGCATACCATCACCCGGACCTTGGGCGCCCCTGGCACGATGCGCGGTGCAATCTTGCCGACAAATTGTGGCAAGAGTACCCTTTTACCAGGGCTCCTTCTGGGGCTCTTTCCGTCTCATGAGCGCTTCCGGGAGAATAGACTCATCATCAGCTCCGGCGACCTCGCCCGTGGTGGTCAACCTGGTTGCGAACGTCATCCTCGACTCCAAGTACCGTCTTGTGCGAGAGCTGGGGCATGGTGGCATGGGCTCGGTCTGGGAGGCCCATAACCTCGCCCTCGATGTCGATGTGGCCATCAAGCTGCTCCGCTCCGACTTGCCTCAGCGCGAGCTCGCCGATCGACTTCTGAGAGAGGCGCGCGCGGTTGCGCGGCTGGGCCACCCCAACATCGTGCGGGTCTTCGATATCGGGCACATGGAGGATGGCAGGCCTTTCCTGGTCATGGAACTGCTGCGCGGGAGATCGTTCGGCCAGGCCATCTCCGGCCCCGAGCGCATGGATCCCGTCCTGGCGGTGAGGAGCCTGCTGCCCGTGGCACACGCGCTTGCGGCCGCCCACGAGGCGGGCTTCGTTCATCGTGACTTGAAGCCGGAGAACATCTTTCTGGCCGACCAGCAAGGAGCTCCACCTCGACCGATCCTGCTGGATTTCGGAGTGGCGCTGTCTTGGCAGGATCTGTCCCACCGCCTCACCCAGGAAGGCATGACCATCGGAACCCCCGCCTTCATGCCGCCCGAGCAGGCACAGGGGGAGGATGTGACCTTCAGGGGCGACATCTGGTCGTTCTCCGTGCTGCTCTACGAGGCGGTCACCGGACAACTCCCGTTTGTCGCCAGCAACTTTCCTCGCCTGCAGCGCGAGATTATCGAACAGCCGGCGCCTCCCTTCTCCACGCACGGCGTGTCCGAGGAGGAGCTGTGGTCGATCGTCGACAAGGGGCTGCGCAAGCTGCCGCAAGAACGCTGGCACAACATGCGCCAGCTGGGCCAAGCCTTGGCCAAATGGTTGCTTCGGCGAGGTGTCGACGTAGACGTGAGCAACGGCTCGCTGCGCGCCATTTGGCTGAGCTCGCCGACAGAGGCCAGCGGCAAGGCTTCATCGAACAGCGACGGTACAAAGCCCGCCGCGCCAGGGTCCATGCGCGACACCGCCAAGATTGCATGGTTCTCCCGCCAGCCGGCGTGGAAGCTGATACTCATCGGCGTGGCGGTTGCGGCGCTGGGAGCGGCGTTGATCTTCCTCTTGTGGCCAAGCGCGCGTGCCCCCATCGGCGACGGCCCGCCTCAGGCCCCTTTGACCAGCGTTCGCCGGCACGTCGAGATTGTGCCCCTACCTGCCCCACCCACACCGTCGCAAGCCAAGCCGCCGTCCACGGAGCTGGACTTTTCGACGGCCGCGGCGCTTCAACCGAGAGGCCAGGCAGAGAAGGGAGAGGTCGTCCATCGCCGCTCTGCCTCGTCTGGCGCCAAGGCGACCAGGCGCGTTCGGACTGCGCCAGATGCGTCCATTCCCTCGCCCGAGGCCGTCACGAGCCCGGGCGCCTCCACCGCGATCCCTGACGACATCAAGACGGATTTTTGATGAGAAAGAGATCCTTCATCCCCGGCTTGTGCTTAGGCGTTCTCGCGTGGGGCGCGTTTCCACCAAGGGCCCATGCCCAGCCGGTCACGCCCCAGGCGCAAGCGCCCGCCGAAGTCTCGACCCCTCCAGCATCCGGCTCTCGTGCCACCGACGCCGAGGCACGTCGCCATGCTCGCGTGTTCTTCGATGCGGGCGTGGCTCTCTATCGGCAGGCTCGCTACGACGAAGCTCTCGTGAGCTTCCAGCAAGCCTTGGCCATCTTCGATAGTCCGGCCTTCGTATTCAATCTCGCACGTACCTGTGACCGTCTCCACGACGTGGCTTGTGCTCTTCGCCGCTACCGCGAGTATCGCGCGCGAAATCCCAAGACCGGAGATATTCCCGAGGTCGAACGACGTATCCAGGCCCTGGAAGCGGACTTGAAGGATCGCGGGGTCCAGGTGCTCTCCGTGACCAGCACCCCGCCGGGAGCGGAGCTGACCGTGAACGGCGTCGCGCGCGGCCAGACCCCTTGGGTGGGCGAGCTGCCGCTCGGCGAGCACATCCTGCGACTGACGCTCGCGGGATTCGACGACCTGGAATCCACCGTTCGCGTTGGCCAAGAGACTGAGGATCAGGCCTTCGTCTTGCAGCGGCCGATCCCTCCCGCCACGCCCCTGGCACCTGTTGCCCTCGCGCCGACCGTGCCCGAGGCCGAGATCCCCTTGCCCACCGGCGAGGATGCTCCGTCCCGTGGACATCGAGTCTCCGTCTGGACTTACGCAACGCTTGGGGCGGGAGTCGGCGCGCTGGGGACAGCCTTGGTGTTCGAGCTGCTCAGTCGCCGGAGCGAGCGACAAGTGCGCGACGAGCCTGTCCAACTCGACCGTGTGGCCGCCTACGACGCCATGAACCAGCGGCAAACCGTGGCGCGGGTCTTCGCAGGCGTGGGCGCGGGCCTGAGCGCGCTGGGGGTGACGCTGCTCGTGCTCGACTTGCGCACGCCAGCCGCCAGCCCGAGTGGCGTTCAGGCGCGCGTCGACGTGCGAGGCACCCAAATCGTCATGCAGGGGGTTTGGTGATGCCCAAGTGGAAACCCCTCGGATGCGGGCACGGTCCTCGCTACGCCCTCGTGCTGGCTCTTGGGGTTCTGGCATGCGCGAGGGGCGACGTTTCCGACTACCTGCGCCGCGGGGAATGCAACAGCGCGGGCCGCTGCGCGGATGGCTATGTGTGCGACGAGAAGACCTGGCAATGCCAGTTGCCTGGCCCGGCCTTCGACGCTTCGTCTCGGCAGTCCGAGGCCCCGCTGGGGCCTGACGCCTTCGTCTCGACCATGAAAAAGCCGGACGGTTCGGTCACCGTGCTCTCGGATGGCTCCGCCACCACCGACCTTCCGTCGCCCTGCGCGGCCGGGCTGACGATGTGCAACGGTGTCTGTGTGGACACGCGCACCGATCCCTCGCACTGTGGTTCTTGTTCATCGACCTGTCGCGCGTCCGGATCCGGCCTGGGGTGCGGCAATGTCACTCCCGGCGTTTGCGACTGCGCGGGAAACGATTCTCTGTGTGGTGCAACCGGCTCGGCTTGCGCGGCCTCGACTGGCCTGTGCGTGTGCGGGGGGCAGACCTGCGTGCCGGGCGAGATCTGTAACAGCGACGCGACCGGGAACTCGACCTGCTCTTGTGATGGCTACCAAACCTGCCTGCCGGGCTGGTCGTGCTGTCAGGGCTCGGGTTGCGTTGATCTCATGCTACAACCTGAACACTGTGGCGCCTGCGGAAGAGCCTGCCCCAACCGGCAGTTCTTCTGTCTGGGTGGCATCTGCCAGTGCCGCAACGACAAAGCCTGTCAGGGCGGAACCTGCAACAATGGCCGCTGCCAATGTGGAAGCGTCATTTGTGATCCCGGAAAGACCTGTGTCGCCGCCGGCGTCTGTGGATAGCCCGAAAAGATGGCGGCGGGCGCCTGGCCATGCGGGCCGAGGCGCCCTTGCTGTAGTCGTGGGGATCGGGAGGTCCGTCGAAGCGCTGCAGAGCTGGGCTATGGGATCGGCAGCTTCTTCGCCTTTTCCGCTCTGCCGGCGCACCGATCGCAGAGATCGGTGATGTTCTTGAGCTGCCTCGCCTGCGCGACCGTGCCCTGGAAGATCTCCACCGTACGATCCGTGTTGATGTACGAGCAGTCCTGATAGAGGTGATAGCTCTTTCCCGACTTGGTCCAGTAGACGTGGTTCCGACCGTTGTTGAGGGCCTCGACCTGCTTGGTCTGCTCGGTGTACTGCTCGATGGAAGGCGGGGAGAAGTCGGCGCCCGTGAACCCCGCGATGACCAGCGCGGCCACCGCGATGGTGCCGACAATGCCCTTCTGCTTGCCGCTCATGTTCTTGTTGGTGAAGATGAGAATGACCAGCGGCAAGAAGGCGACCACTGCCATGATGGCGCCGAGCTGGTTCTGCACGAAGAACCTGACCCCGTCCGCTCGCGACGCAGGATCGAGCCGGTTCGAGGCTTTCCACAGCAGCGAGCCAGCCACCACCGAGATCAGATCCGCCACGATCAGGACGATGAGCCAGGTGGTGCTGATGGGGGGCTTCCGCAACAGGAGAATCGCGCCGATTTCGAAGCCAATCGCCACCAGCCAGGCGAGCACGGCGATGATGCGAAACTGGCGTGCTTTGGCTTTGCTCTGCTCGTTGGGGACGAACGGTGTGGCCGGCTCCGACGTGGTCGCGGCTTCTCCGCCGTCGACCCTGGTGATCTTCTTCGCCATAGAACTTACTCCTCGTTCAAGAACAACTGACTAGGGTGCGCGCGAAACGTGGTGGCTGTCGGGAGGCCCGGCTACTTGCTCTTGCCGAAGAACATCCCGGCCAGACCGCTCAAGCTGCTCTGCAAGCTGTTGCCTTCGGGCAGGGCCCCGTCCGGTGTGAGCTTGTCGATGATGCCCGGCAGGACTTGCGCCAGCCCCTGCGACGCCTGGCCGGTATCCATTCCGGCCTTCGCCGCGAGCTGGGAAACCAAGTCGGGCACGGCGCCCTGCAACTGCTCTCCGGTGACCGGTAGGTTGGCGCCCTTGGAGATCCAGCTTCCCACCGCGTCGCCGAGGCCGCCGGCCTTCAGCTTTCCCAGCAAGTCCGAGAGGCCTCCACCTTGGCCCGAAGTCAGCATGCCGAGCAGGATGCGAACGAGCCCGGCGTGCTGCGAGTTCTGGCCGAGAAGGCTACCCAACCCCTGCTCCGCGACTTTTCCTAGAATGCCGTCAAGTAGACCCATGGTGATCGCTCCTTTCTGGGGGGCATGAGAACACGGCAGCTTGGGCATTGCACGCACTAAGAGGGGCCCTGGCGCGTGCCAACCTCACACGCCGGGCCGCGCGAACACGGCGTGCGGGTCAGTTCTTGCTGTTCTGATTACCGGGAATTCGGCCCCGATACTGTTCCGGATGCCGCGCCCGATCCGCTGGACGGCGGAACCGTCGGCAGCGGAATGGACACGTCCGAGAGCGAAGCCAACCCGGAAGAGCCGGGCTTGCCCGCTTGATTCACCAGCCCTTGGCCGACGGATCCCGAGCCACGGATCGTCTTCGCCTCATCCTGAGCTAGGCGGGCCAGGGGCTGCTGTCTACTCCCACTCGATGGTGCCCGAGGGCTTGGGCGTCAGATCGTACAGCACGCGGTTCACGCCGGGGACCTCTGCGGTCATACGGGCCGTGAGGCGTCCGAGCAACGCGTACGGGAGTTCCTCGACCGTGGCGGTCATCGCGTCGCGCGTGTTGACGGCGCGAATGATCACGGGCCAATCGAAGCTCCGCTTCCCGTCTCGCACTCCGGTGGACTTGAAATCAGGCACGACGGTGAAGTACTGCCAGACCTTGTCCGCGAGACCGTGTTTTTCGAACTCCTCCCTGAGGATGGCGTCCGATTCGCGCACCGCCTCGAGTCTGTCCGCAGTGATTGCGCCGAGGCAGCGGACGCCGAGCCCGGGGCCGGGGAACGGCTGGCGGTTGACCATCCCGTCCGGCAGGCCCAGGGCCTTGCCTACGACGCGGACCTCGTCCTTATAGAGGAACTTCAGCGGCTCCACGAGCTCGAACCGCAGATCCTCGGGAAGCCCACCGACGTTGTGGTGGGCCTTGACGGGGCCGCTCTCCAGGATATCCGGGTAGATCGTGCCTTGGGCGAGGAATTCGATGCGGTCGAGTTTGCGGGCTTCTTCCTCGAACACGCGGATGAACTCGGCACCGATGATCTTCCGTTTCCGCTCGGATTCGGATACGCCGTCGAGCTTGCCGAGGAAGCGTTCCACCGCGTCGACGTAGACGAGGTTCGCCTTCATCGCATCGCGGAACACCGCTATTACCTGTTCCGGCTCTCCCTTGCGCATGAGGCCGTGGTTCACGTGGACGCACACGAGCTGTTTGCCGACCGCCTTGATGAGAAGCGCCGCGACGACCGAAGAATCGACCCCTCCCGAGAGCGCGAGCAGCACCTTCTTTGTGCCGATCTGTTTCCTGAGCGCGGCGCACTGTTCCTCGATGAAGCTATTCGCGAGGTTGGTCGTGGTAATTCGTTCCATCTTCTCCGGGCGGGTATTGCCTGTCATGACTTTCTCCTCTTTTACCGGGCTCCGCAAAGGCCGAAAGGCCGGCGGAACCGGGCTCTAGTGTTCATGCGTTATTGGCTATCGTGAAAGACGCGCTCGTCCGGTCTCGCTCCGCTCCTGCACGGCGATTGGCCGGAAGGAGATCCGAAGCTTCTATTA
The DNA here is from genome assembly GCA_964535465.1 of uncultured Myxococcales bacterium. GTDB lineage: Bacteria > Myxococcota_A > Polyangia > Fen-1088 > Fen-1088 > Fen-1137. Next base: position 12,770 of record CAZHUY010000109.1, read on the forward strand.
GAAATGTCCGAAGAACGTTCGCGGAGGGGGAGCATAAGCATCGATGGCGGGATTCGTAAAGAGCCGAGGGGGGCGTCCGCCAAGCACTTCACCGACCAGGCTGGACGTTTTCGCAAGGGGGGTCGAGAAAGCAAGCTGGCGTGGAGGCATAAGGAAACACGTGAGCGAATGGGAAAAACTCAAAGCGGTTCAGCGGATGCAGGACTTCATAGAGTCCCATCTCAAGGAGCGGATAACCTTGACCGCCCTGGCGCGGAGCGCTCGCTATTCACCCTGGTACGCCGCGCGGGTGTTCAAGGAATGCACCGGCAAGGCGCCCTTCGAATACATCCGCCTGCGCCGGTTGTAGGCGGCTGCCGCATGCCTCGGGCATGGATCCGCACGCGTCATCGACGTGGCCTTCGACTTCCTCTTCGACTCCCACGACGGTTTCACGCGGGCCTTTTCTCGGCATTTCGGCCTGACGCCCTCGCAGTTCCGCCGGGAGATGCCCCATCTCAGTCTCTTCGTCCCGGCCGCCGCGCGGGATTCCTACCGCGAACGACAGAAAGGAGATGCCCCCATGCCTCAGCAAACCAAGTCACAACCGCTGGCCACCGTCTTCGTCCAGGTCATCGACCGGCCTGCTCGCAAGCTGCTCGTGCGCCGGGGCCGCAAGGCCAAACACTACTTCGAGTATTGCGAAGAGGTCGGGTGCGAGGTGTGGGAGGACCTGGGCCGCATCGAAGGAGCCTTGCAGGAGCCCATGGGCTTGTGGCTTCCCCCGGGCATGCAGAAGCCTGGAACCTCCCCTTACGTTCAGGGGGTGGAGATGCCGGCGAGCTACTCAGGCGAGATCCCGGCCGGGTGCGACGTCATCGACCTGGCCGCGTGCAAGATGATGGTCTTTCAGGGCCCACCCTTCGACGACAAGGACTTTTCCCAGGCCATCACCTCGCTCTGGGACTGCATGAACGCCTACAAGCCCGAGACCTACGGCTTCGCCTGGGCGGACAACGACGCGCCCCGCTTCCAATTCGCCCCCCTGGGTTACCGTGGCTATATCGAAGGTCGCCCGGTTCGGGCGCTCGGCACCTAGGTCGGTGTCGATGGTTGCGACCGAGAGGGTGACACGACTTGCATCGTGGGGGGAGAGTCGCAGGACGCACGCGATGCCTGGCGCAACCGGCCGGCTCGACACCAGTGGTGGCGGCTGTCAGCAGCTTGGCGAGCAGCGGGTTCGGCCAGGGTCCGTGACTGTGGACGCCTTGGCCGAACCCCAGAACCCGCCTTTGTTGGTCACGAGACCCACCATGTCGACATCGTGGGCAAGGCGATTGACCTGGAATCCTCCATCTGCCGGTTCCACAACAAAATGAGGAGGTAGGGAATGGCAATAAGTACAGGAGGAGAGGCGGTCGCCGGAAGGCAAAAGAAGGTCGAACGCGTGGTGGCAGGAGCGTCAACTGCGGAGGCCCTGGCGGGCGCTGCAGGCGTCGTGCTTCCCATCCTTGGTTTGGTCGGAGTTCTGCCGTTCTGGATGGCTGGAATCGCGGTCATTGTGATCGGGGGAGGCTTGCTGCTGGAGGGCGCGGGCTTGTTGACAGAGTACAGCGCTTTGCTCAGCAGTCAGTCTGGAGAGCGGCCTGCCATGCTGGGCAGCTCGAGTGTGCAGGCGCTGGGAGGTGGCGCCGGTCTGGTCTTGGGTATCATTTCGCTGACCTCAACGGCTCCTTTGCCCTTGTTGGGTGCAGCCATCATCGCACTGGGAGGCGCGATGTTATTGGGAGCCGGGGCCACGGCCCGGTCTTGGGCGTTGGAGTACATGAGCCGAGGTACGCCCGGATCGGAAAGCAAGATAGTCGAGGAGGTCGCACGAGCATCGACGGGGGCCGAGGTGTTCACCGGATTGGGCGCGGTGGTTCTGGGCATCATGGCTCTGGCAGGCGTGGGGACACCAGTCACCACCTTGATCCTGGTGTTGGCGGGGTCCTTGGCGCTTGGCTCTGCCGAGTTGCTGGGAGGGACCAGCCTGGGTGCCAGGATGGTTTCGTTGCTCACTCGTCATAGCTAGTTCGCAAGTTGAACCATGGTCCGTTCCTCATGAGCTGAGGCCCGCCCTCGAGTGGCCTCAGCTCAACATATGGGGGCCCTTGGCTGCTCCTAGAAAGGCCGCGGCGCGCGGTTCTTGATAGAAGGAGCAGGAACAAGGCAACCGCCGGGCCAGCTGCAATGGGCTCGCGGCCGGGCATTCGATCGGTGTGATCCGGCCCGAATTCGCCGCGGTCGTGTCTGCCGGGCCGGTTGACCAGTCATTTTGGTTGGTGGATGATTGATGCTTCTCCTCTGCATGGAGACTTGCTGGGTGCCGACCTGCCCTAAATGCGGTAGCAACGCCTCGACGGGCGCGACGGTTTGTCCGCACGATGGCGTATCCCTGGTCGAGACGACTGGTGCGGAGGTCGAGCTGCGAGACATCGTCGTGGATTCTGGCGAGCTGGCGCCGGGCACTCAAGTCGGCGAATACCAGGTGACTGGCAAGCTGGGCGAGGGTGGCATGGGCATGGTCTTCGCCGGCATTCATCCCGTCATAGGCAAACGGGTCGCCATCAAGATCCTGGCCCCCGGGATGGCACACAGCCCGGATGCCGTTCGGCGTTTCGTGACGGAAGCGCGTGCCGTGAACCAAATCGGGCATCGCAACATCGTCGACATCTTCTCGTTCGGGCAGCTCTCCGACGGACGCCACTACTTTGTCATGGAGTTTCTCGCCGGCGAGACCCTGTCGGCGCGGTTGGCGCGGGTCAAGGCCCTGTCCTTCGACGAGGCGCTGCCCATCCTGGTGCAAATGTGCGATGCCTTGGCGGCCGCGCACGCCCACGACATCGTCCACCGCGACCTCAAACCGGACAACGTCTACCTCGCGACTGGCGCCACCCCTTTTGTGAAGCTGCTCGATTTTGGCATCGCCAAGCTGATGGGCGAGCGGACCAGGATTTCGACTCGTACCCGGCCGGGGGTGGCCATGGGGACTCCGCAGTACATGTCACCCGAGCAGTGCCGTAGCCTCGCCGTCGATCATCGCACGGACATCTATTCGCTCGGCGTTGTCGCTTACGAGATGCTGGCCGGGCGCCCGCCCTTCGTCAGCGACAACTATCAGGACATGCTCAATGCCCACATCCACGAACCACCTCCGCCCTTTCCGGAGGAGCGTCAGATTGACCCCGCCGTGGCACGCATCGTGTTGCGGGCCATGGCAAAGGCGCCGAAGGATCGCTATCAGACCATGTCCCAGCTGTCCGGAGCGCTGCAAAAGCCCGCCAGAACCCATGTGGCGCCCACGCTGTCCGACCCTGTGCTGGCGGGTGTGCAGGGGCGAGCCGCGGGACAAGGCTGGCACGGGCGTGGCAAACGACTCGCCATCGGCATCTCAGCGCTGGCCCTCGTCGGCGGTGCGCTCGCCCTGTTCGTCCTGCCCTCGGCGCCACCGTCAGTGCCTTCTTTGGATACGGCGCCCGTAACGGCCAGCGCGCCGCCGGCCCGCGCCGTGGGCAGGTTGAGCTTCGACTGTTCGGAGCCCTCGGCCGAGGTCGAGATCGACGGAGTCAAGCAGGGCCCGGCCTGGCAAAGCTTCCCGCTCAGCGTGGATCAGCCCCACGCTGTGGTCGTGTCGAAAACCGGGTACCTGCCCTTCACCGCCAGCCTCACGATAGCCGCTGGCGATCCCTTTCGTCGCTTGCAGGTCGTGCTGGAGAAGGTGCAGCCGCGACCCGCCCATAAGGCTGCGCCGACCGACTCCAGCGCCCGCCAAGCACGCAAACTCGGTCCCCTCAAGACGGGCCGTCGCCTCTCGGGACAGAATGCGACCAGCAGCCCGAACGCCGCCAAGACAGGGAACTCCGTCGTCGGCGATGGCCTCAAGCCCTGGTGATCAGGGCCACAAACGCAGCGCCGAGGCGTAGGGCACGCCGTGATCCCCGGTGTACGCGACGTCGATCCCACCGACGATCACGACGCTGCCGTCATCGAGCGCGACCATGCCAGCCTGCTTGCGGGGTTGCGGTAACGGGGTCAGGCGCGCCCACTGGTTGGCTGCCGGGGAATAGGCCTCCACGCCGGAGATCGCGGCGCCGCTGTTTTCCTCGCCACCCACAACCAAGGCTCGCCCATCGAGAAGGAGCACGGCGCTGCTTTGATCGCGAGCGTTGACCATCTCAGGCAGGTTGGTGACCATGGTGTTGCTCTCGGGATCGTAGATGACGGCCGTGGCCACGCACGCGCCGTTGCACTGATCGCCACCGATTAGCAGAACGCGTCCATCCTCGAGCAGCACGGCGTTGTGGCCAAACCGCGCTGGCATGGTCGGGCCTGCCACGAACGTCCCCGTCGTGTGGTCAAAAATCTCGGTGGTGCTGCCCGAGCTGTCGCACGGCTCGCCACCCGCCACCAGGACATCGCCGTTCGGCAGTCGCGTCGCGCTGTGGGAGGCGCGACGAGCGATCATGGGCACGGCGGTGAAGTTGCCGCCGGGGTGATAGACTTCCGCGCTGGCTGTCGAGGCGCCGCCGGTGACCAGAACATCGCCATTCGCCAGCAGAGCGGAGGCCGCCACGCCCCGAGATTGCCCCATGAGCTGAGTGCTTCTGGCCGTTTGTTGCCTGACATCGATCAGCGTCGCGACATCGGAGAACCTGGACAACACGAAGACGCGTCCATCCTCGAGCAGCAGCCCCTCGGGGACATCGATGACGCCCATGTCGACAGGAGGTGACCACTGATCAGTCGCCGTGTCGAGGACTTCGTAGGTGCTGTAGGCAGGGCGGTTGCCTTGCGAGTCGAAGACACCAAAGCCGCAGCCCACGAGAACGCTGCGCCGATCAGAGAGCAGCACCGCAAAGGGCGAGACTCTCGGCACCGACATGGCGGCCAACGGGACGTTGGGATCCGCGCTGTCGCCTCCAACGTCCGGAAGCGCGGCATCTGGCACCTCGTCAGGTCCATCCACAGCCTTCATCCCATCGCCAGCGACATCAGTGGCCAGGTCGGCCAGGCTGTCTATCGTCGGCGCGCGCGTATCCAAGCCGGGAACATCGCTGACAGCCACAGCGAGATCAGGACCGCGCCCGTCCGGCTCCACGCGGGCATCGGGCTCGTCTCGGCCATCCGGGGCCAGGTCATGGCGCCCGCCCGCCTCGCGTCCATCGCGCTCCGGGCCCTGCCCGTCAGATGACAATCCGGTGTCCCGTGCCCGGCCGTCCTCACCCACAGTACCGACTTCGACAGCGTCCGACCCAACGTCGAAGGCTCGGATGCCGTCCGCAAGATCGCCTCGCTCGTTCGATGAAAAACCGTCAGCAGAGGCCGCATCCGATGCACCAGCATCGGTCGGTTGTAGGCTGGCCGACTTGATACCGAGAATTTGCCGGCAGCCCGTATCGGCAAAGGCCAGCAAGAGACAGAGGGCGAGTTGCCTCACCATTGTCCCCGCACGACGATGCTGCCGCCGTCCTTTCCCATCACCGGGGTCAGGGCCACGTGGGGCTGGTCGGTCGCGTCCTGACCGTGGCTGGGCCACAGCCAGAGGACCAAGCCGGCGGCGGCCGCGCTGGCGCCGACGATGAAGCTGATGGTTGAAATGTCGGCTGCCACAACGGCGTCCTTGCGCAACTGCACGCCAGTGGGATCACATAGCCGCAGCGTGCTGCAATGGACTTGCGAGGCGTCGTTCTTGGATTTGGCGTGCAGGCCGAAGCCCGTTCCCACCGCGATACCCACAAGTGCCACACTGCCTGCGCCGATGGCGCCCATCAGGCGGAGCCGTCCAGGGGGCTGCGGCGGCGGCGGCGACACCTTGACCTGAGGCGTGGCGGGATTCGGCGGCGAAGGCGTTTCCTGCAGGGTTTGCGTGGTCGGCGGCAGGGCCGCCGGTTTGCGAGCGGCCATCGCGGCCTCGGTCCGTTCAAGCCATTTGCTCACGGCCTCGCGCTCGTCGGCGGCCAGCTCGAGTTTTAGATACTGGCGTAGGTATTCCGCGACTTTCTCGGGCTCGTAGAGCCGTTCGTAGCAAAGCGCGAGGTTGTAGAGGACGTGGGGGCGCCCAGCCAGCCGCCAGGCCTCCTCGAATTCGACGATGGCTTCGCGGAATTTGCCGTCATGGAAATACGCGGAACCGAGCTCGAAGTGAGCCTTGCCGACGGCGAGGACCTGCGCATCCGTTGCGTCGCCAGACACGGGTTGGGCGGCAACAGCCGTCCAGCTGAAGGCAACCACCAGCGCGAAAGGAAGGACAGAGCGGCGTAGCAACCACAAAAGGTTAAGCCCGAGCTCTCAGACTCGTCAAACACGCTCGACATCCCTGGTCACAATAAACACACGCAGAATCTGCGCGAAAACGGCGCGCCACAATTTCGCGAACTCTTTTCTTGCCTGACCCCGGCTACGCTCCCCTGCCCTCGCCTACAATACCTTCTTCAAGAACTGCCCAGTGAAGCTCGCTTGGGTCTTGGCGACCTCGTCGGGAGTGCCTTCCGCCACGACTTGGCCGCCGTGGGGGCCACCCCCAGGGCCGAGGTCGATGATCCAGTCGGCGTTCTTCACCACGTCCAGGTTGTGTTCGATGACGATCACGGTGTTGCCGGCTTCCACCAAACGCGAGAGCACGTGCAGCAGTTGCTCGATGTCGGCGTAGTGCAGGCCGGTGGTGGGCTCGTCCAGGATGTACACGGTTCGGCCGGTGGACTTCTTGGCCAGCTCGCGCGCCAGCTTCACACGCTGGGCCTCGCCGCCTGACAAGGTGGTGGCGGACTGGCCCAGGGTCACGTAGCCTAGGCCCACCTCGCGCAGGGTCTCCAGCTTGGGGCGCAGCTTGGGGATGTTCTCGAGGAAGCCGCAGGCTTGGCTGACCGTCATGTCGAGCACGTCGGCGATGCTGGCCTGGCGGTATTTCACCTCCAGCGTCTCGCGGCTGTAGCGCCGGCCGTCGCAGGCTTCGCACTTGACGTACACGTCGGGCAGGAAATGCATCTCCATGCGCACGATGCCGTCGCCCTGGCAGGCCTCGCAGCGCCCGCCCT
>CAZHUY010000110.1:0-15275 GCA_964535465.1 uncultured Myxococcales bacterium
AGGTTTCCGGGCGGTCCGCAATCTTCTTTCGGAGTACATCGCCGACCCCAAGCCGCCGCGGCCTTTGTCGGTGGCGGTGTTCGGGCCTCCAGGCGCGGGCAAGTCGTTCGGCGTGAACGAAGTCGCCCGCGCGGTTGGCGGCGGCGAGATCGAGAAGCTGGAGTTCAACGTCTCGCAGTTCTCGTCGCCCGAGGATCTGGTGCGCGCCCTGCACAAGGTGCGCGACGTGGTGCTGATGGGGCGCCTGCCCCTGGTGTTCTTCGATGAGTTCGATTCGTCGTTCGGCAGCGAGCCTCTGGGCTGGCTGAAGTATTTTCTGGCGCCCATGCAGGACGGGAAGTTCAAGGACGGCGAGAGCGACCACCCCATCGGCAAGGCCATCTTCGTATTCGCGGGCGGGACCAGCCACCGCTTCCGCCTCTTCGCCCGCAGCGACGCCTCGGCCGACGAGGTGCAGGCCTTTGCCCGGCGCAAGGGGCCCGACTTCGTCAGCCGGCTGCGCGGCTTCATCGACATCGCGGATCTGAACCGCGGCGAGGACGACAACGACGTGTACCTGCTGCGCCGGGCGCTGGTGCTGCGGTCCATGTTCGAGTTCAAGGATCGCTGTCGGCCCATCCTGGAAGACAAGACGGTGCGCGTGGACGACGGGGTGCTGCGCGCCTTCATCAAGACGCCGACCTTCAAGCACCGGGCGCGTTCGATGGAAGCCATCATCGACATGAGCACCCTGGGCGGTCGCCGCACCTTCGAGCAAGCGGCGCTGCCCCCGCACGACCAGCTGGACCTGCACGTGGACGCCGACGATTTCCTGCGCCTGGTGGCGCGCGACGTCCTGCTGGGCAGCATGCGCGAGGCCCTGGGTCGCGCGGCCCACGAGAATTTCCTGGAAGAACAGAAGGGCAAGCGCCCGGCCGATGCCCGCGAGATGCAGCCCTGGGACACGCTGGACGCGGATCTCAAGGAATCGAACCGCGAGCAGGTGGACGACATCCCGGCCAAACTGCGCGCCATCGGCTGCGGCTTCGAACCAGTGCCCGCCGGGCAAGAGGCGAAGCCGTTCACCTTCACCAGCGACGATCTAAACCACCGTTCATGATTCTGGAACACCGCCAAACCAGCCATCTTGCTGAGAATTCACATTTCAGATGGCCAAAGCCGGGTTTTCATGAGAACCCTGGATTTCTCGGAGATCTGTAGCGATCCGGAATCATGAACGGCCATTTAGACAAGATGGCCCGGCTGGAACACGAGCGCTGGAACCAAGAGAAACTGCGAGCCGGCTGGCGCCTGGGTCCGGTCAAGGACAACGCCGCCAAGATCACGCCCTACCTAGTCCCCTTCGACGAGCTCGACCCCGAGGTGCAAAAGTGGGACGTGGACGCGGTCAAGGTGATCCCCGGCCTGCTCAAGCGGGCAGGGTTCCAGATCTTCCGCTTCAGGCGCGACTAAGATTGATACCGCTCGCGCGTCTTCCCATGGCGCCATGTTGTATGCCTAGCGACCCAAACTGAGATAGAACACGCGACGTCCATGGGAATATGGAACTCTGTTCGCGGCTTCCTAGGGGGCAGCGATTCAAAGGATCGCCGCACCTGCCCGGTCTGCGGCCGCACATACAGCAAGGACACCCGTTTCTGTTCGAAGGACGGCGCCGCGCTGGACGAGCACCCAGCCTCCTACGACGCTTTCATCAGCTATCGGCGCACGGCCGGCAGCCACGCCCGGGTCATTCGCCTGATGATCGAGCAACTTTCCGAGCGCAAGCTCTTCCTGGACGTGGACGAGCTGGACGCCGGTCGCTTCGACGAGCGCTTGCTCGGCATCATCGAATCGGTTTCGAGCTTCATCCTGGTTCTCAGCCCCGGCTGCCTTGACCGTTGCGTGAACCCTGAGGACTGGTTGCGCCGCGAGATCCTGCACGCCATGGCCCATGGAAAAAACATCATCCCGGTGATGGTCGAAGGCTTCTCTTTTCCCTCGGCCACCAGCATGCAGTCTCTTCCGCCGCAAATGCGCGAGCTGTCCAACTATCAAGCGGTGGAGTACTTGCACGACCACGCGGAATCGTCGGTGCGTAAGATCCTGCGCTACATGAGCCAGCCGGTGTTGCCCGCTGCCGCTCCCGAACCACCCCCCGCGGCTCCCGAACGGCCCCCCACGGCTCCCGCGGCCGTTCCCCGACCCGCGCAGGGCGCTTCGGCAAAGGCAGCGCAACCGGTGCCACCCCTGCCGGTAGCTCCCCAGTCCGCCGCACCCACGACGCAACCCCGCATCCCGGTTTCGAACGCCATCTCGCTGGCCGGCAGCCTGGCCTCCGCCGCGCCGGTCGCGCCAGTCCATGTCCCCATGGGCACCACGAGCGCGCCCGCACGTTCGCCTGGGCCGCGCCCAAGCCTGGCCAGCGCTCGGCTCGATGTCCTACGCTCGCTGCCGTCGGCGTCCGCCTCCGCCGGGGCCAACACGAGCGCTGCCAGGACTGCGGGCCGGCAGCCAAGTCTGCTGGGTGCCAGGCTCACGGTCCTGCGCCATGACAGCCGTCCCTTGAGCAAGCCCAGCACGGATGCCATCCCGACCGCGGGCCAGCAGCCGAGTCTGCGGGGTGCTCATCTCACGGTCCTGCGTACCCACGCCGACGACAACGCCCCCACACCGGGCCAATCCTCCTCCCGCCAGGCGCTGCCGACAATCCTGGCCGCCACTCTCACCATAAAGGGAGCTTCGACCCATGTTTAGGATGCAGACCCTCTTCGCCACATGTCCGCCAGGCGGCACCATCGAATACCGTATCGATCTGGCCCTTCGCGACGCCGCCGCCGATCACGTCGTGCGGGTGACCATGCCGGACGGGCAGTGCCAGCGCCTAGTGCCGAAAGAAGGCGCGGTCGGCTTCGAGCAGAGGCATGGCGAAGGGGTTTGGCGTTTCGTGGTCGAGCTGGTCAGCAAGAGCGACGAGAAGGCGTGCTGGGACAGCCTGGTCTTGGAATCCGTCATCGTCGGCGACACCGACGAAGCCACTCGTCGCGCGGTGACAGAAGCCATCGCCAAGATGAAACCGACGCACTCCGGCTCCTCTTGGTCGTCGGATCAAGACGTGCGCCCCGAGGCCAACGCCCTGTACGAGAATCTACGCGGCCGCGAGATCCCCGAGGTGGTGCGTCTGCTTTTCGCTGACCGGGCCAAGGATTTGACGACCCACTGGCGCCGCGTGCTCCTGCTGTCTCAATCTGTGCGCCGGCTGGAAGCGAAGCCGTATGTCCCCATGATTTTCGCGTTGGCGGCCAACCTGTTGCCCACGCAACCCGAGATGTCCATTGCCAGCGCCGAGTTCGACATGATGGCGAATCTGCCGCTTCTGCCCCAGCAGAAGTGGATGTACTTCCTCTCCCTTTTCGCCCAGGTGGCGACCGACGCTTCCTTGGTCAATCGCAGCGCGCTCAACGAGATTGTCGAACAGCTCGTTCGCACCACCCCTCCCGAGTATCGCAAGCTCGTGCTGCAGACCGCCGAGGAGCGCATCGACCTTGATGCACGCTTCGTCAACTACATCGGCAATCTCTACAAACGCTACGACTACCGGGACGGCATTCCGCGCCTGCTCGATGCCATGGAACACGAGCCAGGCGTGGCGCAAACCGTTTGTGACCTTCTGCAGACTTGGGATCTCCGCCAGCATGCCGACCATTTGCGCGGCCAGCTCCCCTTCCTTGAGCTCGGTCGTCCGGGCGGGCCGCAGATCTGCCAGTTGCTCTGCACCTGGGTGGACGCCAAAGTCTTGCCCATCGTCCTGGAGAAGCTGGAAACGGAGTACAACACCTCCACGATCTACACGGCCATCGGTTGGCTGAAGAGCTTCGCCAGCGCCGACCTGGTCGCGAAGCTGGAGGCGCTCGCCAAACGCTCGCCGCCCGACAAGGCCAATCAGATCATCTCCAGCATCACGAACACGCGCGAGCTGGCCCCGTTCAAGCACCAGGCCTGAAGCCCGAAGCGCCCGCCTTCTGGTCACATTCAGGTGGGCATTTGCTGCTGAGGCTACTGGCGACGCTCGGGCTAGGTCGTTTGACCAGGGAGCGCGCGGGTGCTGTGGCGGATTCGTGAAGGCCCACGGCCATGAGTTGTGGGCGCTCTCTCAAGCTTGCCCAAGCCAATGACGAGGCGACCGACTAAGATCGACACCCGTTCGCCCGTCTTCCCAGGGGAGCCATGAAGGAACAAGAAGCACGCAATCTGGTCGAATACCTGCGCGGTGAAGGGCCGCCCCTGGTCATCACCGGTAGCCGGGGGTGCGGCAAGAGCAACCTGTTGAAGATGGTGCGGGAAAGCCTGGAGAAGGAGAATCGTCTGTGCGTGGAGGTGTCGGCCGAGGAGAGGCCGCGCAATTCCATGGATGAGGGGCTGGCCCAGGCGGCCGAGGACGGCATGCGGGATCTCCTGCTCGCGCATCAGTTAGAACATCGCTTTCTGCACTCGCGAAACGAGGCTGGCGGACCTGCCTTGCCTGTTGTCTCGCTGGCATCCGGCACGCTGTATCTGTTTGTCGACGGCCTCGATTTCGTGATTTCGCGCGATTCGTTCGACGCGTCGTTTCTGCCGCTCGAGATTCCAGGCTCCATGCGCCTGATCGTGGCGGCGTCGCGCGGGCCCGTGGTCGAGGCCCTGGCCGCGCGCGGCTGGCGCATTCATGATGTGCAGCCGTTGGAGACCCCGGAGCGGCGCGCCTTGATCCGCACCAGCATGGGAAGGGAGGACGCGCAGGAAGAGGCCCTGCTGGCATGGCAGCACGGAGGACACCCCCAGCACCTGCGGATCGCCGCGAGCCTGGCCAAGGACACCGGGCACGCCCCCGCGCCCGACGAGAGCGTGTCGTCGGTGTGCGCCCAGCTGTTGGCCTTGCGGGCCCCGAGGCCCGAGCATGCTGGCTTTCTCGCTGTGGCCGAGTATGGGCTTCCGCCGCACGCCCTTGGCGAGCTGCTGGAGCGCTTTACGGTCTCTTGCCTGGACCCGTTGGTGGGCATACGACGCGGGTTTTTCGTCCCCACCACCAGCGAGGTGGCGGAGGCCTGCCGCGCGGCCTGCAGCGAGGAGCAACTGCGCGCGGCCCACCGCCGGGTCTTCGAGGTCTACAGCGATACGGAACATCTGAGCTTTCACCGCGAGGCCGCCGAGCATCTGCTGGCCATCGAGGAGTACGCACTGCTGGCCGACCACCTGACCCGCTTCCAGGTGTTCCAGATCCTGATCAACAGCAGTCAGAGCTTCCTCGAACGATGCTGGCAAAACGCCCGGCTTTGCGACGGTCAGGAACGCTACGAGCGGATGCTGGCCCAGTCTTTGCCGCGCATCGAGGTCGAGACCCGCGTGGCACTGCTGAACAACGTGGGGCTGTTCGCCCGGAAGATGGGCTGGGCGAGCATGGCGGCGACGTACCTGCGCCAGGCGGTGACCGAGGCCAAGAACGCCTTCCCGGCCACGCACGGCAAGGTGGGCACCGCCTTGATCAACCTGGCGGAGCGCCTGCAGAACGACGCCGCCAACGATCAGGAGGTCGAGGGGCTTTACCGAGAGGCGTTGGCGACCGTGGAAGGCCCGGTGCCGGTCGATGAGGCATACCCGAAGCCGTGGCTGGTGCTGCGCAGCTACGCGAACTTCCTGGAAGGATCGCGGCTGCGGCGCGAGGACGAGGGCCTGGCCCTGCGCGAGAGAGGGATTGCGGCGGCACGCGCGGAGCTTGGGGCTCGGCATCCGGTGGTGGGGAACGAGTTGCTGTACGCCAGTCGGCAGATTCGCTGGCACAGCCCGGCGCGGGCCTTGTCCTTGGCCCGGGAGGCCCACGACATCATGCTGGCGGCCACGGGGCCGTCGAGTAGCAGCACCAACTTCGCTACGCGACAGATCGCCGCCGCCGAGTTGGTGCTCGGCCACATCGAGCAGGCCAAGCAGACTTGCGAGCGGGCTTTGCTGGTTGGGCACGCGTTGGCCGGGCGCACACCTCTGGAAGAGGGCTATGTCTTGGACATGCTGGTGGACCTCGCCGACGCGGAGGATGATCGCGCGACCGGGCTGCGCCTGCGTGGCGAACAACTCGCGCTCTACCGCGGGGCCCCGAGCTTCGGTCCGGGCCACGACAAGACCCTCTCGACGGGTTGGGATCTAAGGACACGTTACGAATCCGCAGGAATGTTCGACAGGGCCTTGGAGATGGACGCCTGGCTGAGCGAGGGTTACGCCGTCCGGGGAGGCCCCGAAAATGGAGATGCGCTGGCCGTTCATGTGGCGCGCGCGCGGGTGTTGTGGCGGACGGGACGACGAAGTGAGGGGGAGGCCTTGCTCGAGCGATGGAGCGGCGCCATCGAAAGGGCTGCCAGCCCTTGGACGCGAAGTCTGGCTGCCGTATTGCGCGCGATATGGTCCCGTGAGGACGGTCAAGCCGTCGTGGCTAGGGAATTCATGGAGCGAGCATTGGTCAACGCGCGAGAGGCTGAGCTTTCACCGGGATGGGGATTGATATACGTCCTGTCAGCCGGTCAGCATTTCCTCGATGGTGATCTGGAAACCTCGGCGCGGCAATACGAGACCGGCGCGGGGGCGGTCAATGACGAGCAGGCCTACCTGCGCGAGATGGCGCTGGCCCCATACCTTCCGCGCGCAGGAGACCAAGCGGCCATGGCCGAGGTGCGCCGGATCCGGCACGAGGAGTTGAGCGTGCGCCTTTCCTTGAGCGCCGATCGACCGTACCTCGATCGCCGTAGGCTGCCGGCCAAGGCGCTGCGGGCCGCCTGGAACCCGGCGGATGGTCGCACCCTGGCGGTGCTGGACAAGAACGGGCAAACCTATCTTTTCGTTTGGCATGCGGAATCCGCGCACCTGGAGCGGGTTGACCAACCCTTTGCCAGACGCGAGCTTCCCAAGGATCTCGCGGCCATAACCTTGCGCTGGTCGGCCTCGGGATCAGCCCTGCGTTTCGTGACCCCGGATGCCGACCAGACCCTGGGTTCACCGGCCAAGGACGAGGTCTGGGTGCCGGCCACCACGCTGTCGCCCGATAGCCGCTTCGTCGCCTACCTGGGCGGACGGTCGATCTCGGTGAACCAGGCTCAGGCTCGGCCGAGCCTGAGCGAGCGTCTTCCCAACAGGCCAGCGGCGCCGCCCTAGAACTTCACTTCGGCGGTCAGAGGAACGGACAGATGGGTGTCGCCGTCCGTGACCGACAGAACGGCGTGCCGGGTGGCGGCGGGGGCGCTCATGGGCGGGCTGCACGCGACCGAGACGGTACAGGTGGGAGTGAGGGCCAACGTCGTGCAGTCGGTGCCGGTGATGCGAAAGTCTCTCGCGCTTTCACCAACGATGGTCGAGATGATCTCGCCCGACGGTGTGCCGCTCACGTTCGTGACGGTGAAGACGACCGGCTCGCTCGTCTGCTCGATGATGCAGGCATAAACCGGTGGCGTCTTGGGTGCGATGGAAAGGCCATTCGCTTTCGACACGTTCGCCGTGATCTCGACACCGGCGAACTGCCCCAGGTCGCCTCCGGCCCTGACGCCCAGACTGCCCCTTTTCCAGCCGATACTCTCTGCGACGAACTTCACGTTGACCAGACACGCGGCGCCCTTGCCAAGCACCGCCGTGCACGTGGAGCTTGGCTCGATGGTCAGGTTCTCGCCACCCGCCGCAACCTTCAGGTCCGAGAGATCAATGAGCGCGGTGATCGTGAAGTCTCGCTCGACCGACACGCCCGGGGCCACATCGCCGAGAACGATGTTCGACTGAGGCGAGAGCGCAAAGCCGATCGCCGAGCCGACCACGTAGATCGAGAGGGAGCTCGAGCTGGTGTCCGGCGTGCCCGGATTCGCGGTCACCCTCACGAACGACTGCAACAATCCAAGCTTGGCCGGGGTGGCCTTGATGGTCAGCACGCACGAGGCTCCGGGCGCCACGGCGGCCTCGCACCCGGTCGCGGTCACCGTGCCCCCTGGTGCCGTCAGAGACTCGACGTTGATGGTGGGCCTGCCCGAAACAGTCCCGCCGTCATTGGTCAGGGTGAACGTGCTGGTGCTGGTGGTGCCCAAGGCGATCGAACCAAAGTCCATGCGTGAGCGGTCAAGCCGAAGCACGGCGCCGCCCGTTCCGGTGGCGCCACCCGAGGCAACGCCGCCGGCGCCGGTCCCACCGGATCGAGAGCCGCCAGTGCCAACGCCGCCGGTCGCCCCACCACTGGTGCCGCCCGTCCGAGTACCAGCGATGGTCGGGATGTCGGTAGAGCCCCCGCTTGCCAGACCACCTCCACTTCCGCTTGATGAGACGCCGCTGGCACCAGCGGTGGGCGCCCCTGCCGTACCAACGCTGCCCAATCCCCCAGCACCCGCGGAGCCGCCGACCACCAGGCCGCCTCCGGTTCCAGCAAGCGAGCCGCCGCCTGTGCCGAACGCGCCGCCGGTGGTCCGGCCCGCTCCCCGCCCGGCCAGGCTCGCCCCGCCTGACGACGTCCCGGAAGTTCCGAGGTTGCCGATCCCCGAGCTGCCGGCCAAGCCCGCGCCACCGGCTCCCCCGTGCGCCGTATTGGTGGCGCCTCCTGTTCCGTCGGTGCCGTGGCTAGGCTTGACGGATCCGCCGCAGCCCAAGAAACCGCACGCCAGAAACAGCAACAAGGTCGCTCTCATCCCAGGCTTCATGTCGCAAGCATAGGCTCCGTGCTCAAGGCACGTCGAGTGATACTCGTCACCTCGGCAGCACCTCGGTGGGTCGCAACAGCCTCCGCATCAGTCCTTGAACTCGATGACCTTCTTCTCCAGCAATTCCCGTCGCAGCTCGTCCAGCTCGGCCCGGTTCTCGGTCAGCAGGCGCTGCGCTTCGACCTCGGCCTCGGCCAGCATCACGCCCACGCGACGCTCGACCGCGGCCAGCAGCTCGGGCGAGGCGCTGCCCACGGCATCGTGGCCGTGCACCATGGGGTGCATGACGGTGCGCGGGCCGATCTCCTTGTCCATGCCGAACTGGGCCACCAGGTGGGTGGCGATGAGGGTGGCCTTTTCGATGTCGTTGGCGCCACCGCTGGCCACGCGGCCCAAGACCAGACGCTCGGCCATGCGGCCGCCCATCAGGCAGACGATCTGGGCGCGCAGCATGCGTTCGTCTTGGACGTAGCGTTGCTCGGGCTCGCCGTGCAGGACGTAACCCAGGCTGCCGTCGTACTCGGAGGCGATGCTGATCTTGCGAACCCGGATGCTGCCGTCCGCGTGGCGCGCCACCACCGCGTGGCCGGCCTCGTGGGTGGCGATGACCTCTTCCTCGCCCGCGGTGACCTTGACCGGCTTCTTGGTCCGTTGGGCCACGGCCTGGTCGCAGTCGTCCACGGTCAGGACATGGTCGGGTTCGCGCAGCCGCCGACGGAAGAGGGCGCGGCAAACGGCCTCCAGATGGTCGCCCGAATAGCGGATGCCGCTGGTCGGATCGACCCAGCCGCTGGTGCGAAAGACCAGGTGCTCGAGCAGCTTGCTGTCGAGACCCAGTTCGTACTTGCGGTTGTACAGCTCGAAGATGGCCGTGCGCGCCTTTTCGTCGGGGTAGCCGATGTGCAGGACGTACTCGAAGCGGCCCGGTCGGCGCAGGGCCTGATCGAGCGAGGCGGCGAAGTTGGTGGTGGCCACCACGAAGACCAGCTCGTTGCTGCCGAACCCGTCCATCTCGGTCAGCAACTGGTTGACCATCGAGCGGTCCACGCCAAAGGTGGCCGCCTCGCGCTTGCCCGCGATGCTGTCGATCTCGTCGAACACCAGCACGCTGGGGGCGTTGCGCCGGGCCTCGGCGAAGATCTCGCGCACGCGGCGCTCGGATTCGCCGTGCCACATGCTCTTCAGCTCGGGGCCGTTGACCACCGAGACCGTGGCGTGCAGCTCGCGGGCCAGGGCCTTGGCGAACATGGTCTTGCCGGTGCCGGGCGGTCCCTCGAAGATCACGCCCTTGGGCACCATGTGCTCGACCTGGCGGCGTTTCTCCTTGGGGATGTTCTTGGCCAGGTCCAGCGTCTCCAGGATCTCGGTGCGCAGCTTGTCCTTGACCTCGTCGTAGCCGCCGATGTCCTCGAAGGAGATGAGCGGCTTGCTGGCGCGAATGCGTTCGGCCACCAGGCGCACCACCATGGCTTCGGTGATGGGCGTGACGTCGACGCCGACGCTCTTGTCGGTGGCCACCAGCAGGCGCTCGCGTGCCAGGGCAGAGGCCAGCGCCTCCAGGTCGCGTCCCGCGAAACGCGAGAAGTTCGAGGGGTCGATCCAGGTCTCCGTCTCCTCGATCAGGCGGGCGAGGACCTCGGGCGTGAGCGACAGGCCGTACTTCTTGTCGTACACGCGCATGATGGCCTCGCGGTCCTGGCGGTCGGGATAGGGGATCTCGATCTCGTAGCGCATGCGGCTGCGGAGCGCATCGTCCAGGCTGGAGGCGAAGTTGGTGGTGGCGATGACGAACACCGATTCGTGGCTGCGGAAGCCGTCCATCTCGGTGAGCAACTGGTTGAGCATGGAGTGGTCGGAGGAGGTGCCCACGCCCTGCCGGGGCTCGCCCTCGGCACGTCCACCCCCACGCTTGCCGGCGAAGCTGTCGATCTCGTCAAACACCACGATGGCCGGGGCGCAGCGACGGGCGCGCGCGAAGATCTTGCGGATGCGCTCTTCCGACTCGCCCACCCACTTGCTCTTCAGCTCGGGGCCGTTGACCACGATGACGGTGGCGTCCAGCTCGCAAGCCAGGGCCTTGCAGAACATGGTCTTGCCGGTGCCGGGCGGGCCGGTGAACAGGATGGTGCGCGGGACCAGACGCTCCATGTGCTCCAGCTCGGCGTCGCTGCGCACCGCCGAGGATCTCTCGATGGCGCCCAGGACGTCCAGCACGTTCTTGCGCAGGAGCCCCTTGACCCCGTCATAGCCGCCGATGTCGTCCAACCGCGTGGTGGGCAGGTCGGCCTCGCTGGCGTCCAGAGTCGCCCTGCGTAGAAAGCTGAAGGCCTGCCCGGGCGACTTGTCGGCGAACGAGTCGCCGGTCAGGGCCGAGAGGACCTGGCGCAGCTTCACCACGTTGAGGCCCGAGACGTACTTGTAGAGACGATAGGGATCGAAGGTCTCGAGGTCGAAGCGGCGGGCCTCGGCCTGGGTGACCAAACGGCGCAGGTGGCGGCGGTCCAGTCCCACGATGTCGATGCGACGGGAAAAGAACTCGAGAATGGCCTTGGGCACCGAGAGGTTGGGATCCTTGAAAGCCAGCAGGCACAGACCGGGATTCTCGTACAGGGTCGCCAACACCTCGCGCGTGGTCAGATCGACGTGTTGCCCGGTCTGGTCGGCCGACACCATCAGATCGAAGTTGGGCACCACCACGATGCTGCTTTGTGCGTCGCCCTCGCGCACCACCCGCCGGAACTCCTTCAGGGTGGCGGTGATGGCGCCGTCGCCATCGTCCAGGCGATGGTCAACCGCCGACAGGGTGATGCCGCCCGATTTGGGAAAGCGCGTGCGCAGTGCCAGGAACAGCTCGCCCGCCAGCAGCTTGTCGCATTCCACCAGCACCGATTGACGGGCGCGCAGGGCCGCCGCGATCTCCGCGAGATCTTGGCTGTAGCAGGGCTCGATGGCCGCGCGCACGTCGATGGCGCTGGGCAATTCGGCAATGGGAAGGATGGGCATGTTCAGGCTCTCCTCGGGGCTTGCGCGCCGGCCATGCTCACGGCCAGCAGGTTGCGAAAACGATTGAGCTCCGCGTCCAGACTTTGCTCGTCGGTGATGGCGAAGTCGTGGCGGTTGTCCGCTTCGGCCAGGGTGACGCTGTCATTGCCCGGCCCGGTGGCGAACTCGACCTGCAGCAAGGCCATCTCGGCGGGGATCACATCTTTGATCGGGGTGTCGCGCTCGGCGAGGCACAGCACCAGGTGCTCCTCGTCATCCCGGTCGAGCAGCGACGCGAGGTGCTCGCGCAACTGCCCGGCCACGATGGCCGAGCACCCAATGTCCACGTCGCGGAAGTCCTGCTCGCGGATGGCCGAGATGAGGCGCTGGTAGCGATCCAGGTCGGGGGTCTTGCCGTGGAAGACGAAGTAGAAGGGGCAGTTGGTGACCGAGAGCTCGTCGCGAAAGAAGCGGACGACGTCGAAGACCACGCCCAGGAAGAGATAGGGCCAGCGCGCGGGCACCACGCTCGGGCGATAGTCGAAGCGCTCGGGCGCCCAGAACACGACGTGGAACCGGCGCTTGCGGCGGATGTCGATCTGCTGGTCGCGCCGGAAGTAGAGCAGGCGCTTTTCCATCAGGTTGACGTCGAAGAGGTCCGGGGGCTGGTCGGTCTCCATCTGGGCCAGCTCGGAGGGCAGCACGGCGTTGATGTCCTCCAGGCTGCCGCCCGAACGGATGCCCGAGTAGCCGCCCATGGCGGGGCTGCGCTCGTCGCGCACCTCGCGTTGCCGGTAGCGGGCGTTGCGTGTGCGCTGCACGGCGCGCAGACCGACCGGGTGAAGCCGCGAGCGAATCAGGTGGTACTCGCGCAGCGGGACCACGTCGGCCTCGTCTTGAACATAGGTCAGCAGGGAGACCTGCTCGTCGGAGAAGAGACGGCCGCGTTCGCTCCAGGCGGTCGCCAGGGCGCGCAGGGCCTCGCACTGCGGCTGCAGGGCCGAGGCGTCGAGCCCGCAGGAGGCCAACTCGGCGGCGTCGGGCAGGCGCGGGTGCTCGATGCGCACGGGAAAGCGGCACAGATCGTGGAGCGCGCGTCCGATCTCGCGGGCCAGGAAGCGCTGGAAACGCAGACGGGCGGGACCGCGCCGACCCCGTGCCACCGGGCCCAGCGCCTCCAGCGAGATGTCGTCGCGTAGCCAGGGCACCACGACCTTGAGGCGGTAGTCGCGCACCATCTGGCTGTCTCCCGGCGCCAGCACCACCTCGTCGCGGTGGAAGAGGATGCGCAGGATGTCGGCCACCGCGGCCAGGGGCGGGTGGCTGGCCAGGGTGCTGTCGCTGACGATGGCCCGCATGGCCACCAGCACGTCGTGGTCGCTGATGGCCGAGGCGTCGCGGGCGGCGGCGGGCAGCAGGCGCACCTGGGCCAGGGCACGCGAGGCCGCCAGGTGAAGGCGAATCTGCTCGGGATGGGCGAGGCTCAGCATCACGTGCAGCCTGCGCTAGAGGCCGGCGCCGCCGATGGCGTCGTCCACGCACTTGCGAACCACCGAGAACTGCGCGGCGGACTCGGCCACGTAGCGCATGACCACCAGGTCGGACAGTTGGATCGAGCCGGGCAAGCGGCCATGAAAGAGATAGCCGTGCAGCAGGATCAGCCGGTACAGCTTGATGACCTCGCGGTCGGAGAGCGACACCCCGAGCGCGTCCAGGTCGAAGACGATGCGACGGAAGGTGCGGTGCACGCTGTCGGGGAAGCGCGGGAAGTCGCCCGTGTCGGCCTGGGCGATGGCGGCCACGTAGTTGCGCACCGCCGCGAAGTCCTCGGGGCCGACGCTGCCATCCACCCAGGGGGTCTGACCGGTGGCACGGCAGCGCTCGTTGCGCAGACCCGCGGCGATGAGGCCGTCGAAGTCCTGCTGCTGCACGGGCTCTAGCTTGACCTTGATGACGAAGCGGTCCTTGAGCGCGTTCAGCTCCTCGCGCTCGGGGATCTGGTTGGTGGCCGCGAAGAAGCCGATCAGCTTGTCCAACTTGCGCGGCTTGCCCGCGTCGTAGACCTTCTTCTCGTTCATCACGGTCAGCAGCGTGTTCAAGATGGCGCTGTTGCCATTGAAGATCTCGTCCAGGAACACCACCTTGGCGTCGGCCAGCTTGCCTTCCAGGATGCGCTTGTAGACGCCATCCCGGCGCAAGGCATTGATGTCCACCGGCCCCACAATCTCCGACGGTTCGGTGAACGCGGTGATCATGTATTCGAAGTAGTCGTTGCTGGCCACGCCGATGGCCTGCGCGAACTTGAAGATCAGGTCCGACTTGGCCGTGCCAGGCGGGCCGAGCAGCAGCATGGGCTCGCCCGCGGCGGTGGCCAGGGCCAGCATGCGCACGGCCTCGTCGCGGCCTATGAGGTAACGGCCCAGTGACTCGACCAGGCCATTGATTCGCTTGCGGGCTTCTTGGGCCCGGGTTTCGCTGACGGTTGTTGCGGTCATGGTTTGTCTCACCTTGGCAGTTGCATTCTCAACTCTGTGGGGCGGAGGCTAGGTCCAGGCGCATACGCTCGCGCATCGCGCGCCATTCGGTACGGCACAGCCGCTCACCCTCGGGTAGCTCATCCACCGGCACGGCCAGCAGATTCACCAGGCGCAGGAGCACGCGCATCTCGTCCACGCGGATGGTGCGTTGGCCGGACCAGGGACGAATCACGTTGTGCTCGCGCAGCAGGCGGTACAGGGAAACCGCGTGCAGACGGCGTGCGTGGATGGGGAGGGGCTCGAGCGCGGCGAGCACGGCGCGCGCCCCGAGCGGGAGATCCCAGACGGATAGACGGGCGGCGACCGACACCAGGCCAGCCAGCTCGGTCATGGGATCGTGGTTGGGGTCGAGCGCGCAGTCGAGTCCGATGTGCAGGCCAGTCAACGCCACCATGTTGCGGTTGGCGGACTCGTCGCTGCCGCGCGCGGCGGCCACGCGCGCACGCAGGGCCAGCAGGGCATCCTGTTGACCGGCCGCGCGCAAGCGGCTGGCGACGGCGGGCAGCACATCCAGTCCCCGGAAGGCGTGGCCGGCGATCTCCTGGAAGAGCCGCACCACCCGCTCACTCGCGTCGGCCGCCGAAAGCAGCGCCAACTCGGCGCCGTGGCGCGCCAGGCTGGTCTCGGCCGATTCATTGAGGGGCGGAAGGTAGCCTTCCTCGATCAGGACGGTGCGCAGGTTAGGGTCGAGCGTGGACGCGTCCAGGGTCGGCGTGTTGTGCGTGCGCACATGATCCAGGGTACGCAGCAGGGACTGCACCTTCTCGACGTTGTCTCCGAGAGTGGTGCGCACGGCCTCCAGCTCCTTGGTCAGCTCGTCTTGCAGCGCGAGGTTCACGCCGCCGCCCAGGACCAGCAGGCGCATGGCATAGGCGAGGCGGAGGAAAAGCCGCTCGCTGGGGGCGAGCCCGGCGCTATCGGCGAAGGCTTGGATGGCAGCGGTGTTGGCGGCGCCATTTTCCGATTCGAGGGTCTCGGCCACCAGCGGGGGCGCCGACGAGCGCACGCCGATGCTTCCCAGAGCCTGCTCGAGCGCGAGCTGCGCTTCGGTGAGGACGGCGGTGTCGCGCAGCAGGCGACTGGC